>JAICUI010000009.1 GCA_025935925.1 Chloroflexota bacterium
CGCACGGCCCGGCCGACCCAGGGTTCGATGTCGTGCGCCGCGCCGATGCCCACGCCCGGGCGGTCTTGAAGCAGCGACCGCACCTGATCCGTCTCGTCCAGCCCGCGCCGGACGATCACCGGGTCGTCGGACGGTTCGAGCGCCTCCGCAAGCCGCCGCGAGGGGTCGAACGACGTCTTCTCGGCCAGCCGGGCGCGGACCGCCGGGAACTCGAGGAGCGCGATCGAGCGGCTGTCCATCACGCGGTCGCGCGCGGGGACCGGCCGCTCACCGACGGGCTGCCCGCGACGAGGAACCGCCACGGCATCGAGGTCCACGGCTCGCCGGCGTAGTCGATCCCGATCCGCGGCGTCTCGACGATCGGCGGCCCGGGTTCGCCGGCAGGGGCTGCCTCGAGCCGCAGCGGCGACGTCGCCGCGCACAGGTCCAGGCCGGTGTGGGAGCGGTCGATCGAGAAGGCGGCGCACACGAGCCCGGGGCCGGAGGCCAGCCGCGCGTCGGGTGGCGGACGCGTCCCGGTGCCCCGCCGGGTCGCGGCCCGGGCAGCGCGCATCGCGGCCACGCCGGCGACGGGCTCGACCGCGCGGACGAGCAGCGCCGCCGGCCGCGTCGCAGGCTCCGAGACGACGTTGAGGCAGTGGTGCATCCCGTAGACAAGGTACACGTAGGCGATGCCCGGCGGCCCGAACATCACCCGGTTGCGCGCGGTCGGGCCGAACCTCGCATGCGAGGCGCGATCCGCCTCGCCGATGTACGCCTCCACCTCGACGATGCGCCCCGCGCGGCGCTCGCGGATCGCGTCGGCAGGGGCGGGGTCGCGGACGAGGTGGGCGCCGAGCAGTGCCCGCGCGGCCGCGAGCGTGTCGCCGGCCAGCAGCTCGCGCGGGAACGGCCGCGACGGCGCGTCGGGGCCGGTTCGAGGCACCTAGCCGGCCGAACCCACGCCGTACGTCGCCTCGATGGAGTCGGGCAGCAGGAACTGGAAGAAGCCGACGAACCCCGGGATCACCTGGGTGTGCAGGAACGTCCCGGTTCCGGACTGGTCGAGCGCGTTCCAGAACGTCCGGAGGAACCCGAGCGGCTCGTTGTCGGCCGCGACGGGCACGTTGAGGTAGAACTGGTCGAGGATGATCGTCACGAACAGGAGCAGCAGCAGCCCCTGGCAGACGCCGAGCACGCCGCCCAGCACCTCGTCGATGACGGGGTACTTCACGAAGATCTCCTGCTTCTGGTACGTCCCCTGGACGACCAGCGCGAGGGCGACGACCGCCGCCACGAACGGCACCAGGAACCCGACCATCGCCGAGTATTCCTTCGGGTAGTACGTCCAGTTCGCGGCCAGGAAGTTCCCGATCGGCACGGACAGGATCGCCGCCAGGAAGAACGCGAACGTGATCGACAGCAGGCCCACCGCGCGCCGGATCGTGCCCTGGACGTAGCCCAGCACGAACATGGCGAACAGGAACAGGAGGACCAGCAGGTCGAACAGGTTGAACGAGTTGAAGAACGCGACGAAGTCCACGCAACTCCCCTCGAGTCGGTTCCGGACCCCCGCCGGGCGCGAGTCCCGGCGATACGGTAGCCGTTGGCGGGTCCGGGTCGCAACGACCCGATCTCCCTATGTCCGCCCGGTTGCCGGCGATCAGGCGCGGCGGCGGCCTCCGATCACGCCGAGCGCGTCGACGACCGCGCCGACCGCGGCCTCGACCTCGCCCTCCGTCAGCGTCCGCGCCGACGAACCGAAGCGCAGCCGCCAGGCGAGGCTCTTCTCGTCCCCCGCGAGCGGGACGCCTCGGTAGATGTCGAACAGCCGGAGGTCGCGGAGGAGGGCTCCGGCGTGCGCCCGGACGACGTCGGCGACGTCGGCGGCGCGCGTCGCCTCCGGAACCACGATGGCAAGGTCGCGTTCGACCTCCGGGTAGCGACCGACGACGGGCGCCTGCTCGGCCGGGAGGCGGCCGCCGCTCAAACCGGCCAGCGCAACCTCGGCGACCAGGACGCGCGTGCCGGCGCGCAGCTCCCAGGCGTCCGCGATCGACGGGTGCAGCTCGCCGACGATGGCGTGGAGCCGGTCGTCGACGTCGGCGCGGGCCGTCCGCCCCGGGTGGAACAGCGGCTCGGCGCCCTCGGCCGTGTATGCCGGTGCCGGCAGACCGAGGCGCGCCGCCAGCAGCTCGAGGATGCCCTTCGCGTCGTCCAGGTCGAACGGCCGTGCCGGACGGTTCCACGCGGCGGGCTCCGCCGCGCCGACCAGCGCGAACCCGAGTCGCCACCACTCGCGCGGCTCGTCGGCGGTGCGCGCGTAGCCCTTGCCGATCTCGAACACCGCGACGTCATCCGTCCCGTGCCGGAGGTTCGTCCCGACGACGTCGAGCAGGCTGCCGAACAGGTTCCGCCGCAGCAGCGCGTGGTCGCGTGACAGCGGGTTGGTCACGCCGATCGCCTCGCCGCCGGGCGGCTCGTCCCCCGGCACCGACGGAACCTCCCGCCGCAGGACGAACGTCTCGACATGTTTCGGCGACACCAGCGCCGTCGTCACCACCTCGGTGAGCCCGGCGCCCGCGAGCGTGTCGCGGACGAGCTCCCGGACCTCGAGCGGCGACGCGCGGAACTCCGGCATCGCGGTGTCGGGCGTCATTGACGGGACGAGCTCGTAGCCGCGGACTCGTGCGATCTCCTCCGCGACGTCGGCCTCGATCGCGATGTCCCGGCGCCACGTTGGCACGATCGCCGTGAGCGCGCCGTCGCCCGCCTGGACGTCGAGCGGCTCGGGCTGGAGCGCGACCGTCACCCGCTCGCCGGCCGCCGTGGGCTCGGTCGCGACCTCGACGCGGTGCAGCAGGCTTTCCTGCTCCGCCGCCGTCAGGTCCGTGCCGAGGAGCCGGTTGATGCGCCAAGGGCGGAACGCCACCCGCGCGGGCGGCGCCGGCTCGGGCGAGGTATCCAGCGCACCCGGCGCGATCGTCCCGCCGGCCCAGTCGCGGATGAGCTGCGCGGTGCGGTCGGCGCCGAGGCGCGCGAGCCGCGGCTCCTGGCCCTTCTCGAACCGGGACGACGCCTCGGAACGCAGGGCCAGCCGCTGCGCCGTGCGCCGGATGCTGACCGGGTCGAAGATCGCGGACTCGATCGCGACGTCCGTCGTCCCGTCGGACACCTCCGTCGTCGCGCCGCCCATCACGCCCGCGACCCCGATCGCGCCCGACGGGTCGGCGATGACCAGCGTGTCGGGCGTCAGCTCGCGCACGACGTGGTCGAGGGTCTCGAGCCGCTCGCCGGCCTCCGCGCGGCGCACGATGATCGTGGGACGCCCGTCGCCCGCCTTGGCGATCGTGGAGCCGTCGTAGGTGTGGATCGGCTTGCCGAGCTCGAGCATCACGTAGTTCGACGCGTCGACGACGTTGCTGATCGGCCGCTGTCCGGCGGCGAGCAGCCGCATCTGGACGCGGTCGGGCGACGGCCCGACGGTGACGCCGCTCACCCAGCGGGCCGCGAAGCCGGTGCACAGGCCCGGGTCGCGGACGTCGATCGCCAGCCGCTCGGCGGTCGCGGGGCCGCTCCCCTCCTCCACCCGGACATCCGGCTGCCGTACGCGCTGGCCGGTCGCGGCGGCGACCTCGCGGGCGAGCCCGAGGATCGACAGCGCGTCGCCGCGGTTGGGCTTCACGTCAACGTCGAGGACGACGTCGCCGTACAGGTCCGCGAGCGGGACGTTGAGCGGCGTGTCGGCGGGGAGGATCAGGATGCCGTCGCCGTCCGCGGTCAGGTTGAGCTCGGCGCCCGAGCACAGCATGCCGTTCGACACGACGCCCATCTTCTCGGCACGCTCGATCCGACGGTTGCCCGGCAGCACGGCGCCCGGCAGCGCCACGGGGACGCGCTGGCCGGGGGCGATGTTCGTGGCCCCGCACACGATCTCGAGCGGCGGCTGCCCGTCGCCGAGGGTGACCGTCGTCAGGCTGAGCCGGTCGGCGCGCGGATGCTTCTCGACCGTCAGCAGCTCGCCCGTGATGACGTGCTCCCAGTCGGCGCCCCAGCGCTCGATCGTCTTGACCTCCATCCCGAGGAGGGTCAGGCGCTCGGCGAGCTGCTCCGGGGTCAGCTCGACATCGACGAACTCGGAGAGCCACGAAAGCGGGACCCTCACCGGAAGGCACCGAGGAAGCGGAGGTCGTCCTCCATGTACAGCCGCAGGTCGCCGACGGCGTGGCGGAGGTTCGCGATGCGCTCCACGCCCATCCCGAAGGCGAAGCCCTGGTAGCGCTCGGGGTCGATCCCGCCGTAGCGCAGGACGACCGGGTGGACCATGCCGGCCCCGAGGATCGTCATCCAGCCCGTCCTCGAGCAGGCCGGGCACTTCGCGCCGTCGCAGATGACGCACAGGATGTCGAACGCGACGCTCGGCTCGGTGAACGGGTAGTAGCCGGGCCGGAACCGGGTCGCGCGCCCCTCGCCGAACATCGCGTGCGCGAACTGGTCGAGCAGGCCCTTGAGGTCGGCCATCGACGTGCCCTCGTCGACCATCAGCCCCTCGACCTGGAAGAACTCGCTTGCGTGGCTGGCGTCGACGGCCTCGTACCGGAAGCAGCGTCCCGGCAGCAGCGCGCGGATCGGCGGGCGCTCCTGGTGCATGACCCGGATCTGGCCGGGGCTCGTGTGCGTGCGCAGGAGCCGCTGGTCGACGTCGAGATACAGCGTGTCCCACAGGTCCCGCGCGGGGTGGTCGGGCGGGATGTTGAGCATCTGGAAGTTGGTCCGGTCGTCCTCGATCTCGGGGCCCTCGTAGACCACGAACCCGAACTGGGCGAAGACGTCGGCGATCTCGCGAGCGGTCTCGACGATCGGGTGCAAGGACCCGCGGCGGATCGGGCGGCCGGGCGTCGTGACGTCGACGGCTTCCGCACGGAGGCGGGCTTCGAGCTCCGCGCCGCCGACCCGCGATCTCGCCTCGCCGAGGGCCGCTTCGACCGCGGCCCGGACCTGGTTCGCGACCGCGCCGACCTTCGGGCGGTCCTCGGCCGGCAGCCCGCCGATGCCGCGCAGGATCGCGGTCAGCTCGCCCTTCTTGCCGAGGACCTCGACCTCCAGCTGGTCCAGCGCCGCGGTGTCGGGGGCGGCCGCCGCCTGACCCGTCGCGCGATCGCGCAGGCCGTCGAGGTCGGCGGTCAGCTGGGCGAGATCCATGTGCGAAGCCTGTCCCTCAAATGACGAACCCTCGATCGATGGATCGAGGGTTCCATGCGGTGAGCTGTCCGAGGGTCGACCGGGCTCCACGGAGCCGATCGACCCGAGGAGTCAGGCCTGCGCGGCAACCTCGGCGATCGCGCCGAACGTCGCGTCGTCGCGCGCCGCGATGTCGGCCAGGATCTTACGATCGAGGTCCACCCCGGCCTTCTTGAGGCCGGCGATCAGCTTGCCGTACGTCGTGCCGTGGATGCGGGCGGCGGCATTGATGCGCACGATCCAGAGCTCGCGCATGTCGCGCTTGCGCTGCTTGCGGTCCCGCGTCGCGTAGGCGAGCGCGTGGAGCTCGGATTCGTGCGCGCGCTTGACGAGCTTGCGGTTCGTGCCACGACGCCCCTCGGCGTCGTGGAGGAGGCGCTTGTGCCGCTTGTGGGCGGTGACGCCCCGCTTGACGCGTGCCATCGGTGCTCCTAGAGGTGCGGCAGCAGCCGGCGGAGCTGCTCCTGGTGCTCGGGCCCGACGACCTCCTTGCCGGCGTAGCGGCGGGTCCGGCGCGAGGACTTGATCTCGAGGTGGTGGCCCCGCCACGACTTGACGCGGATGAACTTGCCCGACCCGGTGACCCCGACTCGCTTCTGGGTCCCCTTGTGGGTCTTCATCTTCGGCACGCTGGCCTCACTCTCCTGCTGGCGCCGCCTCGGCCGCCGGAGCGGGAGCGGGCATCGGTTCGACGGCCGCCTCGGCCGCCGGGGCGGGTGCGGATGCTGATGCGGCCGGGGCGACCGGCTCGGGAGCCGGTTCGGCTCCGTTCGCCACGTCGGGCGCCTCGTCGGCGCCCTCGGGCCTCGCCCCTGCGGTGCGGTGCTCGTGGACCCTCGGCTTGTGGACCGAGGCGAGCGTCATGAACATCGACTTCCCCTCGAGCGCGGGTGCGCGGTCCACGGTCCCGTGGTCCTTCACCGCCTCGCTGAACTTCGCGAGGAGGCTGCGCCCGATCTCCGGGTGCGTGAGCTCCCGTCCGCGGAACCGGACGGTCACCTTGATCCGATCACCGTCCTCCAGGAACTCGACCGCGCGGTGGACCTTCGTCTCGAAGTCGCCCGTGCCGATCTTCGGCGTGAGGCGGACCTCCTTGAACTCGACCGCGCGCTGCTTCCGCTTCGCCTCCTTCTCCCGCTTCGCCAGCTCGTAGCGATACTGGCCGAAGTCGAGGAACTTGACGACCGGCGGTGCCGCCGTGGGCGCGACCTCGACGAGGTCGAGCCCCCGCTCCTGCGCCATCCCGAGGGCCTGGTGCGTCGGCATGATGCCGAGCTGTTGGCCGTCTTCATCGAGGACCCGGACCTGGGGGACTCGGATCATCTGGTTGACGCGGAGGTCTCGGCTGATGGCGTGTTCCCTTTGTTTGAGTGACTGATCTCGCGGCACGCGTGGGCAGACAACCCCTGCGGCAGCCGGGGGATGGTAGCACAGCGGTTCTCGGGATCGCCACCGCGGGGGGGCCCATCCGAGGCGGCTCGCCGGCCGGCCGGGGAACCCGCCGACGCGCCGCTGGCGCCTGGGCGGCGGGGGCGCCCGGTACGTCGCGAACGGACTGCGTCCGGGCACCCCGGGCGCCCGATCAGGCCGATTCCGGGTGGGATTCGGGGCGCGCCGGGCGCCGGTGCTCCGGATGGACGGCAGCCGGTGCGCAACCGGGCGGTGCGAGCGCCCGGCACCCCGGGGTGCTACCCCAGGCTGCGGCTCCGGACCTCCTCGCCGAGGCGCCACGCGAGGTCGGACCAGGACAGCGTCTCCTGGGGCGCCTCCTTCGCCGCACCGCGCTTGCGGACCGTCGCGCTCCGTGCCTCGACCTCGCGGTCGCCCAGGATCAGCATGTACGGCACCTTCTGGCCCTGCGCGAGCCGGATCTTGTTCTGCATCCGGTTGTCGGACGCGTCGACGTCGACGAACCGGACCCCGGCCGCCCGCAGCTCCCCCGCCAGCTCCTTCGCGGCATCGACGTGGCGGTCGGCGATCGGGATGACGACCGCCTGGACCGGCGCGCACCACAGCGGGAACGCGCCCGCGAAGTGCTCGGTGAGCACGCCGATGAACCGCTCGAGCGAGCCGTAGATCGCGCGATGGATCGCGACCGGGCGCTGCTGGCGGCCCTGGTCGTCGATGTACCACAGGTCGAACCGCTCGGGCAGCATCAGCCGGTCGACCTGGATCGTCGCCGTCTGCCACTCGCGGCCGAGCGCGTCGGTGATCTGGATGTCGATCTTCGGTGCGTAGAACGCGCCGTCCTTCTCCTTGACCCGGTACTCGAGGCCCGACCGGTCGAGCTCCGCGCGCATGATCGCCTCGGTCTCGTCCCAGATCGCCGGGTCGCCGAGCGCCTTGTCGGGTCGCGTGCCGAACGTCAGCGTCGGCGTCAGCCCGAACCACGAGTACGCCTCGCGGATCTCGCCCATCAGCGCCTCGATCTCCGCGCCGATCTGGTCCGGCCGGACGTAGATGTGCGCGTCGTCGGTCACGAAGTGCCGGACGCGCGTGAGCCCGGACAGGACGCCCGACAGCTCGTTCCGATGCAGCACCCCGTACTCCGCGAGCCGGAGCGGCAGGTCGCGGTACGAGCGGAGCTGCGTCTTGTAGATGTACGTCGACTCCGGGCAGTTCATCGGCTTCAGGCTGAACCACGTGCCCTCGACGTCGACGAGGTACATGTTGTCGCGGTAGAAGTCCCAGTGGCCCGACTGCTGCCACAGCTTCTGGTGCACGAGCGGCGGCGTGTACACCTCGTCGTAGCCCCGCCGGTCCTGGAGCTCGCGCATCGCGTTGCGCAGCGTCTGGTAGAGCCGCCAGCCCTTGGGATGCCAGAACGCGGAGCCCGGCGAGACGTCGTGGAAGCTGAACAGGTCGAGCTGCACGCCGAGACGACGGTGGTCGCGCTTCTTGGCCTCCTCTCGCCGCCAGATGAACTGGTGGAGCTCTTCGTCGGTCTCCCAGACCGTCCCGTAGATGCGCTGGAGGGCGTCCCGTGACTGGTCCCCGCGCCAGTACGCGCCCGAGACCGCGAGCAGCTTGAACGGCCCGATCTTGCCCGTCGACGGCACGTGCGGGCCGCGGCACAGGTCGTGGAACGAGCCGTGGGCATAGAAGCTCGTGACCGGAGGCGGCTCGCCCGCCGCCTCGGCACGGGCCCGCAGGTCGTCGAGGATCTCGACCTTGAACGACTGGCCCTCGCCTTCGACCCGTGACCGGGCGTCGTCGAACGGCAGCTCCTCGCGGACGAACGAGTGATCGGCCTTCACGCTCGCGCGCATGCGCTGCTCGATGGCCTCGAGATCGGCCGGGGTGAGCGCCCGCGGGAGCTGGAAGTCGTAGTAGAAGCCGTCGGCGATCGCGGGCCCGATGCCGAGCTTCGCACCCGGGAACAGGTCGAGCACGGCCTCCGCCATCACGTGCGCCGCCGAGTGCCGCATGGCATCGATCGGCGCGTGGGCACCGGCGTCGAGCAGCTCTTCCGCCGAGCCGCGCGTCGGCGCCTCGAACGACAGGTCCTCCTCGTTGGCCGCCTGGTCCGCCGCCTCGACCGCGATCGCGGCCGCCTGTGCCTTGTCTTCAGCCATCGTCCTCGCTCCCGAGAATCACGAAACCTCTCGTCCCGACAGGACGAGAGGCTCGACCTCCCGCGGTTCCACCCGCCTTCGCTCCCCCGCCATGCGGCGAAGCGCTCTCGTGGCCGCGCTAACGGGCGGATCCCGGGCCGGTTCGCCGGCCGCTCGCGGGTGGTGCCGTGGTCCCGGTGACCCCGACGCGACTCTCAGCCCGTGACCGCGTCTCTCTGGTGGGTGCGGGGCCGGGCGTGTCCCGGTCGACGCTGTGTGGTGGGCGATACTGGACTCGAACCAGTGACCTCATGCATGTCAAGCATGCGCTCTAACCAGCTGAGCTAATCGCCCGTCGGCGGCGCAGTCTAGCACGGTCGACCCCGCGAACCCTCCCCAACGCGGTCGCCGAACACGCACGTCCCGGGCTGGGCGCAGGCGCGACCCGGCATGGCGATCGCGGCACTCCTCGCGGTACGCTCGCGACCACGATGGACCGATCCTTGGGCCACGCCACCTCCACCCGGGGGCACGCCGGCGGCCGGTCGGCGTTCCCGCCGATCCGCGACTACGGGTTCCTCTCGGACTGCGAGGTCACCGCCCTTGTCGCGCCGTCGGGCAACGTCGAGTGGCTGTGCGCGCCGCGGCTCGACGGGCCGAGCGTGTTCGGCGCCATGCTGGACCGCGACGCCGGCGGCTTCCGCTTCGGGCCCACCGACGTCTTCGTCCCGGCCGCGCGGCGGTACCTGCCGGGCACCATGGTCCTCGAGACGAGCTGGGGGACGCGCACCGGGTGGGCGATCGTGCGCGACGTCCTCCTGTTCGGCCCGTGGCACCACGAGCGCGACCGGTCGACCGTCCGCCGCCGAGCACCGACCGACTACGCCGCCGAGCACATCCTGCTGCGGATGGTCCGGTGCGTGAACGGCGAGGTGCAGATGGCGCTCGACTGCGAGCCCGCCTTCGACTATGGCCGAGCGGCCGGCTCCTGGAGCTACACCGAGGACGGCTACCACCAGCTGCGGTGCACGCCGGCGGGCGCGGGCCCCGAGCTCGTGCTGACGAGCGACCTCAACATGGGCATCGAGGACACCCACGCCGTCGCGCGGACGCTGATCAAGCAGGGCGAGACGCGGTTCGTCGCGCTGTCGTGGAAGGATGCGCCGCCGCCGCGCACGTCCGAGGAGGCGTACGCGAAGCTCGTCTGGACGGCCCACCACTGGCAGCACTGGCTCGGCCGCGGCGAGTTCCCCGATCACCCGTGGCGGCAGTACCTCGAGCGCTCGGCGCTGACGCTCAAGGGGCTCACGTACGAGCCGAGCGGCGCGGTCGTGGCCGCCGCGACGACGTCCCTTCCCGAGACGCCGGGCGGCGAGCGGAACTGGGACTACCGCTACACCTGGATCCGGGACTCGACCTTCGCCCTGTGGGGGCTGTACACGCTCGGCTTCGACTGGGAGGCCGAGGACTACCTGCGCTTCATCGCCTCGGTCGCGGGCGGCGACGAGGACCTCCAGATCATGTACGGGATCGACGGCGAGAAGGCGCTCGAGGAGCGGACGCTCGACCACCTCTCGGGCTACGAGGGCGCCCGGCCGGTCCGGATCGGCAACGGCGCCTACAACCAGCGCCAGCACGACATGTGGGGCGCGGTGCTGGATTCGGTCTATCTCCACACGACGTCGCGCGATCGGCTCGACGACTCGATCTGGCCGATGCTGGTGCGCCAGGTGGAAGCGGCGCTCGCCAGCTGGCGCGAGCCCGACCGCGGCATCTGGGAGGTGCGCGGCGAGCCGCAGCACTTCACGTCGTCGAAGTTCATGTGCTGGGTCGCGGCCGATCGTGGGGCGAAGCTCGCGCAGCTGCGCCAGGAGGAGGAGCTGGTCGCGCGATGGCAGGCCGGGGCGGACGAGATCCGGGACGACATCCTCGCCCACGCCCTCGACGCGCGCGGCGTCTTCACCCAGGCCTACGGGTCGTCCGCGCTCGACGCGTCCGTGCTGCTCCTGCCGCTCCTCCACTTCCTGCCGTCGGACGACGAACGGATCCGGAAGACCGTGCTCGCGATCGCCGACGAGCTGACGGTGGACGGGCTCGTGCTCCGCTACCGGACCCAGGAGACGGACGACGGCCTGTCCGGCGAGGAGGGATCGTTCACGATCTGCTCGTTCTGGCTCGTGTCCGCGTTCGTCGAGATCGGCGAGCTCGACCGCGCACGCCGGTTGTGCGAGAAGCTCCTCGGCTTCGCGTCACCCCTCGACCTCTACGGGGAGGAGATCGACCCCGCGTCGGGTCGGCACCTCGGCAACTTCCCGCAGGCGTTCACGCACCTCGCGCTCATCAACGCCGTCATGCACGTGATCGACGCCGAGGAGGCGCAGGCCGGCTGACGCCGCACGTCACCCCGCCGCCGGCGGCCGGTCGTTCGCGGCGGACCGCGACGCCACGGCGCCGTCCCACTCGAGGAACTGCCCGCACGACCCGCAGAACGACTCGCCGGGCGCGTTGACCGTCCCGCACGTCGTGCAGGCGCCCTCGCGCAACGGCACGGGCGGCACCGGTGTGGCCGGAACGGGGCCGGGCGGCCGCTCCCACATCCGGTCCAACCCGGTCGTGAGGTTCGCGAAGCACCGACCGCAGTCCGCCCGGCCAGGAGCGTTCGGCGCGCCGCACCGGGGACAGCGTCGCGCGGCAGCGGGGGCCCACGAGGGATCGCCCAGGAACACGCCGCACCGCTCGCAGAACTGGCGCGAGCCGTCGAACGGCGTGCCGCACGTGCCGCAGAACGTCGTGCCGGCCATGCCGCGAGGATAGACAGCCGGCGTCCGACGGGGAAGCGCGACCTGTCCGAGCAGGACGTACGCGACCTGCGCCCCGGGCGGCCGCGGCACCATGCGACGATGGATCCGTGGCGGATCTCGAGCTCATCGACTGCGGCGACGGGCGCCGGCTGGAGCGCTTCGGCGGGGTGATCGTGGAGCGGCCGGCGCCGATGGCCACGGATGCCATGCAGCTCCGTCCGGCCGACTGGGCGAAGCCCGACCTGCGCTGGTCGAAGGGAGCATGGACGCGCGGCGCGGCCCACGATCCGTGGCCGGTCGCGGCCGCCGGCCTCACGTTCGAGTGCCGGCCCGCGGCGGGCGGGCAGGTCGGCGTGTTTCCGGAGCATGCGGCCTCCTGGTCGTGGCTCGCGGGCGCGGTGCGCGAGGCGAGCGACCGGCTCGGCCGGCCGCCCGAGGTCCTGTCGCTGTTCGCGTACACCGGCGGTGCGTCGCTCGCGTGTGCGCGGGCCGGGGCACGCGTCGCGCACGTGGACGCCTCGCGGCCGGCGGTCGCGTGGGCGCGCCGGAACGCGGAGCTGTCGCGTCTCGCCGATGCGCCGATCCGCTGGCTCGTCGACGACGCCCGCGCCTTCGTCCGCCGGGAACGGCGCCGCGGCCGGACGTACGATGGCGTCGTCCTCGACCCGCCGACCTACGGCCACGGGACCGGCGCCTGGCAGATCGACGCCGACCTGGACGCTCTGCTCGAGGACCTCGCGGCGCTCGCGGGCCGGCGGCCGTCGTTCGTCGCCCTCAGCGCGCACACGCCCGGCTATGACGCGGATCGCCTGGCCGCGCTGGTCCGCGACGGCTTCGGGGTCCGCGCGGACGGCGAGCCGCTGGTGCTGCGCGCGCGCTCCGGCGCGGTGCTCCGGCTCGGCGCGTGGGCGCGGGGCGGCGCGAGGTGACCGACCGCGACCCGATCACCAGCACGCGCAACCCACGGGTGACCGCGGCGGCCGCCCTGCGCGACCGGCGTGCCCGGGACGATGCGGGCCGGACGCTCGTCGATGGCGTGCGCGAGCTGTCGCGGGCGCTCGACGGCCGAGCCCGCGTGGCCGAGGTGTTCGTGGACCCGTCGACGGCGTCGACGGCGGCACTGGCGGTCGCCGAGCGGGCGCGCGCGGCGGGTGCGGCGTTCACGACCGTCGGCGGGCCCGTCCTCGCCCGGCTCGCGTACGGGGACCGCAGCGAGGGAATCGTTGCCACGGTCGCCATCCCGCCGCTCGACCTCGAAGCGCTCTCGCTCCCCGCCGCTCCCCTGGTCGTCGTCCTCGAGGCGGTCGAGAAGCCCGGCAACCTCGGCGCGGTGCTGCGAAGCGCGGACGGCGCCGGTGCCGACGCCGTGATCCTCGCGGATCCCCGCACCGACCCGTTCAACCCGAACGCGGTTCGGGCGTCGCTCGGGACGATCTTCGGGATACGGCTCGCCGCCGGGACCGCGGCAGACGTGCGGGCGTGGCTTGTCGGCGCGGGCCTCCGGATGCTCGCGGCCCGCGTGGATGGCGAGCTGGACTACGCGGCGGCGGACCTGACGGGCGGCGTGGCGATCGTGCTGGGCAGCGAGGCCGCCGGGTTGACCGATGCCTGGTCGGGCGACGCGGTGACCGCGGTGCGGCTCCCGATGCTCGGCATCGCGGACAGCCTCAACGTGTCGATCACGGCGGCCGTGCTGCTCTACGAGGCCCGGCGCCAGCGCGGCTGACGCTGACGAGCGCATCGGTCCACGGCACGTCGGGCAGGTCGCGCTTGACCGCCGCATGACCCGCCCGCGACGATGCCGGCCATGGAGCCCTTCGACTTCGTCGTCATCGGTGCCGGCCCGGCCGGCGAGGCCGCCGCGAACAAGGCCCGCGAGCTGGGTGCGACCGTCGCGGTCGTCGACCGGCGATGGTTCGGCGGCTCGTGCCCGCACATCGGATGCATTCCCTCGAAGAGCCTGCTCCACGCGGCGGAGCGACACTGGAGCGGCGCGGACTACAGCTGGCGACGCGCGTCGGACCGGCGCGACTACATGGTCAACCGCGCGGCGGGCGCCGCCGAGCCGGACGACACGTCGCACGTCAAGGCGCTCGAGGCGGCGGGGGCCGTCTGCTACCGGGGCACCGCGCGGATCACCGCGCCGGGCGTCGTGACGGTGAGCCACGACGGGACCGAGCACGAGCTTCCGGCGCGCAACGTCATCGTGGCGGTCGGCTCGTCGTCGAAGGTGCCGCCGCTCGACGGGCTCGCGGACGCCCATCCGTGGACCAACGAGGAGGCGACGCTCACCCGCGAGCTGCCGAAGAGCCTCGTCGTGCTCGGCGGCGGCCCGACGGGCTGCGAGCTCGCCCAGGTCTATGCGCGGTTCGGCGTCCCGGTCACCGTGTGCCAGTCCGGCCCGCGGCTCGTGCCGACCGAGCACCCCCGGAACGCCGCGGCGATCCGCGTCGCGCTCGAGCGCGACGGCGCGAAGGTCCGGCTCGGCGCGCGCGCCGTCCGCGTCCGCGCGCGGGCGGGAGCCGACGGCGAGCACCTCGTCGACCTCGACGACGGCTCCTCGGTGGCGGGGCACGAGATCCTCGTCGCCGTCGGGCGGGAGTTCCCGCTCGACGGGCTCGGCCTCGATCGCTACGGCATCCCGGTATCCGGTCCGGACGCGTACCGGCGCGACGGTTCGTTGCGCCTCGCCGACGGTCTCTGGATCGCCGGCGATCCGGCGGGGCCCGAGCTGCATACCCACCAGGCGCACTACCAGGGCGAGCTCGCGGTGCGGATGGCCCTCGGCGAGGCGGTCGAACCCGACTACCGGGCATTGCCGCGCGCCACGTACATGGAGCCCGAGGCGGCGTCGGTCGGGCTGTCGCTCGACCAGGCGACGGACGCCGGGTTCGACGCGTTCGAGTGCGTCGCCGACTTCCCCAAGACCGCGAAGGGCTACTCGGTCGAGGCCGAGACGGGGCACGTCACGATCGTCGTCGACCGGGAGACGCGGACCCTCGTCGGCGCGGCGATGGCCTGCCCGGACGCGTCGGCGGCGATCCACGAGTGCGTCGTCGCGATCAAGGCGCGGATCCCGGTCGACGTGCTCGCGGAGACGATCCACGCCTTCCCGTCGACGTCCCGCATCTTCAACGGGCTGTTCGCGGAGGCGAAGCACCGGCTCGACGGCTGACCCGCGTCAGGCCTCGAACGCGATCTCGCCGTCGACGAGGACGAGCCGCGGCCGGGCGTGCCACAGCGCGCCGTCGATCTCGACGGGCTGCGCGACGACCGCCGCCGGCAAGACGACCAGATCCGCGCGGCAGCCGGGCACGAGGCGGCCGCGATCCCGCTCGCCGGCGCTCCGCGGGGCATCGAGGCACGCCGCACGGATCGCGCGCCAGAGGCTCAGGCCGTTCTGCGCGCCGAACGGTCGCGTGCCCTCCGGCCAGTCCGGCGCGGCGCGGGTGACGGCGCACGCGATGCCGGGCCACGGGTTGACGGGTTCCACGGGGGCATCGGTGCCGAACGGGATCACGGCGCCCGTGACGTCGAGCGCGGCGAGCGCGTAGCCGCGGGCTTCCGCGCGCGGACCCCACAGCCGGCGCGCCTGCTCGGCGTCGGAGCGGACGTGGATCGGCTGCATGGACGCCGCGATGCCGAGGGCCTCGAACCGGGGGATGTCGACCTCCGAGACGAGCTGCGTGTGCTCGACCCGCGGCATCAGGGGCGTCGCGCCGACCGTCGGCGCCAGCGCGTCGAGGGCGGCCCGGACCGCCGCGTCGCCGATCCCGTGGATCTGGGTCGCGATCCCCAGCGAGGCCGCGATCCCGGCCTGCTCGACGAGCTCGTCGGGCGGGACGACCCACACGCCGTAGCCGTCGTTGGGCGGCGCGGGCTCGTCGGGCACGGGGTCCAGCGGTTCCAGCAGCCGCGCCGTCCGGGATCCCAGCGACCCGTCGGCGAACGTCTTGAGCCAGCCCAGGCGAAGGCGATCGAGCGGGTCCGGGCCGAGCGGCTGCCCGCTGCGCAGGCCCTCGCGGGCCGCGGCGTCGAGCTGCGCGGCGCGGACCGACGCGTGCACGCGAATCCCGAGCGAGCCCGCCGCGGCGAGCCGCCGGTACGCCTCGATGCCGCCCCCGAGGTCGGTGCGACCGCCGAGGCCGCCGGGGTCGTGGACCGCGACGACGCCGAGCGCGAGGAGCTCGGCGATCAGCGGCGGAAGCGGGTCGGCCACGGCCGCACCCGAGGGCGCCGGCACCGTCGCGCCCACGAGGCGGGCCGCTGACTCGTGGAAGATGCCCGTCGGCGTGCCAGCGTCGTCGCGCCGGATCACGCCGCCGTCGGGGTCGGGCGTCGCAGCCGTCACCCCCGCGTCGGCGAGCGCCCGCTCGCTCGCGAGCAGCGAATGGTGGTCGTGCGCCCAGAGCGCGACGTGCCGGCCGGGAGCGGCGGCCTCGAGGTCGGCCGCGCTCGGCCACCGGCCCAGCCGGTCTGGATCCCAGCCCGCGCCCTCGATCCAGCCGCCGGACCGGTCGCCGGCCGCCGCAGCGACGAGGCGGCGGAGCTCCTCGATCGACGTGACGCCCTCGAGCCCCACGTGCTGGCGCGCCATCGCGGCCTCCGCGAGGTGCAGGTGGGCGTCGGTCAGGCCCGGGAGCGCGACCTCGTCCGGCGCGAGGTCCAGGCGTCGCGTTCCGACGCGGATCGCGGGCTCGACGTCGTCGAGGGTCCCGGCCGCGACCACGCGCCCGCCGTCGATCGCGATCGCGTCGACCCACTCGGGCCCGTCCGACCCGGCGAGCGTCGCGATCCGCCCGGTGACGAGGAGCGTGCCGGGCACGCGGTCCTACTCGTGCTCGTCGGGGCTCGGCTCGAACGGCCGATCGGCGCGCGCGGGATCCGGCTGCCACGTTGGAGCGGTCGCGGAGGAAGGGCTCGCAGCCGAGCGTGGCGTCTCGGAACCGGGAGCGGTCGCGGAACCGGGAGCGGTCGCGGAACCGGGAGTCGCCGCGGGCCCCGGTGCGGTCGCGGAGCCGGCCCGCCGGCCGCCCTCCCGGCCACCGGACGCCGTCGCGACGGCGACCGGATCGAGCCCGGAGGAGATCGCGGGGCCGGTCGCCGGGCTGTGGGCCTCCTCCTCCTTGAGCGGGCCGCGACGGATGATCGAGATGATCCCGCATGCCGTGATCGCGATCGCGACGAAGATCAGGACCCGCGTCGTGCCGATCACGTCGGACACCGGCCCGACCACGATGATCGGCAGGAAGCTCGACACGGACACGAGCATGTTGAGGACGCCGAACACCCGGCCGCGGCCCTCCTCCGGGATGTCCTCCTGGAGCTGGGTCTGGGACGGGATGGCGACGAACGCGTACGCGATCCCGGCGAGCAGCGCGATGAACACGACGATCGCGAGCAGCGACGTGAGCGACGCCACGGACTGACCGACCGCCGTCGACGCGGTCGCGCTCTGGAACGCGCGCGCGATCGGGCCCGCGGACACGATCACGGCGACGAAGATCCCGAGCGCGACGAGCCCGCCCTCGATGATCCGCCGGCGCGGCACCAGGTGGCCGAACGAGTTGAGGATCAGGATTCCCATGACGATGCCGAACCCGAGCGGCAGCACGACGACCGCGAAGTCCTTGGGCTGCAGGCCCAGCGAGTCCTTGGCGAACTGCGGGCCGAGCACGCCCAGGACGCCGACGAGCGACGCCGCGATCCCCAGGTACACCAGCGACCAACCGATGGACCGGTTCTCGCGGATGAACTCGATCCCCTCGCGCAGCTGGCCGAACACGGAGCCCATCGCCGCCTCGGTCTCGGGCAGCAGCGGGCCCGTCTCGGTCTCCTCGTCGGCGGCGGACGCCGGCGGTGCCGGCGGCAGCGTCCAGCAGAACGCCGCCGCGATCAGGTAGCACGCCGCCACGACGAGGATCAGCCCCGGCGCGCCGACGAGCGCCACCACGAGCGGCCCCGCCAGCGCGTAGCCGAGCGCGAATGCCGCGTTGAGCGTGAGCGTGAACAGGCCGTTGCCGGCCAGCAGCAGCCGCCGCGGCAGGACCTCCGGGATCATCGATGCCTCGGCGGGCGCGAAGAACACGGTCACGCTCGAGATGAGCGCGTTGATCACCAGCAGCAGCAGGAGATTCGCGCCGACGAGCCACAGCAGGACGAGGAGCCCGGCCCGCAGCAGGTTCGTCGCCACGAGCACGAGCCGTTTGTCCAGCCGGTCGACGTAGACGCCGGCGACCGCCGAGAACAGCACGGCGGGCGCGAGGAACGACAGGATCAGCACGCTGACGGCCGTGTTGCCCGCGCCCGAGTCGAGCACGATGACGGTCAGGCCGAACAGCACCATGTTGCCGCCGATCTGCGTGAACACCTGGCTGAGCCAGAGCAGCAGGAACGGGCGGTGCTGGAAGACCTCGAGCGCGCCGGGCGCCTCGTCGTCATCGTCGACGGCGATGGCGGGGAGGGTCGGGTCCTGGGCCTCGGGCGGGACGGTCACTGCGCCGCGGGCGCCACGGCTGCGGTGACGGCGGGGTCGCCGCGGCGGACGAAGCCCGCGATCCGGCGCTCGAGCGCCCGACGCTCGACGAGCACGTGCCGGCGGCACGTCTCGCAGCGCAGCCCGATGTCGGCACCGAGGCGGTCGACGAGCCACGTGTCCCCGCCGCACGGGTGCTGCTTCCGGAGGCGGACGACATCGCCCAGCAGGAGCTCGAGCACGGGCTGTCCGGACATCGCGGCCGAGGGTAGCAGAGGGACTGCGATCGGCCTCCGGGGCTGCCGACAGGCCGCCGAGGTCGTCAGAGCGTGGGGCGCCCCAGCTTCGGCGCGAGGTCACGGGTCGTCGCGGGCACCGTCAGCCGGTCCTCGCCCTCCACGGTGATCACCACCTCGGGGTAGCGCGCGGCGAGCTGGGCGATCGGACCGCCGGCGCGCGTCAGCGACCCGCTGAGGGTCTCGGACTGCCCGATGGCCTCGATGGTGGCCGGGCTGGGGAGCGCGTTGCCGGCGACGGTCACGGCGTCGGCGGGCCCCGTCGCGACGACCCCGGGCACGAGCCGCACCCCGCCGACGCTGATCGCCTCGGCGCCGGCGTTCCGGAGCTCGTTGACCAGGAGCTCCAGCGCATCGCCCGGCAGGTGGCCCTCGATCGTGACGCGCGCGCCGGTCCCGGTGACGGGCACGGCACCGGACCACCCCAGGATCCGGGTCAGGTCCTGGCGCACCTGCAGCGCCGAGCTGTCGCCGCGGTTGACGGTCGCCTTCAGCTGGTCGCGCTGCTGCTGGAGCGACTCGACCTCGCCGCGCAGCTCGTTGTTCTGGGTCGTGACGTTCGCCACGAGCTCGCCGAGCTCCTGCACCGACAGCCCGTTCAGCCCGACGTTCGGCGCCTGCGAACGAGCCTGGGCGTAGACGAGGAAGCCGAGCAGCACGAGCACGGCCGTGAGCGTGATCTGGCTCGATCGCCGGCGCATCAGGGCGCCTCGGTGGCCGGCGCGGCGGGCGTGCCGCTGGGCGCCGCGCTCGGATCGGGCCGGCCGTGCCGCAGCGTGACGACGCCCGCGTAGGCGGGCAGCTCCACCTGGTCCGACGTGGCATAGCGGACGTCGATCCCGAATGCCTCCTGGCGCGCCCGGATGAAGTCGACGAAGCCCTCCGAGTGGGTCAGCTTGTCGAACATGTCGCTCGGCCCGATCGCGGACACCTGGTAAGGCGGCGCGAGATACGCGGAGTTCACGAGCACCGATCCGCCGATGTCCACGATCGCCGTCGCGACGGTGACACGCTCGCCGTTCACCGCCACGCCCTCGGCGCCCGCGAGCCACAGCTCCTCGACCACGCTCAGCACGTCCTGGCCGGACACCTGGTAGTCGCGCCCGTTGGTGTCGGGCGGGACGGCGACGGTCGAGTCGTCGAGCTGGATCACGAGGCCGGGGCCCCGCATCGCCACGAGCCCGGCCGCGACGCGCGCGTCCTCGAGCCGCTGGTTGAGATCGGCCGTCGCGGCGGCCCCGCCCTGCCCCGTCGCCTCGAGGTCCTGGATCTCGGCGCGCAGGTCCAGCACCTGCTTCTTCAGCTTCGTCTGCTCGTCCTGGAGGTCGAGCGCCGTCTCGACGAGCGGCGTCCGCTCCTGGGACGTGTACCGGATCCGCGGCCCCTCGGAGGCCACCTGCGCGGCGACGAGGAAGCCTAGCGCCATGAGCGCCACGCCGAGCGTGACCTGCCACGTCGGGATCGCGCGGATCCGCGCGGTGACCGTGGTCATGCCGGCGGCGTGCGGCGGCGTGCGACCGCGAGCCCGGCCACGACGACGACCAGGACCACGGCCACGCCGACGAGGGCCACGGCCGTCGTCGAGCCGTCGCCGCCGCTGGAGGCCGCGGCATCGGGCGGGGCGCTCGGCGCCACCGTCGCGCTCGCGGCGGGTCCCGCCGGCGTCTCGGCGGGCGCGGTCGTCGGCTGGCCGGGCGCCTGACCCTCCCAGCCCGGTGGCACGGGCCCCGTCGGGTCCGGTTGCGGGCCGCGCTGCTGCGGCGCCGCCGCGCCCAGCTCGTCGAGCCAGCCCTGCTGGAACGCCGCGACGTCCTTGCCGATCGCCGTGGTGAACGCCTCGTCGTCCGTGGGGCCGGTCGCATACGCGTCGACGAGCTTGTACAGCGCGGCCTCGCCGTAGGTGCGGACGAGATGGTCGATCGCCGACACGGCCTCGGCGTAGGCGAGGCTCGTCAACGACGGGTCCGTGGGGAACTGGCCGGTCAGCGCCGTGAGCGGCATCAGCTCGCCGCTTCGCACCGCGTCGTGCACGGCCGCCTGGTCGCCCGAGTCGTAGCCCTGCGAGAGGTACACGGCGAGCCCCTCGTTGAACCATCGCGGCGGCGCGCGGAACGGGTTGTCGACGGCGTCGCCGAACACGAGGTGGACGAGCTCGTGCGGGATGACGATGCCGACCCACGGGTCGTCGATCGCCGACGGCTCGATCAGCGCGAACAGCGTCCGGATGTCGGCGTGCGCTTCGCCGCCGACGTTCTCGCGGGTCCCGGGTCCGAGCGCCTTGCGGAAGCTGTCGTTGTCGGCGTAGATGAAGAAGTCGACCGGCCGGACGTTGTCGACGCCGAGCTTGGCCGACGTGTCCTTGACCGCCTGGTCGCCGATCGCGACGGCCCGCCGCGCGAAGGCGTCGCTCCCGTCGTACCAGTGGACGGTGACGACCTCGCCCTTGAGCGTCCGCCACTGGTGCTCCGTGTCGTCGTAGTCGACGGTCTCCGTCGGCGAGAGAACCGGCGGCTTGCCGGCCTCCGGGTACGCGGCCCAGGTCGCCTCGATCGTCGTGTTCGGGACGATGTGGCCGCTGCCCGACACGTCGAGCGTGTACATCGCCGTCTGCGACGCCGCGGCGGTCACGGGCACGTTGACGACCAGCGGACCGAGGGTCGCCGGGAAGCGCAGCTGGAGCTCGACGCGAGCCAGCGGTCCGGAGTGGTCGATCGGCACGGTGAACGTGATCGACTCGCCATAGACCGGGCGCGCGGCCGGCTCGCCGAACGTCACCGTCGCGGCAGACGCCGGCGCGGCCGCGGGGCCGAGGGCCGCGAGCGCGAGGGCGAACCCGGCGAGCAGCCGGCCGGGCCGCCCGGTGATCCGGACGGCGGTCCGGACGGCGGTCACGGCTGCCACGCGAGCCCCGCGAGGCGCAGGATCCCGGTCCCGGTCGACGCCGCGCCCAGCAGCCCCTCGCGCACCAGCGAGTACGACGTCCCGTACGTGACCGGCACGGCCGGCGCGTCGTCGCGGACGATGCCCATGGCTCGCGCATAGGCGGCCGTCGCCTCGGCGGGGGTCGTTGCGGAGGTGGCGGCCTCGATCGCCTGGTCGAACGGCGCCGACGACCAGCCGCCCTGGTTCGCGGTCGAGCCGGTCCCGAGGAGCACACCAAGGAAGTCGTTGGGACCCGGGTAGTCGGCGACCCAGTCGATGCTCCAGATCTGCGGCGGGTCCGTCGCGAGGCGCTCCTGGTACGTCGCGAAGTCCATCGTCGAGTACCCGATGTCGACGCCCAGGTTCTGCTCCAGCATCGTCAGGATCCCGCCGTCGTAGCCGCCGCCGTTGCTCACGAAGGAGATCGGCCCGAGCGCCTTGCCGTCGGCATAGCCGGCGCGGGCGAGGAGCTGTTTGGCGCCGGCGGGGTCGTAGGACGGAACGTAGTCGCCCTCGGGCGTGCCCGGGATGCCCTTCGGCACCATGCCCGTCGCGGCCAGGGTCGACCCCGGCTCGTCGAGCGCCGCGAGGCGCCGCCAGTCGACGGCCTCCGCGAACGCCCGCCGCACGTCGGGCGTGTCGAACGGCGGCCGTCGCGTCTCGAAGCCGTAGTACACGACCGACAGCGACGGGTCGCTGCGCAGCGACGGCCCGAGCGTGCTGTTGTATGCGATCCAGCCGGCGTCGAACCAGCCGATCGGCGCCACGTCGAGCGTCGACGACTCGAACGCCTCCACCGGGCTGCCGCCGTTCAGGGTCGTGACCATCTTCACCGTCTCGATGGCCGGCTTCCCCGCCCAGTAGTTGGGGTTCGCCTTGAGCGTGAACGCGTCGGGGTCCACGCGCTCGAGCGTGTAGCCGCCGCTCCCAACCAGGCTTCCCGGCGTCGGGGAGATCTCCCCCTCGCCCGCGGACGGCGGGACGATCGCGAACGGCGCGCTGGAGACGATCGCCGGCAGGTCGTTCCCGCCGCGCTCGAGCTCGACGGTCACGGTCCGGTCGTCGGGCGCCGTCACGCCCAGGGTCGAGGTGTCGGTCGACGTCCCGGCGAGCAGCTCGCGGGCGCCCTTGACGTCGGCGATCAGCGACGCGAGCGGCGACGGGTCGCGGGGATCGAACAGGCGACGCCAGCTGTGCACGACGTCCGAGGCACGGAGCGGCGAGCCGTCGCTGAACCGCAGGTCGGGCCGGAGGTGGAAGGTCACCTCGCGGGCGCCGTCGGCGACGTCCCACGACGCGGCGAGGGCCGGCCGGATGGCGAGCGCGGGATCGACCGCGGTGAGCGTCTCGTAGAGCTGGCTGACGTACGAGGCACTGGTCAGATCGCCGTGATGGGCCGGGTCGAGCGACGACGGCTCGCCGGCGAGGATGGACACCGTGCTGGGGTCGGTCGCCGCGGCGGCCACCTCGGGCGCCGAGCCGCCCTGCGTCCCGAGCAGCCGCACGGAGGTCGCCAGCAGCGCGATCGCGACCAGGACCGCGAGCGCCCCGATGGCCAGCCGGCGCGCCCGTGACGGCGGCGCCTCCGGCTCGAGCCCGGTCAGGTCAGGGTCCACCAGGCCTCCTCCGGGAGGTCCGCGTCCCGGACGGCATCCAGCAGGCGCTCCACCGGGATCGGGATCCGCGACCGTGCGGACCACGCGTAGTCCTGCCGGGTGAACCCCCACAGCAAGGCCACGACACACACCCAGCGACGCACGGCGGGAGTATACGGGCGGGCCTGCCGGAGGCCCTCGCGGGGCCATCGACGGACAGGAAGTGAGGCCTCGCCGTGCCACACCGCCGGGGGAACGATGCTTGTCTGCGAGGCCTCTGCGTCAGATAACGCGTCGCCGCGCCGTCCGTTAGGCCCGCGCCGGGCATTTTCACGACGACGTTTCGACGCGCGGGAATCGGGGTCGCGCGCCGACCGGCGGTAGGATTCCGGCGTTCCCACGGAGCTCCTTGCGTGACCACCCTTCGCCTCCGAAACACCCTGACGCGCACCGTCGAACCCGTCGAAGCGCCGCCCGACGGTGCGGTCCGGATGTACACCTGCGGGCCCACCGTCTACCGCTGGGCGCACGTCGGGAACCTCCGGAGCTACCTGCTCGCGGACGTCATCCGGCGCGCGCTGCTGTACCACGGCGTCCCGGTCCTGCACGTGAAGAACATCACGGACGTCGGCCACCTGCGCGATGAGCGCTTCGATCGCGGCGAGGACCGGATGCTCGTCGCGGCGGGGCTCGAGTCGAAGACGCCGGCGGAGATCGCCGACGCGTACGAGGCCGGGTTCCACGCCGACGAGGCGCTGGTCAACATCCTGCCCGCGCACGTCTTTCCGCGGGCCACGGAGCACGTCCCCGAGATGCTCGACCTGGCGGAGCGGCTGGAGGCCTCCGGCCACGCCTACCTCTCCCCCGCCGGGAACCTGTACTACGAGGTGGGCGCCTTCCCGGAGTACGGGCGACTCTCCGGCAACACGCTCGACGCGCTGCGCGCCGGGCATCGCGGCGAGGTCGAGCCCGACAAGCGCGACCCGGCCGACTTCGCGCTCTGGAAGGCCGCCGGCGAGGGCCGGCTGCTGAAGTGGGACTCGAGGTGGGGCGAGGGCTACCCGGGCTGGCACCTCGAGTGCTCCGCGATGGCGATGCGCTATCTCGGACCGCGATTCGAGATCCACACCGGCGGGATCGACAACGTGTTCCCGCACCACGAGGACGAGATCGCGCAGTCGGCGCCGGTGGTCGGCGGGGTCCCGGCGCGGCACTGGGTGCACGGCGAGCACCTGCTGATGGACGGCTCCAAGATGGCCAAGTCGGCGGGCAACTTCGAGCGCGTCACGGAGCTCGCGGCGCGGGGCATGGACCCGCTCGCACTCCGCTACCTCGCGTTCACCGTGCGCTATGGCCGCAAGCTCAACTACTCGCACGCGTCGCTCGCCGCGGCCGCCGCCGCGCTGTCGTCCCTGCGCAGCCGGGTGGCCGCGCTCGGCGCCCCGCCCGCCGATGGGCGGTGGGGCCCGCCGCCGCCGCTCCGTGCCGGCGCCGCGGGCGACCGTCCGACGGGCATCGCGATCGGCGCCGCCGGGCATCAGGCGGACCCCGTCCTCGCCGCCGAATCGGACCGGTTCCCGCTCACCGACCGGGCCGGCGATCCGTCCGCGAGGCTGTCGGCCACGGGCCGCGCCCTTCACGACCGGTTCGTGGCGGCGATCGACGACGACCTCGACCTGCCGACGGCGCTCGCGGTGATCCGCGAGACGCTCCGCTCGGACGTGTCGCCCGACGAGAAGCGCTGGCTCGTCCTCGACGCCGATCTCGTGCTCGGCCTCGACCTCGACCGCGCGACCGACAGCGCGGCCGCGACGGACGGCGAGATGCGCGACGACGAGCGAGCCCTGCTCGCGGCACGTGGCGCCGCCCGGGCCGCTCGCGACTGGGCCCGCGCGGACGCGCTTCGCGACGAGCTGGCCGCCGCTGGGATCGAGGTGGCGGATGGTCCCGGCGGCACCACCTGGCGCCGCACGGGTGACGCGGCGTCCTAGCGGGCGATCTCGCCCACGAGCAGGTCGCGCCGCGTCGCGAACCGCTTGAGGATCCGGTAGAAGTTCTTCCTGGACAGGCGGTCGCGCTCGTCCCCGGGGAGCGAGGTCCAGCCACGGTGCTCGTGACGCACGACCGGGAGGCCCGCGACCCGGAGCGCCCGTCGCGCCCGCGTGTCGTCGTCGGCGTCGTCCGGCTGGTCGCGCAGGACGAGGCTCCACCAGATGTCGAGGTTCCGGTAGAACGCGAAGTGCTCGTCGAGCGGCCCGCGGTCGACGTAGTCGGCGCGCCGGAACGCGACGGCGTAGCCCTCGATCGCGTCGACGTCGGTCGCGTCCTCGTCCGCGTCCCGGAACCGCCGCAGGTCGTCCGACACGATGCCGAATGGCCCGGCGACCGCGACCGTCGGATCCTCGAGCGCGGCGACGAGCGGCGTGACGAGGTCGCCCTCGGGCTCCACGCTGGTGTCGAGCAGGATGACGACGGGCGCGACGGCGCGCCGGATCCCGGCGTTGAGGGCGGCCGCCCAGCCGAGGCGCGCGGACGTCAGGACGACCTCCGTGACGATGCCCGGCGCGCCCGGATCCGTGGCTGCGACCTCGTCGAGCGCCTCCGCCTGTTCCGCCGACGGATCGTTCGCGACGACCACGAGCTGCGTGCCGTCCGGCGAGTGCTCGACGAGCGCGCGCAGCGCGCGGACGAGGTCCTCCGGCCAGTCCGTCGCGACGAGCACGACCGACGCGGCGCCGACGGGCGCCTCGTCGAGCCGGGACGGCACCGACGCGCTCGACCCGTAGCGCACCGCGCCCGACTCCTCGACATCCGGCGGTGCGGCGCGCTCGAGGTCGTACAGGGTGCCGCTGTCGACGACCTTCCAGCCCGCCGCCAGCAGCTCGTCGCGCAGCGCATCGGCCGTCGCCCAGTCCCGCGCGCGACGCGCCGAGGCCCGTCGGTCGGCGAGGTCGCGGATGTCGGCGGGAATGTCCTCGGGCACGGACCGAGGATACGGGCTCAGGCCCCGACGAGCCCGCCGGCGCCCGCGGCGATGACGACGAGCGACAGGATCCACGTGTGGGCGAGGCCGCTCCACAGCACCGACCCGGTTCGCCAGTCGAGCCAGCCGTACGCGAGCCCGCCCGCGACCGTGCTCAGCGTCTCGAGCTCGGGCTTGCCGAGGTGCGCGAACGCGAAGGGAACGGTCGCGATGACGACGGCGATCGGCCCCGTGACGCGCAGCAGGGCGAACATCAGGAAGCCGCGGAAGAAGAACTCGGCGGGGATGACCTCGAGCGCGGTCGTCAGCACGACGCCGGGCGCCGTCGTGGACTGCGGCGCGTAGTAGGCGGCGAACTCCGGCACGCGCGCGATCGCGAGCACGATCGGCGTCATGACGGCGGACCCGGCAACGGCGATCGCGAGCCCGGCCCGCCAGTCGCCGAGCCGCACGCCGTAGCGCGACGGCCGGTCGCGCATCGCGAGGACGACCAGCGCCAGGGGGACGGCGCCGAGCAGCACGAGCCGCCCGATGGACTGGATCCGCTTCAGGTCCACAGCGCTGCCGGTGCCCGGTCCCAGCGCCCAAGTGACCAGCGGATCGATCCGTCCGTGAGCGTCGAGCAGCAGGATCAGGGTGACGGCGACGATCGCGATCGTGGCGCGGACGGGAAGCCGGAGTCCCAGGACCTCGACGGCGCGGAGGTCGCCGGCCGTGGCCGGATAGGCGGGCGCCCCGACGACCCAGCTCCGGAGCCGCGAGACGGCCGTCGAGACGCCCGCCTCGCGCGTCGTGCCGTCCGCCGGCCGCTCGGTCATCCGCTCCCGCCTCCTGGCGCGGAGGCTACCGCAGCGGCATGGCGCCATGCGGCGCGACGTGCGATGCGGGCCCGCGCGACGGTCCCCGGCGCCGCGGTTGACGGGCTCCGCGAGCGCGTGCCACCATCCCGCCCCGTGACGGACGGCGGGCGGCGGCGGCGGGCGGGAGCTGCGCCGCTGACCCGCGAATCGCTGGTCGACGCCACCATCCGGATCGCCGACACAGAGGGCTCGGCGGCGGTCACGATGCGCCGCCTCGGGACCGAGCTCGGCGTCGATCCCACGGCCGTCTACCGGCACTTCCGCGACAAGCAGGCGCTGCTGCAGGCCGCCGCGGACTGGCTCGTCGCGGGTGTGTTCGACGGCTGGACGCCCCGCGGCGACTGGGCGGACGACCTGCGCACGTTCATCCTCCACGCCCGTCGGCGGTACCTCGAGCATCCGGGGCTCCTGGTGCTCGTCGCGTCGTCGAGCGGTCCCGTCCAGAGCGAGGCGTCCGCGACCGACCGGGTGCTCGGGATGCTGCGCTCGGGTGGCCTGGACGTCGAGGACGCCGTTCGCGGGTTCGAGGTCCTGCAGGACTGGCTCGTCGCCGTGACGGTTCTCGACGCGAGCCCGCAGGCGGAGTCGCAGGAGCCGTGGCGCCGCTCGTTCGCCGCCCTGCCGGCCGCCGAGGTGCCGCACCTCGCGGAGGCCGCTCCCCTCCTCTACGAGGATCTCGATGCCCGCTTCCGGTTCGGCCTCGACCTGATCATCGACGGGCTCGACCGCCGCCGCGGGCCGTAGACGGCGGCCGCCGCGCGGCGGCGTCCGGGACCGCGGCGCAACCGGCCTTGTTGCGCGCGCAATCGCCTGCTACCGTGGTTGCACAAGCAACGACATTTCGGGGCCCGACCGATGACCGACCCCAACGACTGGGAAGAAGCCCTCCTCGCCGACATCCGCGAGCACGACGGCACCCCGTCACAGGGCCCGCTCGCCGGCGACCCGCTGCTCGTCCTCTATTCCAGGGGCATCCGGTCCGGCGAGCAGCGCCGGGCCATCCTCACCTACTCGCGCGATGGCGACGCCTACGTCGTCGCCGCGTCCGCGGGCGGTTCCCCCAAGGATCCCGCGTGGCTCGCGAACGTGGTCGCCGACCCGGAGGTGACGGTGGAGATCGGCCGGCGGTCCTTCCCGGCGACGGCCGAGGTCGCCGATCAGGGCGCGGACCACGACGCCCTCTGGCAGCGCCACGTCGACGCGCTTCCGCGGTTCGCCGAGTACCCGGAGAAGGCCGGCCGCGAGATCCCGGTCGTACGGCTTCGCCCGACGACCGCCTGACGTCCCCCGTCGCTCGGCCCGACGCCCGGACAGCACCGCGCCGGCAGAGCGGCGAGCACATCGCGGCACCCCCACGACCTGGCGACAGCCGTCCGCAACGGTCGATCGCCTGCCTGACCTCGTGTCCCTGTCGCGCGAGGCGCACCATGGGCCACGATGCCCGACCTTGGCGCGCCCGACGCCACCGTGGCGCGGTTCATCCTCGAACGCGGGATCGCCGCGATCTACCTCGTCGCGTTCGTCGTCGCCTACCGGCAGTTTCCGGCGCTGTCCGGCGAGCGAGGCCTCGAGCCGGCGCCGGCTCTCCTCCGCCTCGTCCCCCGCTTCCTCGACGCACCGACCGTCTTCCACTGGATCCGCTATTCGGACCGGCGGCTGCGCGCGATGTCGGTCACGGGTGCCGTCATCGCCCTCGCGTTGCTGCTCGGCATCCCGCAGACGCTCGCGCTGCCCGTCGATCTCGGGCTGGCGGTCACGATGGCGGCCTGGCTCGTCCTGTGGGGGCTGTACCAGTCGATCGTCAACGTCGGCGGCACGTTCTACGGCTTCGGCTGGGAGAGCCTCCTCCTCGAGGCCGGCTTCCTCGCGGTCTTCCTCGGGACCTCGGCGATCGCGCCGCCGCTGCCGGTCATCCTCGCCTTTCGTTGGCTGGCCTTCCGCGTGGAGTTCGGCGCCGGGCTGATCAAGCTCCGTGGCGATCCATGCTGGCGCGAGCTCACGTGCATGGACTACCACCACGAGACGCAGCCGATGCCGAACCCGCTCAGCTGGGCGTTCCACCGGCTGCCGCGGCCGCTCCACCGCGTGGAGACCGTCGGCAACTTCGTCGCGCAGCTCGTGCTGCCGTTCGGACTGTTCCTGCCGCAGCCGATCGCCACGATCGCCGCGGTCCTGATGATCGCGACGCAGGCGTACCTCGTCGTCAGCGGCAACTACGCGTGGCTCAACTGGCTGACGATGATCGCGATCGGGGCCGGCCTCTCGGACGGCGTCGTCAACGCGGTGCTCGGGATCGTCGGCCTCGGGCCCGTCGGCGTCCCTGCCGACGGTGGCGGCGTGACCACGTTCACGGCGATGCCCGCGTGGTTCGTCATCGCGGTCCTCGCGCTCACGGTCGTCGTCGTCGTGCTGAGCTACGGCCCGGTGCGGAACCTCCTCAGCCGCAACCAGGCGATGAACACCTCGTTCGACCCGTTCCGCCTCGTCAACACCTACGGCGCCTTCGGGTCCGTGAGCCGGCACCGCGACGAGGTCGTCGTCGAGGGCACGACGGCGGACACGCCGGGTCGCGACGCCGACTGGCGCGAGTACGAGTTCAAGGGCAAGCCCGGCGACGTCCGGCGCCTGCCGCGCCAGTTCGCGCCCTACCACCTGCGACTCGACTGGTTGATGTGGTTCCTGCCGCTCTCGCCGCGCTACGGCCAGTCCTGGTTCGTCACCTTCCTGTTGCGCCTCCTCGAAGGCGACCGGCCGACGCTGCGGCTGCTCCGGCGCAACCCCTTTCCCGACCGTCCGCCGAGGTTCGTCCGCGCGCGCCTGTTCCGGTACCGGTTCGCGTCGTGGGCCGAGCACCGCGCGACGGGCGCGTGGTGGACGCGGGAGCTCGTGGGCGACTACGTGCGCCCGATCTCCCTGCGCGAGGAGGGCCCGCGATGACCACGTCCGACGAACGAGCGGTCGACGCGGTCGTCGTCGGGTCGGGACCGAACGGCCTCGCTGCCGCGATCACGCTCGCCGCCGCCGGCCGGACGGTCACGGTGCTCGAAGCCGCGGACGAGCCGGGCGGCGGCGCCCGATCGTCGCGCGACGTGCTGCCGGGCTACGTCGTCGACGCGTGCAGCGCGGTCTACCCGTTCGGCCGCTCGTCGCCATTCTTCGAGGATCTCGACCTCGAGCGGGACGGGCTCCGGTGGATCGACCCGCCGGTCGCGTTCGCGCACCCGCTCGACGGCGGCCGCGCCGTCCTGGTCACGCGCGAGGTCGAGGCGACCGCCAGCCAGCTCGGGCGCGACCGCGACGCGTACCGCCGGCTCGCGGTGCCGCTGCGCCGGCGCTTCGGCGAGCTCATCCCCGACATCCTCGCGCCGTTCCATGTTCCCGTGCGGTCGGCGAGCCGCACCGCGCGACTCGCGTGGTTCGGGCTCCACGCGATGCAGCCCGCGACGCTGCTCGCCCACCGGTTTCGCGACGAGGCGGCCCGGGCGCTCGTCGCCGGCGCGGCGGCGCACTCGGTGCTGCGCCTCGACGAGCCGGTCAGCGGCGCGGCCGCGATGGTCATGCTCGGGAGCGCCCACCACGACGGCTGGCCGTTGCCCGTGGGCGGCGCTGGCTCGATCACGCGGGCGCTCGCGACGAGGCTCACCGAGCTGGGCGGCGCCATCGAGCTGGGACGGCCCGTCCGGTCGGACGGCGATCTGCCCGCCGCGGCGCTCACCGTCTTCGACACCTCGCCGCTCCAGCTCGATGCGATCGCCGGCCGGCGGCTCCCCGGCCGTTACCGCCGCTCGTTGCGCCGGTTCCGCTACGGGCCGGCGGTGTTCAAGCTCGACATCGCGATCCACGGCACGATCCCGTGGACCGCGGACGGCGTCGGGCATGCCGGGACCGTGCACGTGGGCGGCAGCTTCGAGGAGATCGCCGCGTCCGAGGCCGACGCGAACGCCGGGCGCATCAGCCCGCGACCGTTCGTCCTGCTGGCGCAGCCGAGCCTGTTCGACCGGTCACGCGCGCCCGACGGACGCAACGTCGTCTGGGCGTACTGCCACGTGCCGAGTGGGTCCAGGGCCGACATGACGGACGCGATCCTGGGCCAGGTCGAGCGGTTCGCTCCCGGGTTCCGTGACCGGATCCTCGCCGTCGCCAAGACGACGCCGGCCGACCTCGAGCGGCGGAACCCGAACAACGTCGGCGGCGACATGAGCGGCGGCCGGATGTCGATCGGCCAGCTGTTCACGCGACCGGACGGCATCCGCACCGTGCTCGATCCGTACGCGACGCCCCATCCCGGGACGTACATCGCCTCGTCGTCCACGCCGCCCGGAGGCGGCGTCCACGGCATGTGCGGCTGGCACGCCGCGTCATCCGCGTTGCGGCACGTGGGCTGACAAGCGGCGCGCAGCACGGCGAACGCGCTACTTGACGGTAGCGCGGTTGCGACTCCATAGTTGCTACACTGTAGTAGCACGTTGGAGCCGACGCGATGGACGGAGCACCGAACGGACGGGTGACGAGCAGCGTGCAGCGACCCTCTGACTCGGCCGCCGCGTTCGCTCCCACGGCCGCCGGTCTCGTAGCCTGGGCCGGCGCGTTCCTGCTGCTTCCGGTACCGCTCGCCGCGCGGATCTTCCTGCTCGCGCCCCTGGTGGTCGTGCCGCGGATCGTCGCGCTCCTCCCCGACCGTGCGTGGTTGGCGACACTCGGGGCGTGGCCGCTGCTCGCCGCTGCGCTGCCGCTCATCGCGGCGTTCTCGATCCCGGCTGGCGCCGTCGCGTCGGCGTTCACGGTGCCGTGGCTCCTGTGTGCCGTGGCCGGAGCCGCGGCAGCGATCCGTCATGGCATCGCTCGATGGCCGACGATCCTCGCGCGGCGCCATCTCGCGGACCTCGGGGTGGACGCGGCCCTCGCGTTCTGGGCCGTCGGCGCGGCGTTCACGTTGATCGAGCGCCTGGGGCTCGAGACCGGCTTCCCGCCCGCAATCGTCCTGCTGACCGCGACGCACTTCCACTTCGCCGGCCTCGGGCTCCTCGCCATCGCGAGCCTCGTGGCACGGCAGAGGCGGTGGCTGTCGGACTCGGTCGGCGGTCTCATCGTCGGGATCCCGCTGACGGCCCTCGGGTTCGTGACGACGTCGACGGCGATCGGTGCCCTCGGCGCGTCGATCGTCGGCATCTCCGGAATCGGGGTGGGGGTCGCCCTGCTCGCGGCCGACGGCCCCGGGCGACGAGCCCTGGAGCGCATCGCGGGTGCCGCCCTTCTCGTCGGGATGCCGATGGCGATCGCGTGGTCACTGTCGATCGCGCTCGGCGTGTCGTTCCTCGATCTCGAGACGATGGTCCGAACCCATGGCGCGCTGAACGCGACGGCCGTGCTGCTCGGCGCGATCGCGATGACCCGGAACCGCGATCGATCGCAGGCCCACGCGGGCGCCGGATCGATACCTGACACCGCCCGGCCGGTTCCCGCGCGATGATCGCCGCATGGACGACGCCCAGCCCGTCGAGTTCCTGCTCGAGGCCTATCCCCCGGCGATCCGGGAGACGGGTCGCACGCTGCGCGAGCTGATCTTCCGGACCGTGCCCGGGACGGTCGAGACGATCCGCCCGGGCTGGCACTGGGTCGCGTACTCGCTCCCCGACGGCAAGCGGGTCCGGAACTTCGCCTGGATCGGCCCCGAGCGGCGGCACATCCACCTCGGCTTCGAGCACGGGACGCTGCTCGCGGATCCGGATCGACGGCTCCACGGCGCCGAGGAGCGGCTCAGGAAGTTCCGGTACTTCACGTTCGAGCCGTCGATCGACGTCGACGAGGCCGTGCTCGCGGATTTCGTGCGCCGTGCGGCCGACGTCGCGACCCTGTCGTCCGCGGCACGTCGCGCGCTGACCCCGGATCCCGAACGCCTGCCGGACGTGATCCCCGACGACTGGGTCCGGATCTCCTAGTCGCTCGCCGCGCGCCGCGCGCCGACGACGCACAGCACGACGACGGCACACGCCGCGACCATCGCCGGCGCGACAGGTTCGCCGAGGAGCGCGGCCGCGAGGAACAGCCCCATGAACGGCTGGAGCAGCTGCAGCTGACCGACGCCGGCGATGCCGCCGAGCGCGAGGCCCCGATACCAGAACACGAACCCGATGAACATGCTGAACACCGAGACGTAGGCGAGGCCCAGCCAGGCGCCCGCGGTCACGCCGGCCGGCGACGCCGGCGCAGACGCGACCGCGGCGACGAGCATGAGCGGCAGCGCGAGCACGAGCGCCCACGAGATGACCTGCCAGCCGCCGATCCGGCGCGAGAGCGTCGCGCCCTCGGCGTACCCGAGCCCGCCGAGCGCGATCGCCCCGAGCATCAGCAGATCGCCCTCGACATCACCGCCGCCGCTCGTGAGCAGCGCGAACCCGGCGACCGTCGCGGCGCCGATCACCGACCACACCCAGAACTGGAGACGCGGGCGCTCGTCGGCTCGGAGCACCCCGAAGACCGCCGTCGCCAGGGGCAGCAGGCCGATGAACACGATCGAGTGCGCGGCCGTGATGTGCTGGAGCGCGATCGCGCTCAGCATCGGGAAGCCGAGCACCACGCCGATCGAGACGATCACGAGCGACCGGAGCTCGGCACGGGTCGGCCGCGCCTCGCGCGCGATCGCGAGGCAGGCGAGCGCGATGGCGGCCGCGATGCTCGCGCGAGCGGTGGTGACGAACAGCGGCGACAGGCTCGCGACCGCCACCCGGGTCGCGGGCAGCGTCCCGCTGAAGATCACGACCCCGATGAGGCCGCTCAGCCAGCCCTCGGTGGCGCGGTCCGCCGACCTCGCAACGGGCAGCTCGACGGACGACGCGTCGCCGGATCCCACGCCGGCCCCCCGCTCCGTGCTCAGGACGGAACGGCGCGGAGCGCCACGTCGAGATCCGCCCACAGGTCGTCGACGTGCTCGAGCCCGATCGACGCGCGGCACAGCGTGGGCCCGACGACGGCGGCGTCGCCCGGGTACCGCGCACGCCGTTCGATGAGCGACTCGACCCCGCCGAGGCTCGTGGCGTGCGCGAACAGCCGCAGGCGACCCAGGAACGCCTCGGTCTCCTCGACGCTGCCCGCGACCTCGAACGAGACCATCGAGCCGCACCCGCGCGGAAGCACGCGCACTGCCGTCGCGTGCTGCGAGTCGCCCGGCAGTCCCGGATAGTGCACGGCCGAAACGCCGGGATGCGCAGCGAGGCGTCGCGCAAGCTCCCCGGCGGTCGCCTCCGCTCGATCCAGCCGGACCCCGAGCGTGCGCAGCCCGCGGAGCGCGAGGAACGCCTCGAGGGCACCGGGCATCGCGCCGTGGTCGTGGCGGAAGGCGGCCATCGCACCCGCGTGCACGCCGTCGCGGCAGGCGACCGCGCCGAGCAGCAGGTCCGAGTGCCCGCCGATGAGCTTCGTGGCGGAATGGAGCACGACGTCGGCGCCGAGGTCGAGCGGCCGCTGGCGGAGCGGCGTCGCGAACGTCGCATCGACGACGGTCAAGGCGCCGCGCGCGCGTGCCCCCGCGGCGATCGCCGGCGCGTCGGCCACGACGAGGAGCGGGTTGGCGATCGACTCGACCCAGACCATGTCGGCCCCGTCCGCGGCGGCGAGGACCGCAGCCGTGTCGTCCGCCGCCGCCGTCCTCACGCGAAGCCGTCCCGCGGCCTCGAGCCGCGCGAAGATCGCCTTGACGCCGTGGTACGTCACCGTCGAGAGCACGACCGTCCCGCCTGCCGGCACGAGGTCGGCGATCGCGGTCGCCGCCGCGAGGCCCGACGCGAACGTGACCGTCCGTCCGCCGTCCAGCGCGCCGAGCGCCGCTTCGAGGGCCGCGGTCGAAGCGCTGCCGTCGCGCGCGTACTCGATCGTCGCGTCCTGGACGTAGGTCGAGCTCAGGCTCAGCGGCTCGTTCATCGGGGCGCCGGGACTCCGGCGAGGCCGGCCCGCCTGCACGGCGAACGTCTCGGCGGACCAGGCCGGGTCGAGCGCCAGGAGCGTCTCCTCGGGCGACTCGGGCAAGCTCCACTCCTCTCGCGCGACGGATCGGCCGCACCATAGTGCCAGCGCCCGACGCGCGGGGCGCGGACGCACCACGAGCTGCGCCGACTGGGACTTTGGGCGCGGTTGACGGTGGGTCCTCGTCGCGCATCGTTGATGTCACTTGCGCCACCCTCGGGGGACCACCGCGTTCATGCACCGACCTCGCCAGCGCCTCCATCGGCTTGCCGTCGCCGCGGCCCTGCTCGTCCTGGCCGTCGGGTCGGTGGGCTCGGCGCAGCCCGTCGCGGCGTGGTCCAACAACGCCGACGACTACGGGACGCACGACTGGATCCTGGACCAGGCGCTGCGCGTGATGGGCGGCGCACCGGCGTGGATGAACGTCCGGGTCGCCCTCGAGGCGACCGACGACCCCGACACGATCGAGCGCGTCCAGGACGCGCGCCTCGTCATGTACCACGTCTACCGTGAGAAGGGCCGTCGCGGCGGAGCGCCCGACGCCGTGCTCATGCGCTACGCGCAGGCGATCGATGCCGTCGCGGAAGGCGACCGGCTGGCCGGCGAGGGCGACGCGACCGGCGCGCGGGCGTCGTACGACGAGGCGAGCCGGCTCGTCGGGCTGCTCGCCCACTACGAGGGCGACCTTGCGCAACCCTTCCACACGGCGTACGCGGCGCTCGACTACGAGCAGCTCCACGAGAGCTACGAGCACATCGTCGGGCCCCTCACGCGTTCGGCGACCGACATGCCGTCGTGGCAGACCCCCGCGCACCCGATCACGCCGTCGACGGACGTCCGCCGGACGGCGATCCGGACGGCGGCCTACTCGCGCGGGTTCTTCACGGACCTCAAGAACCACCTCGCGGCGCACCCGGGGACGCTCGATGCGCGGGCGAAGGAGATCACCGGCCTCGTGCTGCGGCGGGTCGCGGACGACCTCGCGACGATCATCGCCGCGATCGGGACGAAGGGCGGCTACGGCCCCGACGTCCGTGTCTCGATGTCGATGCGCGACCACTACATCGCGGCGGGCCGCGGGGAGTACATCTCGATCCACGCGACCGATCCTGCGGGCCACCCGCTGGAGGGCGTCGAGTTCTTCGCCGACGTGCCGAAGGCCGGCGGCGGCACGGACCGCGTCGCGTGGGCGACGGACGCCAGCGGCGACGCCCATTTCTACTTCGTGGTCGGCGCGTTCCCGAGGAGCACCAGGATCAACGTCCCGGTGGTCGCGACGGAGGGCACGACGGTCATCAGCCGGCCGCAGTGGTTCATGGTGACCCCGGTGCTCGGGACGTTCAAGGTGAGCGCCACGCCGACGAAGGCCGTCGTCGGGCAGGTCGTGCAGGCGCGCGCCGTCGCCAGGGACCGGTCCGGGCGCGGCGTGCGGAACCTGGCGGTCACGTTCTCGTGGAACGACGGCACCACGATCGTGAAGACCAGCGCGACGACCAACAAGGACGGCGTCGCCGTTTCGTCCCGCACGATCTCGAAGGCCGGCTCGGTGACGGTGACCGCGAGGACGCGGTCGGGCTCGACGGGCTACACCAAGGCGGCGTCGTTCGCGGTTCACTGATCGGGGCCGACGCTCGAGGGAGCCGCTACCCTCGAGCGCATGACGCCCGCCATCACGATCGGGCCGCTCGCCGCGGAGCCGGGCACGCGCGTCACCGGTCTCGTGCCGGTCGACGTCGGCACGACCACGCTGCACGTCCCGGTCGCGATCGTCCATGGCCGCCGCCCCGGGCCACGCGTCGCGGTGACGGCCGGGATCCACGGTGCCGAGTACGTCTCGATCGCGGCGCTGCGGGAGGTCGTCCTCGGGCTCGATCCGGCGCAGGTCACCGGGTCGGTCGTCGCCGTGCTGACCGCGAGCCCTGCGGCGTTCGCCGCCCGCTCCATCTACGTCAACCCGCTCGACGGGCTGAATCTCAACCGCCAGTTCCCGGGCGATCCAGACGGCGCCCCGACCCGGCGTCTCGCCCACTGGCTCACGAACGAGGTGATCGCGGGCGCCGACGCCTACGTCGACATGCATTGCGGGGACATGAACGAGGCGCTCGTGTCATTCACCGGGATCGAGGACACCGGCAACCCGACCGTCGATGCGCGGAGCCGCGAGCTCGCCGAGGCGTACGGCCTGCGGTACCTGCTGATCGGGCCGAGCCCGGGGACGACGACGACGGCTGCCGCGGCGCTCGGGATCCCGGCCGTGCTCGCCGAGGTCGGCGGCCAGGGCCGCTGGCCGCGCGACGACGTCACGCTCCACGCGGCCGGCTTCCAGCGGGTCCTCCGCGCGGCCGGCGTCGTCGCCGATGCGCCCGACGAGCCGGCGCACGCGACACAGGTCCTGCCGACCGAGGCGTGGATGCGCGCGACGACGAGCGGCTACTGGCACCCGGCAGTCGGCGTCGGCGAGCGCGTCGCCGCGGGGACGGTGGTGGGCGAGATCCAGGACGCCTTCGGCGCCGGGCTCGAGCGCCCGGCCGCGCCGATGGACGGCGTGGTGATCTTCCTCGTGACCTCGCTCGCGATGAACGCCGGCGATCCCCTGCTGGCGCTCGCCGGCTGAGTCGCCGCGGCGTACCCCAGCGCGCGGGCCTCCGTCAGGCCACCGTCACGCGCGCAGCACCTTCTCCAGCGCCTTGCCCTTCGCGAGCTCGTCGACGAGCTTGTCGAGATACCGGATCTGCTGCATGAGCGGATCCTCGATGGCCTCGACGCGGACGCCGCACACGACGCCCGTGATCAGGGCCGCGTTCGGGTTGATGCGCGCCGCCGCGAAGAACTCGGCGAACGTCGTGTCCGTCGCGAGCTGCCGCTGCAGCTCCACGTCGTCGTACCCGGTCAGCCACGTGATCACCGCGTCGAGCTCGGCTTGCGTGCGGCCCTTCCGCTCGAGCTTCGCGAGGTACAGCGGATAGACCGACCCGACGGTCGTCGTGAAGATCCGGTGCCCGGTGCTCGTGGCCGTCATCCCACGATCACCGCGAACCACTTGCCCTCGGGGTCCGCGAACGCGAAGCTCGGCGTCCCGCCGTGGTCGGCGATCTCGCTGACCTGCACGCCACGCCCGGCGAGGTCCGCATGCGCCGTCTCCAGGTCATCGACCCGGAGCGCGATCGACGGCGTGGCGAGATCGAGGTTGTCGGGGTTGTCGCGCATCAGCTCGAGCGGCACGAGCTCGAAGGCGAACGTGTCGTCCGCGAAGCCGACCTGCACGATCGTGGAGGCGCCGGCCGCGGTACGCCGCTTCTCGACCATGCCCACCTGGTCGACCCAGAACCGCCGGCACGCCTCCGCGTCGGTGACGTAGAGGACGACGTAGCCCACCTTCATGCTCGGCTCCCGATCGCTGTCGGTCACGTCGTCCGGACCCCTCGGCCGGCCGCTCGATGACACGTACTACCGTAGCCCCACGCGGTCCGATCCACGAGGCGGAAGGAGTCCGATGCTGCGGCAGGTCGCCGAGGGCGTGCTGGTCCACGAGAGCGAGTTCCTCCAGAGCAATGCCGTGGTCCTGCTCGGGCCGGCCGGGGTGCTGGTCATCGATCCCGGTGTGCGGGAGCCGGAAGTCGTCGCCCTCGCCGATGCCCTCCTCGAGCTCGGCCACCCGGTGGTCGCCGGCTTCTCGACCCACCCACACTGGGACCACGTGCTGTGGCACGAGCGGCTGGGCGCCGCGCCGCGCTACGGGACGGCCGGCGCCGCGGAGGCGATGGCCGCGCTGCTGTCGGACGCCGGCTGGACCGACCGGCTCGCGCGGGTGGTGCCGCCCGACGTCCTCCGCGAGCTGCCGCTCGACGGCTTCGGCCGCATCACGGGGCTGTCGCCGGGTGCCACGGAGGTGCCGTGGGACGGCCCGCGCGTCCGGGTGATCGAGCATCGGGGTCACGCGCAGGGCCACGCCGCCCTCCTCGTCGAGGAGCCGCGCGTGCTCATCGCCGGGGACATGCTGTCGGACACCCTGATCCCGATCCTCGACGCCGGCGCGGCCGACTCGATCGCGGACTCCCTGGCCGCGCTCGGCCGGCTCGAGGCCGCGGCGGACGATGCGGACGTGGTCGTCCCCGGCCACGGGTCCGTCGGCGATCGCGATGAGGTCCGGGCACGGATCGACCGCGACCGGGCGTACCTGCTCGCGCTTCGCGAGGGCCGCGGCGATGACGACCCGCGGCTGGCCCCGTCCGCGGTGCACGGCGCGTGGCTCCCCGGCGTGCACGCACGCCAGGTCCCGGATCGCTAGTCGGCGGCCGTCGCCTTCTTCGTCCCCACGACGAGGACACCGTTGACCGCCGGGTAGTTCGAGAAGTACCGCTTGCGCCAGTGCAGCTTGCCGTGGTCGTAGATGGACACGGTGACCCACACCTTGGCGCCATCCGCCGGTGCGTTGTTCCGGAACGCGTAGCCGACCGGTTTCGTCGGGTCCTTCACGGTCGTGTCGATCGCCCGCGGGCCGCGCTGGATCACGGTGTTGCTGACCTTCGCGGTCCGGCCGTTCGGGACGCTCCAGATCTTGAACGTCAGCCACCGGCGGCTGCCATCCTGGGTCACGGTCCGGGTGATCAGGATCGGGTACTTGGTGTCATTGCGGAAGCTCATCGTCTGCTTCGCCTTGCCGACGATCCACACCGTTGCGTCGAGGCCCGGCGGATACCGGTCGATGAACTCGTTGTGGTTCTGGCGCGCGAGCGGGATCATGCCGGCCCGGAACGCCGCGTTGAACAGCGTCGTCGACGTGGTGCAGATGCCGCCGCCGAACGCGCCCGTGACGGTGATCTTGCCGCCCTCGATCGCATTCCCCGGACCGGCGCCCGGGAGGTCGTGCAGGTCGCCGACGGTCTTCCAGAAGTCGAACTTCGCGCCTGCGGGCACCACGGTGCCGTTGATCTTCGTCGCCGGGGCCTCGATGTTGCCGCCCCAGTGGTTGTTGACGATGACCCAGTAGAACACGCTGTACTTGCTGATCATCCGCATCTTCGGCGCGAACGCCTTGGCGTCCGCCGCGGTCAGCTTGGGCTGGACGGCCTTCACGACGGCCTCGACCGGCGCCGCGGCACCGCCCGCCTGGCGCGCCGCGATCGCGCTGACGATCGAGGCCTTCATGCCGTCCGTGTTAAGCGTCCGGCCCTCGCGACTCGAGCCCGTCGCGACGACGTGGCCGCCGACGAGCTTCAGACCCGCGTCCCTGGCGATCTGATTGACCTGCTTGCCGAGCGACTTGAGGAGCGGATCGAGGCCCGACGCGTCGAAGACCGGGTTGATGGTGCCGTCGGCCGCGGTCGCGAACGAGACGAGCGGCGCCAGCTTGGAGCCGGCGATGGTCCAGCTTTCCTTGCCCCTCGCGACGACGACGTCGGCCGCCATTCGAACCGCGGCCGCCTTCGCGGCCTCGACGGTCTCGGTCGACACGGAAGGTGCGATGGCCGCGACCGGCACCTCGGCCGCGATCGACGACGGCGTCTCGAGCGAGGCGAGCTGGCGGTCCAGCGCGTCGAGCAGGGCCGCCCTGTCGACCGCCCGGCCTTCGGTGGCGGGGGTCGTCGCGAACGTCCCCTGATCGGCCGACACGGTGGCGTCGACGGGCGCCTGGTCGATCGACGCCGCGAGCGCGTCGATGGCCGCCTCGAGCTTTCCACGGTCGTAGGCGACGGCGGAGTCGACGGTGACGCCGTGGATCGCGGCCTGCGGTGCGCCGATCAGATTCGCGATCGGCTCGCCCTCCCGACCCGCAGCGAACGCGGCAGCCACCATGGCCGCCATGTCCGGTCCGCGTCCGAGATCCGCGTAGCTGATGGTCGTCACGTGCCCGTCCGGGCCGGTGAGCGTCACCTGTCCCGCGCCCAGCGACCCGTAGGCACTCGTGAGCGCCGCCTCTGCCTGCTCGCGGTTGAGCCCGCCGAGGTCCGTGCTCCCGACGCGAACGCCGGGCAGGACGCGTCCCTCGTACTGCTGTCCCCAGGCGTACAGCGCGCCCGCGCCGATCGCGAGGGCGAGCACGGCCCCGAACACGAAGGCGATGCCGAAACGGAGGGCGAGCGACCGCCCGCGGCGACGCCTGGGCGGCTCGCCGCCGGGCACGACGGGAGTGACGGGCAGGACCGGCACGGCGGCATCGCCGGCGGGCAGGTCGCCGTCGGGGGCGGATGCGGTGGCAGCGACGTCGGCGGCCGAGTTGGGCAAGTCGGTCATCAAAGGCTCTTACGCGGTTGGCCGGCGTCTGGACTCGTCCCCGGCAGCCGCGACATCTTCGCGTGTGCGCGCGATTTTGTCAGGCGGCCTCCGGCGGGCCGGCGCGTCTGGGACGCGGGACGGTGTCCGGACGTTGCGCGGGATCCGGCGACGCCGGCATCTCCCGCGCTCGATCACCGAAGGATACGTGCGATCGCGCGACGCGCGGCCGGACGCCGGGTCGGCACGCCGTAGAACCGCCATCACAAACATGGGTGAACACCCGCTGTGATGAACGGCCTGCCGCGGGCAACGGTCAGCCGCGCTCGGCGTCCTTCTCGGCGCGGTCCCAGTACGCCGCCTCGCGCTCCCTCCCCCATCGGCGCGACTCCGCGGACATCCGCTGCGCGTGGTCGCGGCGGTCGTCGGCGGTGGCACGGGCGAACACGATCGATGCGCGGTCGTCGCACTCGGGGCAGCGGAAGTCGACCTGTCCCTCGCCTTCGGCATCGATCGGCTCGAGCAGCGTCTCCCGGTTCCCGTGCAGGTGTGCGAACCGGCCGGTGCCCGGGCCGTCCACCGGCGGGTAGTAGCGAGAGATCGTCCCGGACACGGCGGCTCCTTCGGGATCAGGCCCGGTCCGATGCGACGTCGGCGACCTCGTCCGCGCTCAACGTCCCGACGCCCCGCCACTCGACGAGGATCGGCGCCTTGCCACGAGGCGCGGAGCCGGCGCCCACGAGCGCCATCCGACCCCGCACGAGCCGGCCATCCCGCATCCGTCCCGCGATCGTCCCGATGGCCGGCACGTCGCGCGATGGCATCAGCACGCGGACGGACCAGCAGTTCGAACGGGTTGCGTCCTGCCAGACGTCGACGGTCGCCCCACCGACCGGCGCATCGTCGAACGTCACGTCCACGAGCGCGAAGCGCCGATGGTGGCGGATCACTGCGCCGCCGGCTCCACGTTCCTCGCCCGGGCGCCCTTCGGGTCCTGCTCGACCTCGAACTGCACCCGCTCTCCGCCGACGAGCCGCTCGAAGTCGAGGGTCGGTGCGACGGCGCTCCTGTGGAAGAAGTAGTCCTTGCCGTCGTCCGACGTGATGAACCCGAAGCCGCGCTCCGCGACGAGCTTCTTGACGATGCCGGTGGCCAAGGCACGCCTCCCGTGGTCTCGAACTGCGGGAGGCGGACATGCGGTCCGTTCGAGAGGAGTGGCCGCACGAGGGTCGCCACTGACGTGGCCCGCGAAGCGTACCACGCGCCGATCCCTCCACCGCCTCCGGCGCCCGGCCATCGCACCCGGCGCGCGGGCGGCCCGGGACGCCGCGGACACCAGCGCGCAACGCGGGACTGGTCCACCGTTTCGTTCGTGGCGGATGTTCGGCGCAGGATGACGTGATCAGCGTGCGCCAGCCGAGCGACGGCGTGAACGCGACCGAACCGCGAAAGGAGCCGTGACGATGACGAGCGCCACGAGCGGGCTGCCCCGAGAGCCATCGACCAACGACCCCGACGCGCGACCCTCCGCGGTGGACCAGGTGCTGTCACCCCAGCACGAGCTCCAGGGATGGCAGGACGACACGTATCGGACGCTGCACCAGCACCCGGAGCTTGCGAACGCCGAGGTCAAGACGTCCGCCGCGGCCGCGGTCGCGCTGCGTGACGCCGGGTACGAGGTGCACGACCATGTCGGACGACGGGAGTCGTCGGCATCCTGCGCAACGGCGACGGGCCGGTCGTGCTGATGCGCGCCGACATGGACGCGCTCCCGATGCGGGAGGAGACCGGTCTCGCGTACGCCAGCACGGACGAGCAGCCGGACGCCGACGGTCAGCTCGTGCCCGTGGCGCACGCGTGCGGGCATGACGTGCACGTCGTGAGCCTCATGGGCGCAGCGCGCCTGCTCGCGCAGGGCACCCGCGATACGTCGTGGTCTCGATCCTGGCCGGGCTGCTCGTCTTCGCCGGGTTCCACACGGTGCGGCGCGCCCGCGACGCGGTCCTCATGCTCGATGCGCTGGGCCTGGCCGTGTTCGCCGTCGCGGGATCGTTGAAGGCGCTGGCGTTCAACGCGGACCCACTGGCCGCGATACTCCTCGGCATGCTCACGGCGATTGGCGGCGGGATGCTGCGCGACCTCCTCGTGGTGGAGGTTCCGACGGTGCTGCGCGCCGAGCTGTACGCAGTCGCCGCGCTCGCCGGGGCCGCGGTCGTGGTCGGGGGGCAGCTGCTGGGACTGCCAACGGGTCCCGTGGCCGTCGCCGGAGGTGCCCTGTGCTTCGCGCTGCGCGCCATCGCGATCCGACGCGGGTGGCGGCTGCCGGTCTCGCCGGCCGCCGGTCGCGCCGAATGAGGTCCGCGGTCCGCGTCGCTGAACCGGGCTCCGAGCGCGTCCGGCGTCGCGACGCTTGACCGGGATGGGTGACGCTCGTCGCACGACGCGCCGGGGTGTCATGGCGTCGGCGGCGTCTGCGATCGCGGCGGTGCTGTTCGTCGCGCTGCTCGCAGCATGGGCAGCCGGTGGCGGATCCGTCAGCCTGCCGTGGGCGCCGACGCTCGGCATCCGCCTCGAGCTGAGCCTCGACGGCTTCGCGATCCTCTATGCGCTGCTGGCGACCGGGATCGGGTTCCTCGTCTTCGTCTACGGCTCGGGCTACCTCCCGGCGCACCTCGGACACCAGCGGCGGCCCGCCTCCGATGCCCGCCGGTTCTGGCCATGGATGGTCGTGTTCATGGCGGCCATGGTCGGCCTCGCGATGGCGCTCGACCTCGTCCTGCTGTTCGTCCTGTTCGACATCACGGCGGTCGCGTCGTATTTCCTGATCGGCTTCGACCGGCAGCGTGCCGAGGCCCGCGGCGCCGCGTTCATGGCGCTCCTCGTCACCGCCGGGAGCGCGGTGGCGATGCTGCTGGGCGCCGTGCTCCTGTACTCCGAGTACGGCACGTTCTCGCTGCCCGTGCTGTTCGAACGGGCCCACCCGACGCCCGTCACGACCGCGGCGGCGGCCCTGATCGCCGTCGCGGCGCTCGCGAAGAGCGCGCAGGTCCCGTTGCACTTCTGGCTCCCCCGCGCGATGGAGGCGCCGACGCCCGTGTCGGCGTATCTCCACTCGGCGGCGATGGTCGCGGCCGGCGTCCTGGTCCTCGGCAGGATCCACCCGCTCCTGGCGCTCGATCCGGCGGTCCTCGATGCGCTGCTCTTGATCGGCTTCGCGTCGATCGCCGTCGGGGGGCTCATCGCCCTCGCGCAGGATGAGCTGAAACAGGTCCTCGCCCACTCCACGATCTCCCAGTACGGGTACGTCGTCGTCCTGTACGGCATCGGCGGCGCGCACGGCGCGGTCGCGGCGGCGCTGTACGTCGTGGCGCATGCGATCGCGAAGAGCGCCCTGTTCATGACCGCCGGAGCCGTCACCGAGGCGACCGGCGAGTCGCGCCTGTCGCGGCTCGGCGGGCTCGCCCGAGAGCTCCCGGTCGTCGCCGTCGCGAGCGGCATCGCGGCCGCGTCCCTCGCCGCGCTGCCGCTGACCCTCGGGTTCTTCAAGGACGAGCTGTTCTTCGAGGCCGCGGCGGAGGAGAGCCCGCTGGTCGGCGCGCTGGCCGTCGTCGCGGCCGGGCTGACCTTCGCCTATCTCGGGCGGTTCTGGCTCGGCGCGTTCATGGGTCGCCGGCGGACGCCCGCCAGCCGGATCTCGCCGCTGCTCGTGGCGCCGATCGTCGTGCTCGCCGTCGTGTCGATCATCGGCGGGCTGTTCGTCGAGCCGTTCGCGCGACTCGCGGCCGGGGCCGGCGCGGTGACGGTCGGCGCACCGGTCGACGCGTCGCCCGGCTACCACCTCGACCTGGGCCTCGCGAACGTGATGGCCGCCGCGGCATGGACGCTCGGGATCGTGATCCTGCTCGCGACGAGCGTGCGCGAGCCGGTGGCGCGCGCGGTCGCGGCGGCGGGCGACCGGCTGGGTCCGCGGCGCGTGTACGGGCTGGGTCTCCTCGCGTTCGAGCGGCTGTCCGAGGCGGCGCACCGGGCCGAGGTCCGGGACCTGCGAACCAGCCTCGCCGCCGTGCTCGTCCCGGGTGCCGTGCTCGCCGCCCTCGGGTTCTTCGCCACGCCCACCGAGGGCGCGTACGCCGTGGGCCCGATCAGCGCGGCCGACCTGCCGATCGTCGCGCTGCTCGCCCTCGGCGTGGTCGCGGCGTTCACGGCGGCGCGCGACCGCGGCCGGCTTCGACCCGTGCTCGCGCTGTCCGTGCTCGGCGCCTCGCTCGCCGGCGTCTACGCGGTCATGGGCGCCCCGGACGTCGCGCTCGTCGCCGTCGTCATCGAGACGGTGGTCACCCTCGTGTTCGTCACGGTCTTCTCGCAACTGCCCGCGACCGTCATGGGCCGCGCCGGGCCCGCGGCGCCGTCGCCACACCGGATCCGGAACGTCGCCGCGGGGATCGTCGCCGGCGTGACGGCCTTCGGCGTCATCTGGACGGCGCTCTCCCGGCCGCCGCTGGGCAGCAGCGATGCGGCGCAGGACATCCAGCTCACGCCGCTCGCCCACGGTGCCGACGTCGTCACCGTGATCCTCGCGGACTTCCGCGGCCTCGACACGATGGTCGAGATCACGGTCCTCGCCGTTGCCGTCCTCGGCGTCGCGAGCCTCCTCCGACGGGAGCGCGAGCCGTGAGCCCGGTCATCGGCGTCGTCGCGCCCCGGATCCTCGCGCCTGCCGTCATGCTCGCGGCCGGGCTCATCGTCAAGGGCTACTCCGACACCGGCGAAGGATTCAGCGCGGGCGTGATCGTCGCGCTCGCGATCGGGCTGCGGTACATCACGCTCGGACGGCGCCGCGCCGACCGGACGCTCGCGGTGGCCCGGCACGCGAACGTCGTGGCGGCCGCGGGGCTGCTCATCGCCCTCGGGTTCGGCTTCCAGGGCGTGCTGTCCGGTGCGCCACCGTTCACGCACCTGCCGCCACCGGGGAGCCCGGTCATCGGCATCGGGACGCTGGAGCTGACGACGGCCGTCGGTTTCGACGTCGGCCTGTTCCTGCTCGTGGCCGGGAGCCTGACGGTCCTGATCCGCTACCTGACCGAGCTGCTGCCCGATCCTGCCGACGACCCGGGTGACGAGCGATGAACCTCGTCTTCGCGCTCGCGGCCGCGATCCTGTTCGGCATCGGCGCGTACCTCGTCCTCCAGCGCGACCTCGTGCGGCTGGTCCTCGGCGTGGCCGTGATCTCGCAGTCGGCCGTGCTGACGCTGCTCGCGGCCTCGCTCCGGCTGGGCGCCGCGCCGATCTATCCCCTGCCCGAAGGGACGCTCAGCGATCCGCTGAGCCAGGCGATGGCCCTGACGGCGATCGTCATCGGGATGGCGGTGACGGCCCTCCTGCTCGTCCTCGTCTTCCGCGTCGCGGTCGCGTTCCGGTCCGACGAGCTCGAGGAGGTGGCGGGCGAGGAGGTCTCGCTCGACGCACGCCTGGAGGAGACGGAGGGCGAGGCCCACGAGCGCGAGGAGGCGGCGGCGCGATGACGGCGTTGTCGATCGCGCTCCTGATCCCGTGGGCGGCCGGCGTCGCGCTGCTCGCGGTCGACGGGCGCCGTGCCTGGGTCCCGTGGATCTCGGTGGGAGCGCTCGCCGCGACGCTGATCACGCTCGGGGCCGTCGCGGCCCAGGTGCTGGCGAGCGGGCCGGTCACGATGACCACCGGAAACTGGCCGGTCGGCGTCGGGATCACGCTTCGCGCCGACGCCCTCGGCGTGACGTTCGCGCTGCTGTCGGTCGCGATGCTCACCGCGGCGGTCGTCCACGAGGCGTTCGACGGCGTCGCCGAGCGCGAGTTTCCTGCGCTCGTCCTGCTCCTCGCCGCGGGTCTCGAGGGCGCGTTCCTGACCGGCGACATCTTCAACTTCTACGTGTTCTTCGAGCTCGCCCTCGCCGCGTCGTACGTCCTTGCGCTCCACGGCCCGGGGCCGCGGGTCCTGGGCGCCGGTCTCGTGTTCACCGCCGTGAACGTGGTGGGGACGTTCGTGTTCCTGCTGTCCGTCGCGGGCGTGTACCGCGTGACCGCGACGCTCGACATGGCGCGCATCGGGGAGCGGATGGCGGTCGCCGACCCGAACGCCGCGATCCTCATCGCCGTCGGGTTCTTCGTGGCGTTCAGCGTGAAGCTCGGCCTGTTCCCGTTCCATTTCTGGCTGCCGACCGTGTACACCGCCGCCCGGCCCGCCGTGGCCGCGATCCTGAGCGGGAGCGTGGCCAACATCGGTGCGTACGGCCTGCTGCGCTTCGGGGCCGGCCTGCTGCCCCGCGAGCTCGAGCTCGCCGCCGGCGCGCTGATCGTCCTCGGCGGGGCGTCGATCCTGTACGGCGGGGTGCTCGCGATCTCGCGCCGGAGCGCGGGCGAGATGCTCGCGTATTCCGCCATCGGCCAGGTCGGCTATGTGCTCGTCGCGATCGGCATCGGCGGGCCCGTGGGATTCGCCGCCGCCATCGCCTACGCGATCGTCAACGCCGCCAACAAGACGATGCTGTTCCTCACCACGAGCCAGCGCGGCGTCGTCGTCGGCGGGCTGTTCGCGCTCGGCGCCCTCAGCATCGCCGGCATTCCGCCGGCCGCGGGCTTCGTGGGCAAGCTGGAGGTCTTCCGCGCCGTCGTCGGCGATCCCGTGGTCGCCGGCGTGCTGCTGCTCGGCAGCCTGCTCTCGCTGGTGTACGCGTTCGAGGTGTACCAGGTGGAGCACTGGCGACCCGCCGCCGATGCCACCGCCGTCCGCGTGTCCTGGCGGGCGTGGGTCGTTCCCGTCGCGCTCGGCGGCGTCATCCTGGCGCTCGGCGTGTGGCCGGAGCCGCTCCTCGCGCTGTCGGACGCCGCGGCGCGTGTCCTGCCCGGAGCGAACCCGTGATCGGCGCCCTGGTGCGGGTCGCGGGCCTCGCGGCGATCTACCTGCTCGTGCTGACGAGCCTCGAACCGGGTGACATCGCGGTCGGCGTCGTCCTCGCTGTGGCGCTCGTGGTCGCCGGGCGGACGCGGGGCCCGCATCGAACCGTCGCCGGCTGGGGGACGTGGTCGCTCGCCGTCGCTCGGATGATCCTCGTGACGGGGTGGGAGATCGCCGTGGGCACGGTGCGCGTCGCCCGGTTCTGCCTGTCCGGCGCCGGGAGTCCCGGCTTCGTCGAGATCCCGCGCGGCGACCGCTCGCGCCACGAGGTCGCGTTGTGGGGCGTGCTCACGGGCGAGGCGCCGGACGAGTACCCGGTGATCGTCGACGACGAGCGGCACGTGCTCGTCGTCCACAACGTCGACGCGCGGGATCCCGCCGCGATCCGCGCCCGCCACGAGGCGGCCCGGACCCGCTACCAGCGCGACCTGGTCCGCTGACGTGATGCCCGACGTCGTCGTCGCGGTCGCCTTCGTGTGGGCGACGCTGCTCCTCGTCGCGGGCGGGCTCGTGCTGTTGCGCGCCTCCGACGTCCTGCAGCGCCTGCTCGCGCTCGACGTGCTCGGCACGATCCTGATCCTCGTGCTGACGACGCTCTCGTACCTCCTCGGCACGTCGTTCTACATCGATGCCGCGCTGGCGATGGCGCTCCTGTCGTTCTCGGGGACGCTGGTCGCGGTCCGCTACCTCCGCGGCCGACGGGGGTCCGCGTGATCGAGACCGTGGTCGGGCTGGTGGGCGGCGCGGCGCTGCTCCTGGGTCTCACGCTGGCCACGATCGGGCTGTACGGGATGCTCCGGAGACCCGCGATCTTCGACCAGCTGCACGCGGCGGGGCTGATCAGCGGGTCCGGCGTGATCCTCGTGCTCCTCGCGTCGCTCGCGACGGGCAGCGCCGAGATCGCGACGAGCGGCCTGCTCGTCGTCGCGTTCGTCCTGATCACGTCGTCGCTGTCCACGCACGCCATCGCGCTCGCCGCCTGGCGGGATGCGGCCTCCGCGCGCCCGGGCGGGTCATGGGCGGGGCCGGCCGTCGTGCCGCCGGCCGCGATGCGCGTGGTCCTCGCCCACGACGGGTCGGATGGCGCCGCGGTCGCGACGTCGTTCGCGGCCTCCGTGCCGTGGACCGAGGGGTCGTCGATCCGCCTGGTCCTCGTGACCGAGGGCGGCCTCCGGCCGTTCCCGAGCGAGGCGGCGTCCGCGCGGCACGAGCCGGCGTCCGCCGGTCTTCGCGAGGTCATCGATGCGGCGGCCACGAGCCTCCGGCGCCCGGGTCTGGCGATCGACGAAGTGACGGTGCAGGGCGACGCCGCGGCCGCGATCGCGACCGAGGCGACGGCATTCGGCGCGGACCTCGTGGTGATCGGCAGCCGCGGCCTCGGGCCGGTGCGGTCGATCCTGCTCGGTTCCATCGCGCCCGCCGTCATCGACGCCGCGCCATGCCCGGTTCTCGTCGCCCGCGTGCCGGTCGCGCGCTCGGCGCTCGTGGCCGTGGACGCCGCGGGCACGGGCGACGCGGCGATCGATGCCGTCGCGCGATGGCCGATGTTCCACGGCGTGCGAATCGTCGTCGTCAATGTCGCGACCGCAGCGGCGGCCGAGGACGGCGCGGACGGGGACGTCGCGGAGGCGGCCGCCACGCGACTGCGAGCAGCGGGCCGCTCGGCGGTGTCGATCGTGCGGACGGGCGACGCCGCGACCCGCATCCTCGAGGTCGCTCGAGCCGAAGCGGCGGACGTCATCGTCCTCGGGTCGCGCGGGCAGACCGGCGTCCGCCGTGCGTTCCTCGGGAGCGTCGGCCGCAGCGTGGTGTCCTCGGCGGACGTGTCGGTCCTCGTCGTCGAGGGACGCGCGTCACGCGGCAGACCGGCGCCGGAACCACACGAAAACGCCCGAAGGAACCTCGATCACTAGTTGTTCCACCATTCAAGAACAGTGGATCACTAGATGTTCGTGGCCCCTTCGGGCACGACCAACGGTAATCGGCGGAGGACGGCTGGGTCAACCGGCAGCCGCATCGCGGATGGGGTCGGCGGCATCACGTCGGCATCGCATGCGCGAACGCGGGGCGCTGGATGAGCGGCTTTCCCGGTTTCGCGCCTCAGACGGTCGCGAGACGCGGGGCGGCGGGCGGCGGCTCGGCGTCGCGGCGGAGCCGCAACCGGCGCAGGAGCTGGGCGTTCGCCGCGACGACGATCGTCGAGGCGCTCATGGCGATCGCACCGACGGCCATCGGGAGGTCGATCCCCCACGGCACGAACAGGCCGGCGGCCACGGGGATCGCGACGAGGTTGTAGCCGGTCGCCCAGGCGAGGTTCTGGAGCATCTTGCGGTAGGTCGCGCGCGAGAGCTCGATCGCGCCGACGACATCACGTGGATCGCTGCGCACGAGGACGATGCCGGCGCTCTCGACGGCGACATCGGTGCCTGCACCGATCGCGATCCCCACGTCCGCGGTCGCGAGCGCCGGCGCATCGTTCACGCCGTCGCCGACCATGGCGACGGTCCGGCCACCGGCCTCGAACCGCCGCACCGCATCGGCCTTGTCCGCCGGCAGCACCTGCGCGGCCACCTCGTCGATGCCGAGGCGGCGGGCGACGGAATCGGCGACCGCCTGGCTGTCGCCCGTGATCATCGCGACCCGCACGCCGAGCGCGTGGAGGGCGTTCACCGCGTCCGCCGACTCCGGCCGGATCTCGTCCTCGAGCGCGATGATGCCCGCGACGCCGCCATCGACGACGACGTGGAGCACGGTCCGCCCCCGCCGATCCCAGCCGGCTGCCTCAGGGTGGGGCTGGAGCCCACCCTCGGCCAGCAGCCTGGGTCCGCCGACGGCGACGTCGTGGCCGTCGACCGTGGCACGCGCGCCGCGGCCGGCCAGCGCCTCGAAGCCGGTCGCGCGCCGCGCGTCGATCCGGCGCTGCGTCCCCCCTTCGACGATCGCGCGAGCGAGCGGGTGCTCGGAGTCACCCTCGACGGACGCGGCCAGCGAGAGGACGCGGTCGACGTCGAGCGAGCCCGCCGCGACGTCCACGAGGACGGGCTCGCCCCTCGTGAGCGTCCCCGTCTTGTCGAAGATGACGGTGTCGATCATCCGGGCCCGCTCGAGGGCGAGCCGGTCCCGAACCAGCAGGCCGTTCCTGGCGCCGAGCGAGGTCGAGATCGCGATCACGAGCGGGATCGCCAGGCCGAGCGCGTGCGGACAGGCGATGACGAGCACCGTCGCCGTCCGCACGAGCGCGCCCTCGGGATCGCCGAGGAGCCACCAGACGACGAGCGTTATCACGCCCGCGGTGAGCGCGATGTAGAACAGCAGGGCAGCTGCGCGGTCCGCGAGGGCCTGCGCACGGGATCCAGAGGCCTGCGCCTCGGCGACGAGGCGCATGATGCCCGACAGCGCCGTCGCGTCGCCGACGGCCGTCACGCGCACGCGCAGTGAGCCCCCGGAGGCGACGGTCCCGGCGACCAGCGAGTCGCCGGCTTCCTTCGCGATGGGCCGCGACTCGCCGGTGATCATCGACTCGTCGACGTCGGCCGCACCTTCGACCACCACCCCGTCGGCGGGCACCCGCGCCCCCGGCCGGACGAGGACCGTGTCGTCGACGCGCAGGGATGCGACGGCGACCTCCTCCGTGCCGTCCGCCGTCACGCGCTCGGCCGTGTCGGGCAGGAGATCGGCAAGCGCCGCCAGCGCACCCTGCGCCTGGGCGATCGAGCGCATCTCCAGCCAGTGCCCGAGCAGCATGATCGTGATCAGGGTCGCGAGCTCCCACCAGATCTCGACCTCGAACAGCCCGAGCGTGCCGGCCCACGAGGTGACGAACGCGACGAGGATCGCGAGCGAGATAAGGGTCATCATCCCGGGCCTGCGGTCCGCGAGCTCGCCTCGGGCCCCTCGGATGAACACGAGGCCGCCGTACCAGAAGATCACCGTGCCGAGGACGGCTGCGGCGTACTCGGCGCCGGGGAACGTCGGCAGCGTGTAGCCCAGCCAGTGCTGGACGTCGGCGCTGAGCAGGACGACGGGGATCGTCAGCGCGAGCGAGAGCCAGAACTTGTCCCGGAACATCGCCACCGAGTGCCCCTCGTGGCGGTCATGACCCGCGTGGTCGCCGGCGTCCTGGTGTCCGTCGTGCGCGGCTGGCGCGGCCGGGGCCGACGGATGTCGATGCGCGGGATCGGCGACGATGTCGTGGCGTTCGCGGTGGTCCATCTCGTCCCAATCGTCACGCGCGTGGCGCGTCGGCGGATGGTCGCCCGAGGGACCCGCAGGAAGCGCGGCGCGTCACGAGATTGTGGCGCCCCCGGACGGACTCGAACCGCCGACGCGCACCTTAGGACGGTGCCGCTCTATCCACTGAGCTACGGGGGCGCGGCGCCAGTCTAGCCCGCGGCGGATCGCGGACGGTGGTCCCGCGGTTCGGGCTACCAGGTCGCGAGGTCGGTCGCGTCGTGCGCCTTGGAGGCGGTGATCGCCCGGTACTCGTCGCGCAGGCGTTCGATCTGGTCGGCTGCCGCGTCCGCCTCCGCCGAGCCGGGTGCGGCGATCTCGAGTCGCAGCTGCGCCTCTCGCCAGGCGGCGAGGATCCGGTCGAGGGCCCGGGGCTGGACGTCCGTGAGCCGCAGGTCCTGCTGCAGCCCGCCCTGCGCCCGGCGCTCGGCGGCGGTCCTCGCGAGCTCGAGCTGGAGGCCCGTGAACCGGAACACGAGCCGGCCCTGCGCTTCCGCGGCCTCTGCGAGCGACACGAACTCGTCGGAGCCGAGCGTCTCGTTCCGCTTGCGTTCCTCCGTGGCGCGAAGCTCGGCGAGCACGGCCAAGAACTGGTCGGCGACGGCGCGCAGCTCGCCGCCTTCAGCCCCGGAGGCCTCGCAGGCGGCACCGTGAAGCTCCTCGCTCATCCCGGCTCCGGCCCTCCAGCCTCGAAGCCTCGCCCCAGGTCCGCGAGGATGCTCAGCGACGAGTCGACGAAGGGTCGAGGCAGGGACGCGTCCTCGTCGGTCATCTGCCGCCGGTCAGACCGTGCGCCGGCCGCTGATGAACTGGAAGATCAGCACGATGATCGCCAGCACGAGGAGCAGGTGGATGAACGCGCCCCCGATGCTGCCGATCAGGCCCAGCAGCCACAGGATCAACAGGATCGCGATGATGGCCCAAAGCATGGACATCCTCCTTGGGTGAGCGTCACCGCCCGCGTGGGCGGCGCGAATCGTGATCCGATGGTCGCCAAGCGGCGGTGCCCGACGCCTGCCGCGACCGCTCGATCCGCTCACAGGGGTGTCGCAGTCCGCCTGCGACCGGGCGGCGCACCTCGCCCGCGGGGTCGAACGGCGAACGCTCCTACAATCGTGACCCGTGACCGCTCCCCTCCCCGACCTCGTGCTGTACGGCAAGCCCGGTTGCCACCTGTGTGAGGATGCGCGATTCGCGCTCGACGCCGTGCTCGCCGAGCGCGCCCGCGCGGGCCTGCCGAACCCCGTGCTGCGCGAGGCGGACATCCTGGCCGACGCCGGCCTCCACCACCGCTATCGCGACTGGATCCCGGTCCTCGCCCTCGGCGATCGCGAGCTCCGGCTCGTCACGCAGCCCGCGCGGATCCGGCGGCTGCTCGCCGACGTCATCGATGGCGTGGCATCCCGATGACCGGCGACTACACGCTGCTCGGCGCGATGCTCGCGGGACTCCTGTCGTTCCTGAGCCCGTGCGTGCTGCCGCTCGTCCCCGCCTACCTCGGGCAGCTCACCGCGGTCGCCGTCGCCGCGCATGGCGCCGGCGCGCGACCGAGCCGCTGGGCCGCGGTCCGCCATGCGCTCGCCTACGTTGCCGGCTTCGGAGCGATCTTCACCCTGCTCGGGCTCACCGCGACGTTCGCCGGCGGCGTGCTCGCCGACTGGCTGCCTGCGCTTCGGATCGTCGGCGGCGCGGTCCTCGTCGTCATGGGCCTGAGCCTCGCCGGGATCCTCCGCATCGGCGTCCTCGAGCGCACGTGGCGGCCCTTGGACGCCGGGGCGTCCGCGAGCGTCGCGCGGGCGACCGGCGGGATGGCGCTCGCGCCCGCCGGCGCCGGCGGCGGGCAGACGTTCGGCAACCGTGTCGGGAGCGGCCTCGTCGCGGGCAGGACCGGGCTCGGCGCGGCCTTCGCCCTCGGCGCGATCTTCGCCGTGGGCTGGACGCCGTGCATCGGCGTGATCCTCGGCGGGATCCTCATGCTGGCGGCGACGTCGGGGGGCAAGCTCCAGGGGGCGCTGCTGCTGGTGGGCTACACGGCGGGGCTCGGGATCCCGTTCCTGCTCATCGCGGCGTTCTACGACCGGTCCCGGCGGCTCATCGCGGCGCTCGTCCGCCACGGTCGCATCGTGTCGCTGGTCGGCGGCCTCCTCGTGGTCGCGATCGGGATCGCGATGATGCTCGACTGGCTCGTGCTGCTGCCGCGCTACTTCCAGTTCGTCCCGGCGCTGTGAGCGAGGCGCCCGAGGCCGGACCGCTGGCGCCCGATCGCGCGACCCCGCCGGACGATCCGGCCGCTCGCGAAGCGCCGCTGCTCGTGACGGAGCCTCCGCCGGCGCGACGCGGCTTCATCGGCCCGTTCACCAGGCGGCAGCTCGCCGGCATCCTGGGCGTCATCGTCCTCGCGGCCGCGATCCTCGTGGTGATCACGCGACCCATCGCCCCGGGCCCCGACGCCGGCCCGCCCACGGCGCTCCCCGGGGCGACGCCGTTCCTCGTCGGCCAGGCGCGCGTCGGTCTGCAGCCCGGCGACCTCGCCCCGGCGCTCTCGTGGACGAAGCCCGACGGGACCTCGGGCCAGCTCCTGGACCTCGACGGCCACCCCGTGCGCCTCGAGGACCTGCGCGGCAAGCTCGTGTGGCTGAACTTCTGGGCGAGCTGGTGTCCCCCGTGCCAGTCGGAGACGCCGGTGCTCCGCGACATGGCCGATCGGTACGCGGACGATGGGCTCACGATCGTCGGGGTCGCCGTGCAGGAGACGACGGTCGACGACGTGAAGGCCTATGCGCAGCGGTACGAGCTCCCGTTCACGATCGCATTCGACGCGACCGCGGACGCGTTCAACGCGTACGACGTCTACGCGCTGCCGACCCAGGTCTTCATCGGGCCCGATGGGCGGGTCCTGGAGGTGGTCAACGGCCCGATGACCGACGCCGCCGCGACCGCCCGGATGCAGGCGTGGCTCCCTGGTGCGGCGTCGCCCGCGCCGGTGGCGTCGCCGTCCGGCTGAGCTCGAGGGCCTACCGCGAGAGGTCCGGCCGGCCCGCGTACCGGACGTGCTCGAACGGCCAGTCGCGCGCCAGCCACGCCGCGACGGCCTCGGCGAGCGGCACGTCGAGCTCGAGGCGATCCGCCCGGACCCACGACTCCACCTGGGCGCCGGGCGCGTCCTTCTCGGGGTAGATGTACACGCAGCCGATGACGGCGTTGTCGTCGGGGTCGAGCACCGTGTACGTGAACCCGGCGCGGTTCGCGAAGTCTCGCGCATGACGCTCGAGGTCGCCGAGGTTCTCGTCGAGCGACATCATCACGGGCCACCGGCTCGTGGCCCACCCGGGCAGCGCGTGGATCTCGTCGACCGACGACGTCCATGCCGCGTAGTCGCGCTCGTTGTGCTGCGGACCGAGCGGCTCCAGCACGAACTGGCTCCGCGCCAGGCTCGTGGGCGGGGTGAACGAGTCGGGAACGAACGGCGTGTCGGTCATGCCCGCGAGCGTACTCGCGGCTCAAGCTGCTGCGTCGCGGTCGCCGCCTACAGCCCTTCGAACTTGAAGCGGTCGCGGTCCGGCACGAGCTTGCCAACCGGCGAGCGGACCTCGTGCGAGAGCACGACCGTCCAGTCGTCTTCGACCGCCCGGCGGAAGAGCTCGCCCTTGACCTCGACCGAGTCGAGCGGGAAGTCGTCGAACGCCGTCACCCAGCGGGGGTTCGCCGACCACGGGCGCATCGCGAGGTCGCCGAAGAACGCGACCGTCCGGGCGCCCGCGCCCGAGCCCTCGACGACGATCGCCTGGTGGCCCGCCGAGTGGCCGCCGGTCCGGACGACGCGGACGCCCGGCAGCAGCTCGCGGTCGCCCTCCTCCCAACCCTCGGCGCCCCAGTCCGCGACGAGCCGGAGCTCCGGCTGGTCATACGACGCCACGAGGCGGCTGTTCGTCCCGAGCGCGATCTCCCACTCCTGGCGCTGCGCGACGATCCGCGCCCGCGGAAACGCCTTCGACCCGTCCGCGCGGAGCAGCCCGCCGGCGTGGTCGTAGTGGAGGTGGCTCACCGCCACGACGTCGACGCTCGCCGGGTCGAAGCCCGCGGCGCGGAGCGTGGGAACGATCGGATCGCCGGCATAGCCGCGCATCGCGACGTTCTTCGCGTCCAGACGCTCGCCGATCCCCGTCTCGATGAGCACGCGCCCGGCCGGCGTCTCGACCAGCAGGCAGTTGAGCGCCTGGAGCAGCCGCCGGTTCTCGTCGAGCTCGCCTTCGGCCCAGTCACGCCACAGGACCCAGGGCACGGGACCCAGGATCGCGCCGCTGTCCGTCCGGAACGTGCCGGCCTGCACGAGCGCGACGGTCGTCCCGCCGCCGAGCTCCGACCGCCAGTGGACCGCGTCGTTGATGCCCAGCTCAGGCCTCCTCGCGGACCCGCCGGCCGCGATCGAAGTCGGCGTGGAACGCCGACGCCGTCGGCTCGGACTGGCCCTGGTACTTCGACCCGAGCTCCTTCGACCCGTACGGCCGCTCGACCGGGCTGCTCATCCGGAAGAAGCTGATCTGGCCGATGCGCATCCCGTAGTACAGGGCGATCGGGAGGTTCGCGACGTTCGACAGCTCGAGCGTGAGCGTCCCCTTCCAGCCCGGATCGACGTAGCCCGCGGTCGAATGGATCAGGAGCCCAAGCCGGCCGAGCGAGCTCTTGCCCTCGAGCCGCGCCACGAGGTCGTCCGGCAGCTCGACCCACTCCAGGGTCTGGCCGAGCACGAACTCGCCCGGGTGCAGGATGAACGGGTCGTCGTCGGCGACGGTCAGCAGCTCCGTCAGGTCCGGCTGCGGCATGCGCGGATCGATGTACGCGTAGCGGTTGTTGCGGAACACCCGGAACGAGCGGTCGAGGTGGAGGTCGACCGACGACGGCTGGAGGTCCGCCTCGTCGTAGGGATCGATGCGCACGCGGCCCGCCTGCAGCTCGGCGCGGATGTCACGATCCGAGAGGACGCTCACCGCGTGGCGGCCCGCTTGCCGTTGCGCGGCGAATCCTCGGCGAACAGCTGGTCCACCTCGCGCTTGAGGTCCGCGAGGTCCTCGAACGACTGGTACACCGACGCGAACCGGATGTAGGCGATGTGGTCGAGGCCCCGGAGCCTGTCCATCGCCATGGCGCCCACGCGCGACGACGGGACCTCCGAGTTGCCCGACGCGCGCAGCTCGGCCTCGATCCCGTCGGCGGCGCGCTCCGCGGCGTCATCCGCGACGGGCCGCCGGGTGAGCGCCTTCGCGAGCCCGGACGCGAGCTTGTCGCGGTCGAACTCCTGGCGCGTCCCATCACGCTTGACGACGACGAGCCGGGCCGCCTCGACGCGCTCGTAGGTGGTGAACCGCGACCCGCACGCCGCGCACTCGCGTCGGCGTCGGATCGTCGCCGACTCGTCGAGGTCGCGCGAGTCGACGACGCGGCTGTCGCGGGTAGCGCACTGGGGGCAGCGCATCGACCCTCCCGTCCTTCACCACCACTATCCCTTGTGGTGTGGCAGGAGGATACCACTACATGCGGGGTTCGAACCCGCCGTCACCGTCGTCCGCGCCCGGCACCTGGTATGGCGCGAGGCCGGCCACCGTCGTCGTCGTCGGGGCGCCTCCGGCCGCGATGTCGACCGGGCGGAGCGCCGCCACGTCGCGGGCAAGCCGGGCGATCGCCTCGCGCGCATGCCGCAGGTTCAGGGCGCCGCGCTTGAGGGACGTCTGCGCCTCCAGGTCACGCCCGCGGGTCCCGGTGGCGAGCGCGTTGAGCCCGTGCTCCGCCATGTCGGCAGCACGCGCGGCTCGGTCGAGCTCGGCGACCAGGGACACGGTCGTGGACACGAGGGGCGCCGGGGTGGCGAGGCCGCGCGCCTCGGCCGCGAGCTCGGCCATCGACGCCTGCGCCGCGTTGACCGCGTCCCGGAGCGCGCCCGGGTTCGCGCTGTTGCGGCGTGCCTCGTCGAGCTCGCGGACGAGCGGGTCGACGAAGGCCGCCGAGCGCAGGTCGAGGCTCGCGACGGCCTTCTGGTAGCGCTCGAGGTCACGGGTCCTGGCGACGAGCGCCGACATCCGGCGCAGGACGACCGCGGCGAGCATCACGAGGACGAAGAGGACCAGCAACCAGACGATCGTCGGCATCGGTCCCCTCCCCGCGTCCCCGGCTTCGCGCTCAACCGCCCTTGCGGGCGCGGATCTCTGCGGTGAGGGCGGGCACGACCTCGAACAGGTCGCCGACGACGAACAGGTCGGCAACCTCCGCCATCGGCGCATCGGGATCGCGGTTGACGATGACGATGGCCTTCGACGCCTGCATGCCGACACGATGCTGCATCGCGCCCGACACGCCGAGCCCGAGGTACAGCTCCGGCTTCACGACGCGGCCGGTCTGCCCGATCTGGCGGGCGTACGGGATCCAGCCCGCATCGACGGATGCCCGCGTCGCGCCCACGACCCCGCCGAGCGCCTGCGCCAGCTCCTCGACGATCCGGAAGCCGTCCGGCCCGCCGACGCCCCGGCCGCCGACGACGACGACCTTCGCGTCCTCCAGCGACACCTCGGCGCCGGCCTCGGCGACGCGATCGAGGACCTTCGCCGCGGGAACGGCGGGTGCCGTCGCGTCCCGGCGCTCGACGGTGCCCGCGGACGCCGCCGGCTCGGCCGTGACGCCGCCCGGCCGGACGGTCACGATCCCGCGGTCGCCCGTGAGCGTGCTGCTGGTCACCGCCTTGCCGGCCAGCACGCTCGCGTGCGTCACCGGGCCGGCGTCCTGCCAGGTCACCGTGTCGGCGTTGGCGAGCAGCCCGAGCCCGGTCAGCCCGACGAGCGAGCCCGCGACGTCCCGGCCGTCCGGCGTCACGCCGAGGACGACGTGCGTGACGCCCTCCTCGATGAGCTTCGCGACCGCGGCGACGACGTGCGGCGCGACGACCTCGCTCGTGACCGCCGGGTTCGTGACCGCTATCACCGTGGGGAGGTACGTCGCGAGCTCCTGGGCCGCGGCGTCCGGCGAGGCGTCCACGACGAGCCCGAGCGCCTCGCCGCCGGCCGCCTCGGCGAGCTGCCGCGCGACCGTCGCGACCTCGGTCGAGAGCTTGGTCAGGGAGCCGTCGGCGACTTCGGCGACGGCGAGGATCCGGGGCGCCATCAGATGATCCTCCGGTCGGCCAGGAAGTCGGCGATCTCGCGGGCCGCGTCCGCTGCCGGCTCACGGACCACCCGTCCCGCGGCCCGGGCGGACGGCGGCTCCGCCTCGAGCACCTTCGTCGCCCAGCCGCCCGGCGGCGCCACGTCCGGGCCGATGTCCGCGAGGGATCTCGAGGCGATCTCGCGCGACCGCGCGGCCATGATCCCCTTCAACGACGGGTAGCGGGGCGCGCCCAGGGCCTGGGTGCACGCGACCACTGCCGGCATCGGCGCCTCGATGACGTCGTAGCCCTTGGCGGAGAGGCGCTTCACACGAACCGTCTCCGTCTCGCGGATCGGCTCGATCGACGCCGCCGAGGACAGGAGCGGCAGGCCCAGCTGCGCCGCGACGCCCGCGGCGACGGCGCCGCCCATGCCATCGGACGTGTCGATGCCGGCCAGCAGCAGGTCGAACGGCTCGGCCTTCGCCTCGGCGGCGAGGACCCGGATCGTCGTCGGCATGTCGGCGCCCTCGAGCGCGGGGTCGGTGACGTGGATCCCGCGCGTGGCCCCCATGGCGAGCGCCTTGCGCATCGTCTCGGCCGCGTTCGCGGGCGCCATCGAGAGCACGATGACCTCGCCTCCGTGCGCCTCCACGAGCTGCAGCGCGGCCTCGAGCGCGTACTCGTCGTTGCCGTTCACGACGGTCGGCGAGGCGGCCCGGTCGAGGCGGAAGTCCGCGCCGAGGCGCTCCGCACCCGCGGCCGGGTCCGGGACCGGCTTGGTCAGGACGAGGATCTGCACGTGCCCTCCGTGGTTCGTGTGGCCGGCGGCGCGCCCTAGCTCCGGGCGAGGAGCGAGCGGGCGACGATGAGCCGCTGGATCTGCTGGGTGCCCTCGTAGAGCTGCGTGATCTTCGCGTCGCGCATCATCCGCTCCACCGGGTACTCGTCGACGTAGCCGTAGCCGCCGAGCACCTGGACGGCATCCGTGGTCACGCGCATCGCGGTGTCCCCCGCGACGAGCTTGCAGATCGCCGCCCAACGCGCGGCATCGTGACCGGCGTCGATCTCCTGACAAGCGGTGTACAGGAGCTGGCGGGCCGCCTCGGTGGCCGCATCCATGTCGGCGAGCATCGCCTGGATCATCTGGAGCTCGGCGATCGGCTTTCCGAACTGGCGGCGCTCCTTCGCGTACCGGCTCGCGACCTCCAGCGCGCCTTGGGCGATCCCGACGGCCTGCGCCGCGATCCCGGGCCGCGACCGCTCGAAGGTCTGCATCGCGATCGCGAAGCCCTGGCCCTCCTCGCCGAGCCGGTTGCCGACCGGGACGCGGACGTTGTCCAGGGCGAGCTCGGCCGTGGGCGAGCCGCGGATCCCCATCTTGTGCTCGAGCCGCGTGACCTTGAACCCGGGCCGGTCCGTCTCCACGAGGATCGCGGACAGGCGGCGGCTCGGTTTCTCGGCATCGGGGTTCGTCACGGCAAAGACGACGACGTAGTCCGCGACCGATCCGTGGCTGATGAACCGCTTCGCGCCGTTGATGACGTACTCGTCGCCCTCGCGTTCGGCCCGCGTCCGCAGCGCCGACGGGTCGGACCCCGCCTCGGCCTCCGTGAGCCCGAAGGCGATCAGCTTCTCGCCCTTGGCGATGCCCGGCAGCCAGCGGTCCTGCTGCTCCTCGCTGCCACCGACCTGGATCGGGATCGCGCCGAGCGCCTGGACGGCGACGATCAGCCCGGACGTCGCACACGCGCGGCTGATCTGCTCGATGGCGAGGATCAGCGTCAGGAGGTCCGCTCCGAGGCCGCCGTGCCGTTCCGCGAACGGGATCGCCAGGATGTCGTGCTCGGCGAGGAGCCGCCGGACGTCGTCGGGCCACTCGGCCTGGCGGTCGATGTCCGCCGCCCGCGGCGCGATCCGCTCGTCGGCGAGGACGCGCACGGCGTCGCGCAGGAGCAGGTGCTCCTCGGTCAGGCGCACGGGGCCGGTGGCGGGCGGGCTGGCAGTCACCGCGCCTCATGCTAGCAGCGGCCGGTGGCGCCGGCGCCGATCGGGCGGGGTCGAAGGTCGTGGATGACACCGCCGGCCCGCCGGACTAGGCTCGCCCCGCGACCGGGGCGGGCGAAGCTGTCCACGGGGGAACGCCATCCCGCCCCGGGTGGAGTGTCGTCATGGACCAGACGTTCCTGCTCGCCCTCGCCGTGGCCTTCGTCGTCGTGCTGGCCGCGATCGGCCGCATCGCCACGCGGTCGCCGTCGCCTTCGGGACAGGCCGCGGCCGACACCGGGATCGGCGTGTCGACCGAGGGCATGAAGGTCTGTCCCAAGTGCCGCATGGGCAACCTGTGGACGGAACGCACGTGCATCAACTGCGGGACGAAGCTCCGGGGCTGAGCCGGCCGCCCGGCACGGCCCCCGGGCGTCATTCGAAGCGGTTCGCCTCGGCGCCCGTGATCCGGCCGACCAGCGGCATCGCTGCGAGGACCACCGCCATCGCCCCGGCCGTCGCGACGGCGAGCAGGGCGGCGACCCCGAGGTCGGGCGCCGGCACGTCCACTCTCCCCGCGGCGCGCAGCAGCAGCTGCGACACGAACATGCCGAGCACCGTCGACAACGCCGCCACCGCGACGAGCGGCGCCGCCGCCTCCAGGAGAAGCACCGCCCGCAGCCGGGCGAGGGGCATGCCCGCCAGTCGCAGCAGCGCGAACGGGGTCCGCCGCTCGACGAGACCCGAGATGACGGCGATCGCGAGGCTCGCGCCGGCGAGCAGCATCGCGACGACCACCCCGAGGCTGACGACCCGCCCGAGCTCCGCCACGAGGGCGCCGGCGTCGGTCGCGGCCTCGCCCACCGTGCGGGCCACGGATGTCGGCATGGCCAGCTGGACGGCGGTGCGCGCGCGCTCGATGGACGCGGGATCGCCGTCGGTGCGGATCGCGATCCTGGTGACCGGGAACGCGTCGACGCCGTCGGGGAACGCGGCGGGCTCGATCACGACGGCCGGCAGCGCGAGGCGCGCCTCCGGCGCCATCGCCTCCGGCGCGTAGCGGTCGACCGCACCGGCGGGCACCGTGAGCGGGATGTCCCTGATCTCGCCGCCGAAGTAGCTCACCGGGCCGAGGAAGCCGGCGCTGTGCACGGTGGTGCTCGTCACCGGCGTCCCGCCCGGGCCCAGGTGCACCAGCCCCGGGCCACACGTCAGGCCGGGCGCGCTCAGCACCGCGACGAGCGACGGGCAGTCCGCGACGACGCCCAGCTGGCTGACGCCGTCGGCGCCTTCGATCGCGACCTCGCGGATCGCGGCGACGTCATCGACGCCCTCGACGGTGGCGAGCGCGCGCATCGCGGCGGCCGCCCGCGACCCGTCGCCGGGAACGGTCGCCATCAGGACGTCGGGACGCACCGCCAGCCGCTCCTCGACGGGCGACGCCGCGGAGGCGAAGGCTGCGATCGACAGGTAGGCGGAGCCGACGAACACCGCCATCACGACGCCGCCGATGGCGCCGAACGCGCCTCGTGGCTCGTCGTTGAGGCGCCGGCCCGCGAGCAGCGCGACCGGTCCGCGCGCCAGCCGGCTCAGGACGGCGCCCACCGCCGCCGTGATCCACGGACCGGCGATCGCGATCGACACGATGATCCCGAAGAACCCGATGCCCAGGATCAGGAGCAGCTGGTCGTCGGCGCTCGCGCTGTCCGCCGCGAACCGAGCGACGCCGAAGGCGAAGACCGCGATGCTCGCGAGCAGCGGGAGCAGCCGGGCCTTGCGCAGCGGCCGCCGGCCTTCGCGGCGGCGGACGCCGAGGGGCGACACGTGGACACGCCGCAGCGCGACGATGGCGGCCGCGACGCCCACGACCTGGACGAGGACGAGCAGCGCGACCGCGGGCAGCGGCGGCGGGACGATCGAGTCGGCGAACCAGGTCGCCTGGCCGAGCGGCACCGACGCGATGGCCGGGCGGAGCACGTAGAACAGGAGCACGCCGGCGAGGGCGCCCGGGATCGTGGCCACGAGCGCCTCGACGGCGGCGAGGCGCGTCACCTGGCCGGGCGTCGCGCCCGCGAGCCGCAGCGCGGCGAGACGCTGCTCGCGGCGGGCGGCGGCGAGACGCGTGGCGCTCCCGACGAAGACGGCCACGGGCGCAAGCGCGCCGATGACCGTGATCACGACGAGGATCCGGATCAATGGATTCGGGGGCACGGGGATCGGGCGCGTGCCGTTGAGCTGCTCGACGACGCGGGCGCCGTCGATGCGCAGGTCGGCCGGCGTACGCCCCACGATCGCCGCGAGCTCGTCGGGCGCCATCAGGCCGTCGTCGTCGATCGTCCCGATCACCGTCCCGAACCGGGCCGCGAGCTCGTCCACGGGCATGGACGCCATGAGGGTCGCGAGCGCAGGCGACACGTAGCTGTCGCCGGGCTCCGGGACCTCGGGGATGCCGGGCGGGACGGGCGCGTCGGCCGACAGCGCGGCCACGTCCATCCGCACCAGCTTCCGGCCCGTCACGTGGTCGTCGGTGCGCGCAAGCATGAGGCCGTGGTCGGCCGTCTCGAGGTCGAGCCTGCCCGGCGTGTCGCGCCACGCGGCGTGGTTGTAGCGGGTGCCGACGGCGGGCTCGAACGACAGCGCGAACAGCAGGATCGACGTGCCGAACGCGACGGCGAGCGCGGTCAGGACGACCGAGACGGCGCTGGACCGGCCGCCCGCGGCGACGAGCCGGAGCGCGAGGCGGATCACCGGGTCACCGTCCCGACGTCGTCGCGATCCTGCCGTCCCGGACCACGACCTCGCGATCGGCGTAGGCCGCGATCCGCGGCTCGTGGGTCACCAGGACGACGGCCGTGTCCGTCGCGCGCGCCGCGTCCGTGAGGAGCTCCATCACCTGCTCGCCGGCGAGCGAGTCGAGGCTACCGGTCGGCTCATCGGCGAACACGACGCCGGGCTGCGTCACGAGGGCTCGTGCGACCGCGACGCGCTGCGCCTGGCCGCCGGACATCTCGCCGGGCCGGCGCTGCTCGAGGCCGTCGAGGCCGAGCTGCGGGAACAGCTCGGCGGCCCGGGCCTGGGCCTCGGTGCGGGCGACCCCGTCGAGGAGCAGCGGCAGCGCGACGTTCTCGATGGCCGGGAGCTCCGGGACGAGCTGGCCGAACTGGAACACGAACCCGAAGCGGCGGCGGCGGAGCTTCGTGCGATCGCCCTCGCCGAGGTCGTCGATGCGAGCGCCGTCGAGCATCACGCGGCCGGCGTCCGGCCGGATGATCGCCGCGAGGCAGTGCAGGAGCGTCGACTTGCCGGAGCCGCTGGGCCCCATCACGGCGAGGATCTCGCCCCTCGCGATCTCCACGTCGAGACCGCGCAGCGCCTCCGTCTGGCCGAAGCGCTTGACGAGGCCCTCGCCCGCGAGGACGACGCGTCCGTGCGAATCCTGCACGGGTCGGGGCGTGACAGCGGGCGGCGTGTCCGGATCGAGCACGGCGATGTCAGGCATGCGAGGTCTCCACGGAGGTGGGGCGCACTTCGGCGGTGGCGGGATCGGCGATGAGCGGCGGGATCACTCGGCCGAGCTCGTCCGCGCGGGCGGCCGTGAGCTCGATCCAGCGGAGGTCCGCCTCGAGGTGGAACAGGGCGTAGTCGGCGAGGAGCGCCACCGGCAGCGCGGCGTCGCGACGAAGCGTCGTGAGCTCGCGCATGCGGGCCAGGTGCGCGTGGCGCTGGGCGTCGAGCAGCTTCGTCACCGGCCGGCCGGTCAGGACGGCGAGCGTGACCTTCGTGAACAGGGTCGCCTGGAGGTGCGGCTCCGGGTCGATGGGGTCGCGGAGCCAATCGTCGAGATCCCGCTCCCCTGCTCCGGTGATCGCGTAGGTCTTGCGCTCGGGTCCCTCCGCCTGGTCGACCGACGCGACGACCACGCGGCCGTCGCGCTCCAGCCGGCCGAGCGTCGCGTAGACCTGCCCGAACGCGAGCGGCCGGTCCGGCGCAAAGTAGCGGTCGAACAGCCGCTTCAGGTCGTACCCGTGGCGCGGTGCGGGTTCGAGCAGGCCGAGGAGGGCGTGGGCGGTGGACATCCGCGCCACTATACACCGAGTGAATAGCAGGTCAACCGCGGACGGCGCACCCGCCGCGCCAGCGTTCCCACCAGATCCGAGGCCTGCGACCGGTATCCGATCCCGGCGCGCTCCGCGAGGCCGGCCCGATTCGGTTCCGTGAACGATCGGTTCCGCCGCACGCCGACGGGGCGCTCGACGCGGCGCTACGTCGCGGCTCCGAGCTGGATACCGGTCACGAGCGTCCGAAATGATGGGACGCGGGGGCTGTCGCCAGTCAGAGCACCGGCAGCGCGCGACCGGCGGGCACCTCCCGGCCACCCGGCGCGATCGCCGCGGCGAGGAGCTCGCTGATGTCCTGCGCCGTGACCTCGTCGGCCGTGCCGGTTCCCCGTCCCGCGTCGTTGAGCCCGTCGCGCAGCATCACCATGCAGAACGGACAGGCCGTCGCGACCGTCGAGGCGCCGGTGTCGAGCACCTGGAGCGTCCGTGCCGCGTTGACCCGGGTGCCGCGGCTCTCCTCCATCCACATCCGCCCGCCGCCCGCGCCGCAGCAGAACGTCTGGCGGCCGCTGTTCTCCATCTCTCGGAGCTCGACGCCCGGGATCGAGCCGAGCACCTCCCGCGGCTGGGCGATGACCCCGTTGTAGCGGGCCAGGTAGCACGAGTCGTGGTAGGTCACGGACCGATCCGGCAGCCCGTCGGCACCGAGGACGAGCCGGCCGTCGGCGACCAGCGACGACAGGTACTGCGAGTGGTGCTTGATCGTGAACGAGCCGCCCAGCTGCGTGTACTCGTTGCCGATCGTGTTGAAGCAGTGCGGGCATGCCGTGACGATCGTCCGCTCGCCCATGCGGTAGCGATTGAGCGTCTCGACGTTCTGCCCCGCGAGGATCTGGAACACGTACTCGTTGCCCATCCGGCGCGCCGGGTCGCCGGTGCACGACTCCTCCTGTCCGAGGACCGCGAACGAGACGCCGGCCGCGTCGAGACACGTCGCCACGGCCCGGGCCACGCGCCGGTTGCGGTCGTCGAACGCGGCCGCGCAGCCGACCCAGTACAGGACCTCGAGCCCGTCCAGCTCCCCCACCCGCTCGACGTCGGCGACGGTCCGGACCTGGAACGGGAGTCCCTTCGCCCAGTCGAGTCGCGCGGACGGCGGCTGCCCCCACGGATTCGCAACCGACTCCATGCCCTTGAACGCCGTCGTGAGCTCCTGGGGGAACCTCGAGTCCTCGAGGACGAGGTTCCTGCGGAGGCCGACGATCTTGTCGACGTGCTCGATCGTCACCGGGCACGCCTCGACGCACGCGTTGCACGTCAGGCAGTCCCAAACGGCCTCGTACGGGATCGCCGTGTCGACGAGCGGCCGGGCGAGCGCCGCGGCCTGGAGCGAGTCGTCGTGCCCGGCGGCCCGCACCGACGGCGAGTTCGGGATGAGCGGGAGGCCCGCCTCGGCCTCCACCGACTCGTGCCGGATGCCCATGATGAACGTCTTGGGGTTGAGCGGCTTCCCGGTGTTCCACGCCGGGCACGCCTGCTGGCAGCGGCCGCACTCGGTGCACGTGAACCCGTCGAGCAGGTCCTTCCAGCTGAGATCGGCTACCGTCCGGATCCCGAACGTGGCGTCCTCGGCCTCGAGGTCCATCGCCGGCAGCTGGCCCCGCGGCACCACCTTGCGCAGGGCGATGTTCGGGATCGCGGTCGCGATGTGGAGGTGCTTGCTGAACGGCAGGTACGCGAGGAACGCCGCAACGAGCACCATGTGCGCCCACCAGAACACCGCGAAGGCGGCCTCGAGGACCGCCGGCGACCCGCCGGACAGCACGCCGCCGACGGCGTTGGCAACGAACGCCCCGTCGATCGGCCCGTACGCCGCCACCTCGAAGCACTGCGCGAAGAGCTCGGCCGCGACGAGGCCGCCGATCATCCCGAGGATCAGCAGCGCGTCGCGGTTGAGGGTGAGCCGCTTGGGCTTCGTCACGAGACGCCGCCAGTACGCCCACAGCACGCACGCGATCACGATCACCGCGACGACGTTCTGCATCGCCATGACGGCGGCCCAGAGGAGGCCGTCGAACGGGATCGACACGATCGCCTGGACGAGGCCGCCGGTGACGATGTTGGCGGTCCCGATGGTCAGCAGGACGAAGCCCCAGAAGATCCCGGCGTGGAGGATCCCCGCGGCCGGGTCGCGGAACATCCGCGTCTGCACGATCCCGTACCGGATCGTCCCCCACAGGCGGGACATCGGCCGGTCCGTCGGGCTGGCGTTGCGGGCCGCCCCGAAGACGCGCAGATGGCGCGCCATCGCGAGCACGAAGAACGCGGCGGCGCCCCAGAACAGCGGGAAGACCAGCGGGTAGAACGGCACGTGCTGGAACGTCTCGAACACCGTCAGCGCTCCGGCGTCCCCGGCGGCAGGTCGGCGCGGCCCGCGGCGCGAGCAGCGGCGTGGTCGAACGGCCCGGACAGCGTCTCGAGGGCGTGGTCGAGCAGCGGAACGAGGACCTCGAGCGATTCGAGCGCGCCCTTGGGCGACCCGGGCAGGTTCGCGACGAGCGATCCGTCGCGCACGCCGACGACGCCACGCGACAGCGCCGCGAACGGCGTGGACCGGCGGCCGTCCGCGCGCATCGCCTCGGCGATACCGGGGATCTCGTAGTCGACGACGGTGGCCGTCGCCTGGGGCGTCACGTCGCGCGGCGTCAGGCCGGTTCCGCCGGTGGTGACGACGAGCCGGTGCGCAGCCGCGCCCGCCTGGACGGCACCCGCGATCGCGGGGATGTCGTCCGGGACGACCGCCCGCTCGACATCGAATCCGAGCTCGGCGAGTCGCGCGGCGAGCGCCTCGCCCGACGCATCGTCGCGCGTGCCGGCGAAGCTCCGGTCGCTGACCGTGAGCACGAGCGCCGAGCGCGCGCCGGGCGTCATCCCGTCGCCTTGCGCTTGCCCACGCGCCCGGCGATCCGGTCGCCGGGCTTCCGTCGCGGCCTCGGGGCGTCGCCGCCCGCCGGCCGGTGCCATTCGCCGCTCTTGCCGCCGGTCTTGGACACGAGATGGAGGTTCCGGATCTCGACGCCGCGCTCCACGCCCTTGACCATGTCGTACACGGTCAGTGCGGCGACCGATGCCGCGGTCATCGCCTCCATCTCCACGCCGGTCTGGGACGTCGTCGCGGCCTCCGCGCGGATCCGAAGGACGCCGGCGGCGCGATCGGGCGTGATCGCGACGAGCAGATCGGTGAGCCCTATCGGGTGGCACAGCGGGATCAGCTCGGACGTCCGCTTGCCGCCCATCACCCCGGCCAGCTCCGCGACCGTGAGCACGTCGCCCTTGGAGCCGCCGCCGTCGATCACGAGGCTCATCGTGTCGGCGCTGACCGCGACCTCGGCCTCGGCGACGGCTCGCCGCGCGGTCGGCGGTTTCGCGCTGACGTCGACCATGCGCGGACGGCCGCCGCGGTCGACGTGCGTCAGCCGGCGGCGTTCGGAACGCGGCGCATCGCTTCGATCCATGGGCCCTCCTGCTCGACGTCGATCGTAGCGGGCGGGGACGCCCCGATGCGCCCGCTCAGCCGCGGTCGAGCCAGCGCAGCTCGACCTCCGTGCCCGCTTCGGCGCGCTCCAGCGCCTCGGGGACGACGGCGAGCGCGTCGGCGGCCGCCAGCGCCGAGATCACGTGACTCCCCTGCCCGCCCGCGAGGCGCACGCGCACGCGCCCGGCGGCGTCGCGCTCGGGCGTGCCGTCGGAGGAGCGGAGCGCGACGACCCGCTGGAACCCGCGCCGGCCGCGGCTCTTGGAGACGGGCTCCTCGAGCACGGCGCGGTCGGCCTCGCGGTGCAGGCGCGGGTGACCGGCGAGCCGCCGGATGACGGGCCGCACGAACAGCTCGAAGGTGACGAAGGACGAGACCGGGTTGCCGGGCAGCCCGAACAGCAGCACCGGCGCCCTCGAGCCGTCGCGATCCGCTCGCCCGAACGTGAACGGCTTTCCGGGCTGGATGGCGACCCGCCACAGGTTGACGTGGCCGACGGCGTCGAACGCGAGCTTCACGACGTCGTAGGGTCCGACGGACACACCGCCCGAGACGACGATGAGGTCCGCATGCGCGAGCCCGCGCCGGAGCCGCGCCTCGACATCGTCCAGTCGGTCGACGGCGATCCCGAGGTCCAGCGGCTCCCCGCCTGCCTCGCGGACGAGCGCCCGGATCGCGGGGCCGTTCGAGTCCGGGATCCCGGCGGCGCCGAGATCCGAGCCGGCCGGCCGCACCTCGTCGCCCGTGGCCAGCACCGCGACGATCGGCCGCCGGCGGACCCTGACGGCGGCGCGACCCGCCCCGGCGACGAGCGACACGACGGCCGGGCTGACCGGCGTTCCGGGCTCGGCGACGACCGTCCCCACCTCGATGTCCGACGCGGCTCGTCGGATCGCGTCGCCCGGGCGGATCGCCGCGTGCACGAGGCACGCCGCCGGCAGTGGCCCCGCCGCGTCGCGGCCCCGTGCGCCGGTGCCGCCGGCCGCGTCGACGGGCGTCGTGAGCTCCACCTGGACAACGGCGTCCGCGCCCGGGGGGACGGGCGCGCCGGTGGCGATGCGGACCGCCGTGCCGCCGAGCACCCGCACGTCGGGCGCGACGCCCGCCCGCACCTCGCCGACGACCGTGAGCCGGACGGGCTCGGTCTCGGTCGCCGCCGCCGTGTCCGCGGACCGGATCGCATAGCCGTCCATCGCCGAGTTGTCCCACGGCGGCAGCGACGTCGCCGCCGTGACGCGCTCCGCGATCACGCGACCGAGCGCCGCCTCGACCGCGATCGTGTCGATGTCCGCGATCGGGTCGACGCCTGCCAGCACGGTCGCCTGTGCCGCCTCGACGCTCAGCAGGTCGGCGCTCATGCCGAGCGACCGCGCATCGCGGCCTCGGCCTGGGCACGTTCCGCGGACTTCTCGCGCACGACCGCACCGACCGAGTCGCGCGTGAGCATCCCGACGAGCCGTCCCTCGCCATCGACGACGGCGAGCCCCTCCTGGCCGAGCTGGTTCATCTGGTCGACCGCCGCCCACAGGTCCCCGTCGGCGGCGAGGAACGGCGTCTGCGGCGGCGTCGCCATGACGTCGGCGGCGCGCGTCGACGCGAACTTCCGGCGGCCCAACCGCTGCAGCCGCCGCACGCCGATGACGCCCAGCGCGCGCTCGTCGTCCACGACCGGGATGCTCGGCAGGCGCTCCTGCCCCTCGAACCGGTCGGCGAAGGTGTCGACCGTCAGGTTCGGGGCGACCCGCGGGACGTCCGACTTCGTCGCCGACTCGACTCGAAGGCCGCGGAGCAGCGTCTCGAGCGCGAGCCGGCGGTCGAGCGATCGCGCGCCCGTGGCGAGGAGCCACCCGAGGCACAGGATCAGCAGCCCCTCGGTGATCCGGTCCATGAACGCGAGCGCCACGCCGACGCCGACCGTCGACCAGCCGAGGAGGCGGCCCGTCCTCGCGGTGATGCGCCCGGCGCGCTCCCGGTCCCGCGTCCTCGCCCAGGCGATGGCCCGGACGACGCGGCCGCCGTCGAGCGGCAGCCCGGGCAGCAGGCTCAGCAGCCCGAGCACCAGGTTGAGCCCGCCGATCACGAGCGCGCCGCCGGCGACGACCGTCAGCGCCGTCCCACCGGCGCCGGCGATGAGCGCGATCGGGATCGCGAGGACGGCGATCCCGAGCGACACGAGCGGACCCGAGATGGCGATGGCGAGCTCGTCGCCGGGCCGGCCGGCCTCGATCGACATCGGCGCAAGGCCGCCGGCGAAGCCGAGGACGATCGTCCGCGCCTCGACGCCCCGGCGCCGTCCGACGAGCGCATGCGCGAGCTCGTGCGCGACGACCGACGCCAGGAACCCCAGCGCGACGAGCAGCCCGATGAGCCAGTGCGCGGCCACCGCGAGCTGCGGGGCGGCGCCGGCCGCCTGCTGGGCGCCGATGACGGTCACGACCGCGACGAGCACGGCCCACGCGAACGACACGCGGATCTCGATGCCGAACAGCCGGGCGATCGGCAGCCCGCCGCTCATCGCGCCGTCACAGGATCCACCGTCGGCCCGGCCGCCGCGCGCACCGAGCCGATGCTCGCCTCGTTCGCGGCCGCTCGCCGGCGCCCCAGCCACCACAGGCCGGCCGCCAGGAGGACGATCATGGCGCCGACGCCGAGCGTGCTGTCGATCCAGAACGTCTGCGGGAACAGCTGGACGAGCTTCTCGGTCGCGGGATCGAAGTCGTAGCTGCCCGCCGGAAAGAACAGCTCGTGGAACACCTCGAACGCCTGGTCGAAGAACAGGACGCCGACCGCCCCGCCGACGATCGTCACGACGACGACCACCGCGCCTGTCCGGGAGAGTCGTCGCCATAGGCGCGCTCGGCGCTCGGGGCCGCGGCTGAGCAGGAACGCCGCAACGAGCACGAGCGCGCCGATCGCCGCGACGGCGAAGAAGCCCGCGAAGACTCCGCGCACGTCGCGCATGTGCTGCCGCTCCCGCGCCTCGAGCACGGGCTGGCCGTGGAGGCTGACGGCGAAGTCGGGCGGGCCGACGACGAGGTCGGCCAGGATCGCGTCCGTGACCGTCCGGAGCTCGTCGGTCGTGTACCCGGTCCACGCGGTCGCCTCGGCCTGCTGCTGGCCGAAGGCCACCCACGGCGGCGTCAGGAACGGCAGGATCGCGAGCGCGATGATGACGAGCGTCGCGGCGATGCCGATCACCAGGGCGGCGAGCGCGCCGCGGATCGCATCCATCAGGCGCCGATGGTAGCCGGTGCGGGCCGGACGGCCGATCGCGCGCCCGGTTCGACGCGGCTACGCCTCCTCGAGCGTCCGCGCCTGCTCCCACCAGGTCTCGACCATGAGGTCCGGCGGCGGATCCTCGTTGAGCTCCAGCGCACCCGCAGCGAGCCGCCGCTTGAAGGTGTCGAGGTCGACCGCGAGCAGGTCGTGCAGCCCTTCGATCCCGGCCTGGATGAACAGCTGGTGCTCGTTCTCGCCGAACCCCGCGAGGTTGAGCATCAGCGCCTCGTCCCGCCAGTTCGCGACATCCTCGAGGGAGCCGCCGACGTGATCGGCAAGGTATTGGCGACGGGTCGAGGTCTCCGAGACCTCGAGCAGAATCCCGGTCGTGAACACGCCCTGCTGCTCGAGGCGGGCGAGATACACGGGCTCGATGCGGGTCAGCTCGGTGATGGGCGGCACGGTCGGGGCGGCCTCCGGTGGGTCGTCGGTGTCGAGGACAGTATCGCGGGTCGCGGACGTGAGGCGCGCCGCGGGCGTGGGGGCGTGGGGGCGTGGCCCGCCGGCCGTCGCCGGGTACAGAATCGGGCCGTGGTGCCGTGGCAGGTCTTCAAGTACATCCACATCCTGGCGGTCATCGCGGCGCTCGGCGCGAACTTCACGTACGCGTTCTGGCTGGCGCGCGCGGGGCGCGACGGCGATCGGCTGGTGTTCGTGATCGAGTCCGTGCGGCGGCTCGACCGTCGCGTGGCGAACCCGGCGTACATCGTCGCCGCGATCACCGGCCTCGCCATCGTCGCGACGGGCCCGTACGGGATCGGCGAGCCGTGGATCGGGGCGGCGATCCTCCTGTACGTCCTCGTCGCGTTGCTCGGGATCAGCGTCTACGGCCCTGCGGTCCGCGCACAGCTCGCCCTCGCGCGGACCGACCCCACGTCGGACGACTACGGACGGGCGGCGCGCCGTGCGCGCGTCATCGGCCTCATCGTGACAGCCATCGTGCTCGTCATCGTAGGCCTCATGGTGCTCAAGCCGCAGCTCTGGGGCGGCTGATCGCCGCGTACCACCACGCACTGGTGCAAGGAACGCGCCCACGGCCACGAACCCGGATGCACCACCCAGGAGTGGTGCTACGCCGGGCACCGCCGCGCCACGCGCACTCAACACCACTCAGCGGTGGTACGTGAGGGATCGGGTGCCCACGGCGCGATCAGCGGCGCTGGACTATCGCTCCAGCGGCCGGGACTCGAGGACGACGTCCCAGTGCGCCTCGAGCAGCTCGAACCGCCGCTGCTCCTCGCGCTTGAACGCGTCCTGGTCGGGATACAGCCGCGCCGCGATCTCGGCGTCGCTGTGCTCCTGCATCGCCGCCCAGTCCCGGTACGTGATCGACACGAGCACGTCCCAGTCCGCTCGGCCGTCGCCGTGGAACCGCGGCGTCCACAGCTCCACGCCGGTGAACCGGCCCGCGGCGAGCTGCTCCCGCAGGATCGGCCAATGGTTCTTCCGGAACAGCGCGACGAACTCGTCGTGCGCGCCCCACCGGGTCCGGTAGAAGTAGAGGACCTCGATCGGCTCGGATTCGTCAGCCATCGCCGGGCTCCTTCGTTCGATCGTCATCGACATCGGCCGCCGCCGACCGCAGCAGGTCCCACGCCAGGTCGACGTGACGCGGCTGCGTCCGCAGGTTGCCGATCGCGAGCCGGATCGTGAACCGGTCGCGCAACCGGGTGTGCGACAGGAACACGCGCCCGGTCCGGTTGACGGCATCCATCAGCCGCGCGTTGACCTCGTCCAGCCAGGCGCGGACGTCCGGCTCCTCCTCGCGGCCGGCGAGCCGGCGCGGCCGGTAGCGGAAGCACACCGTCGAGAACGGCACGGGCGCCAGCCGCTCCCAGTCCGGGTCGGCGTCCACCGCGGCCGCGAAGCGCTGAGCCTGGTCGAGGTGGCGCGCGATCCGGCGTCGCAGGCCGTCGAGGCCGAACCAGCGCAGCTGCATCCACAGCTTGAGCGCGCGCATCCGGCGACCCAGCTGCGGCTGGAACTCGGAGTAGTCGAGGACCGGCGCCTCGCGGTCGAGCGTGCGCAGGTATTCCGGTCGGAGCGAGAACGCGGCCTGCGGCCGGTCCATGCGCCGGGACAGGAGCAGCGACGCGTCGAGCGGCGTGAACAGCCACTTGTGCGGGTTGACGACGATCGAATCCGCCCGTTCCCAGCCGGCGAACGGGCCGCGACGCTCGGGCAGGATCGCGACGGCGCCGGCATACGCGCTGTCGACGTGGAGCCAAAGGTCCTCGCGCGCGGCGACGTACGCGATCGCGTCGACCGGGTCGACGGAGGTCGAGCTCGTCGTGCCGATGGTCGCGACGATGGCGATCGGGCGCCGGCCGTGCTCGCGGTCCTCGCCGATCGCCCGCTCGAGCGCCGCGACGTCCATCTCGTAGCGCTCGTTCGCGGGGATCTTCACGACGCCCGCGCGACCGATGCCGAGCGTCATGCACGCCTTCTCGATGGAGCTGTGGGCCTCGGACGAGCAGTAGACCCGTAGCTGCCCGAGCTCCCTGGCCGCGAGCCCCTCGGCCGACGCGTCGAGGCCCGCCGCCTCGCGAGCCGCCGCGAGCGCGATGAGCGTGCTCGTGGACGCGGTGTCGGTGAGGAGCCCGCCGAAGGCGTCGGGAAGGCCGAGCGCCTGGCGCAGCCAGTCGACGACCACCGTCTCGAGCTCCGTCCCGATCGGGGACGTCCGCCACAGCATCGGGTTCTGGCCGAGGCCCGCCGTCAGGAACTCGCCGAGCATCCCGGGACCCGACGCGGTCGTGCCGAAGTACGCCAGGAACCCCGGGTGCTGCCAGTGCGTGGCGTTCGGGATCACGAGCCGGTCGACGTCGGCGAGGATCGCGTCGAGCGGTTCCGGTGCGTCGGGCGGCGAGGGCGGGAATGCTGCGGCGATCGAGCCCGGCTCGACCGGCGGCAGGACCGCGAACGCCTCGACGTCGGCCAGGTAGTCGGCGATCCGGTCGACCACGCGGTGCGCCGCGGCCCGGAACGCCTCGGGGTCCATGTCCTCGAGCCCGACGAGCTGCTCGGGATCCAACGCGGTCTCGACGGGTGCCGCCGAACGATCGATCACGCGGCCAGTCTACTGGCGGCTCAGATCGAGATCCCGGGGCTTGCCCAGGACCCGATACGCCTCAGCGGCGACGGCGCCCCAGGATACGCAGGGCCTGTCCGCACTCGGGGCACGTGACGATGCCGAAGGCACGCAGCATCTCGCGGACCAGCGGATCCGGAAAGGCGCGGCCCACGGGATGCGTGCACGCGACGCGCAGCCCGGTTCGCGACCTCGGCTCGCGCTGACGAAGCGGCGGCCGGATCACGGCGCGGGTCACCCGTCGTCCCGGCTGGGGGCCGTGGTGCGGGCGATCGTCTGCGAGTGCCACGAACGGAGCGTCGTCCCGGAC
>JAICUI010000078.1 GCA_025935925.1 Chloroflexota bacterium
AAGGTCGTGTGGGTTCGAATCCCTCACTCGGTACCAGCTCCGACCACGCGGGGCTGACCGGGCGACTCGAGCACCTGCCCAGGAGGCGGAATACGAATACGCGTACGTTTGAGGGGCGTATGAGGCAACTCATCCGGGTTCAAGTCCCGGCCTGGGCACCACTCTCCTGACGATCCACTCGGGCGGCCCGCCGGCCGCCCGTTTCGATTCCCGGCGCGGTTCGGGCAGAATGCGCGCGCGGGCGGTTAGCTCAGTTGGTCAGAGCGCCTCGCTTACACCGAGGATGCCGGGGGTTCGAGTCCCTCACCGCCCACCATTCGCCGCCCGGGTCGACGGCGCGCGCAGTTCCGCGAGGTATGCTGGACCGCGGGGAGCCGACCGCCCGCCGTCGTCGGTGCGCACGTAGGAGGCCGCATGGGACCGGTACTCATCCTGGTCATCGTCGTGATCGTCATCGTGGCGGTCGCCGCGCTGCTCTACAACGGCCTCGTCACGAAGCGCAACCAGATCGACGAGGCCCTCGGCCAGATCGAGGTCCAGCTCAAGCGCCGCCACGACCTGATCCCGAACCTCGTGGACGCGGTGAAGGGCTACATGAACTTCGAGAAGTCGGTCCTCGAGAACGTGACCGCCGCGCGGGCGAACGCCGTGGCGGCGGGCTCCCAGGGACCGGCCCAGCAGGCGCAGGCCGAGAACGCGCTGACGGGCGCCCTCCGGTCGCTGTTCGCGGTCGTCGAGAACTACCCCGAGCTCAAGGCGAACCAGAACGTGCTCGAGCTCCAGGAGCAGCTGACGACGACGGAGAATCAGATCAGCTTCAGCCGCCAGCACTACAACGCGACCGTCCTCGACTACAACAACTCGATCCAGACGATCCCGGCGGTGCTGGTCGCCGGCCCGCTCGGCTTCACGAAGCGCGAGTTCTTCGACGCCGAGCCCGAGGCGGCCGAGGTCCCGAAGGTCGACCTGTCGCTCAGCTGATCGTCCGCCGGTCCCGCCTCGCCCCGCCCGCAGCCCGCCGGCGCGCGACGCCGGCCTGAGATCCCATGGCCACCACCTTCTACAGCCAGATCGGCGCGAACAAGCGCAACTCCGTGCTGCTCGCCGTGCTGGTGACGCTCATCCTCGGCGTGCTCGGCCTGTTCATCGGCTGGGCGCTGTTCGGCGACCCGCGAGCGGCCATCCCGTCGACGATCACGGCGATCGGCCTCGGGCTGCTGGCGTCGCTGGTGTCGTACTTCGCGGGCGACTCGCTGGTGCTCGCGACGTCCGGGGCGAGGGAGATCGGGCCCGACGACCTGCCGCAGCTCCACAACGTCGTCCAGGAGATGGCGCTCGCTGCCGGCGTGCCGATGCCGAAGGTCTACCTCATCGACGACACGGCGCCCAACGCGTTCGCCACGGGCCGCGACCCGCAGCACGCGTCCGTCGCGATCACCACCGGGCTGCTCCAGAAGCTCGACCGCGAGGAGCTCCAGGGCGTCATGGCCCACGAGCTGAGCCACGTCCGCAACTACGACATCCGCTTCTCGCTGATGGTCGGCGTGCTCGTCGGCTCGGTCGCCCTGCTGGCCGACTTCTTCCTGCGGTTCACCTTCTGGGGCGGGGGACGGCGCAGCCGGCGCGACTCGTCCGAGGGGGGCGGCGGGCTCCAGATCGTCGTGTTCCTCGTCGCCATCGCCCTCGCGATCCTGGCCCCGATCGCGGCCCGGCTCGTGCAGCTCGCCGTCAGCCGCCAGCGGGAGTACCTGGCCGACGCTTCCGGCGTCGAGCTGACGCGCAACCCGTACGGGCTGGAGCGGGCGCTCGCGAAGATCACGCTCGACACGGAGCCGCTGGAGGCGGCGAACCGCGCGACGCAGCACCTGTACTTCGACAACCCGATCAAGGCGGCGACCGGCGAGTCGCTCGGGCTGTTCTCGACCCACCCCGCGGCCCTCGACCGGATCAACCGGCTCCGGCAGCTGTCGGGCGAGGCGTCGGTCGCGGATCCGCGCCTGGTGCTCGACGCGGGCGAGATGCAGGCCGAGCTGGGCCGGCAGGCCCTCCGGCCGAGCTGATCGGGCGCCCCGCGGACCGCCGGCGCGATTGCCGCTCGTTCGGGCTCCGTGCTATTCTCCGGCGCGCCGACGGGCCCCCGCGGGGACCCGGGTCCGGGCCGAGATAGCTCAGTTGGTAGAGCACGCGACTGAAAATCGCGGTGTCGCCAGTTCGAATCTGGCTCTCGGCACCAACCACCTCGAGGTCGGTCATCGAGCGGAAGTGGCTCAGTTGGTAGAGCATCACCTTGCCAAGGTGAGGGTCGCGGGTTCGAGTCCCGTCTTCCGCTCCACTCCTCCCCGAATCGAGCACGCTACCCGGCACCGCTGCCCCTTCGTCTAGTGGTAGGACAGCGGACTTTGGATCCGTTAGCCGAGGTTCGAATCCTCGAGGGGCAGCCAATCGACATCCACCGGCGGCACGACGCCGGAACCCGGCGACGTGGCGAAGAGGCCTAACGCGGCGGTCTGCAAAACCGCTATTCATCGGTTCGAATCCGATCGTCGCCTCCACCGAACCTTCCCCGCGGGCCCCGACACCGGGGCCCGTTTCGATTCCCGGCGCCGCTACGATGTCCACCGCGCAAGCGACCACGCCGAGGTGGCGGAACCGGCAGACGCGGCGGTCTTAAACACCGCTTCCCGCAAGGGAGTGCGAGTTCGAACCTCGCCCTCGGCACCAGGACCGCGGACGGCACGACCGTGGGCGTGCAGCGCCAGGGTCAGTCGCGCGGCGTCTCCGGCTCGCCGTGCTCAACCGCCGCCGCGTGCTCCGCGACGGCATACCGTTCCTCGGCTTCGGCAAGGGCCCGCTCGGCGTCGGCGTGACGGGGATCCGCGGGATCCGTGGCGTCGAGGTCGCGCTCCGCGGCGCGCCACGCGGCCAGTGCGACGGGAACCTGGTCGGACATGGCCGACCTCCTTCGGACGCGGTGAGCGTGGTCTGGGCACGCTCGACGGCGACATCCTAGACGCGGCGCCGGAAACCCGCAGGCGACGTCGATTCGCCCGCGCCCACGCGAGATTCGCCGGGCCCCTAACGTCCAGCGCGTCGCCCACGTTTCCGCCGCTGAGCCGCCCGGGCCGGTTGTGCCCCCGGGCTGGGCGGCTCGTGCGCCGCCGGCGCGACGATCAGCGGCGGCTGTCGGCCTCGCGCTGCGCCCGGATGATGCGCTCGGTCCGCCGATCCGCGAACGCGCCGTGAACGACGAGCACGGCCCAGATGGACGCGAACGGCCAGCCGAGGATCGTGAACATCAGGATCAGGCACAGCAGCGCCTGGAACGGCTTGCCCACCGACAGCATCCCGATCGGCGGCAGCAGGATCGCCAGCAGATATCGCATCGTGTCTCCAAGGGTGGGCCGGGGGGCTCGGCCGGTCAACAGGCAGCCGGGAACGAGGACGTCATCGAGGCGCCATCGCGCCCGGGCCGGCGGACTGCCGAACCCCGGTGCTCCGTGAGCGCCAGCGGCGCCACGTCGGCCGAGCCCTGAAGGCGGCGCCGACGATGAGCAGCCACGCGATCCCGGCGAGCATCGCGCCGAGGACGTCGGTCAGGAAGTGGTAGCCGAGGTAGATGCGGCTGATGCCGACGGCGAGCGCGATGATGGCTGCCGCGGCGATGGTCGAAAGCCCGGCGCGGCGTCCGAACAGCGACCACACGACGAGCGCCAGAGCCCCGTAGAACACCACGGCGCTCAGCGTGTGGCCGCTCGGGAAGCTGTAGTCGGATACGAGGTGCGCGTACGGGACGTCCGGGCGGGGACGGGCGAAGACCGGCTTGAGGACGAGCTGCAGGACCAGGCTGCCGAGCACCGCCGCGACGAGAAACGCGACGGACCGGACGCGCCGCGCTCTGAGCAGCAGCGCACCGAGGATCACGAGCGCCGGGACGATCACGAACGCCGTACCGAGGGTGGTGAAGGCGTTCATCACGGTGTCCATGGCCGGCGACGCCAGCCCGTGGAGATACGGAGTCGCCCACGCGTCCATGACGAACACGTCCTTCGCCTGGATATCGCGGGCGAGGGATCCGAACACGACGAGGCAGGCGGTCAGGATCGCGAACCCGATGACGACGGTCGCCGTCGCGAGGCCGAGCTCGCGGGCCGTGCCCGGAGCGACCACCTTCGAAGCACGTCCCAGGTCCGCCCCCCGGCGCCCGCCGGCCGACGCCGATCCAGGGCCCGGTGCCGCGCGCGGCGTTCGCTCGGTCATGCCGCTCGCGCCGGCAGTGGCGGCCGGTCCGCCCAGCCGCCCGGCCGGCTGAACCAGCCGTAGACCCCGAGCGCGGCGATGCCACCGAACAGCCCGCCGAGCAGGTCGGTGGGGTAGTGCTCCAGCAGGGCGACGCGCGCAATCCCCACGAGGACGAGCTCGACGACGACCAGCACCAGCAGGAGCAGCGCCAGTCGTCGGTGGCTGGTCGTCCGCCAGTACCGGAGCGTGATCATGCCGAGGATCGTGAGGATCGCTTCGCGATAGCGGCGGTGCCACAGCTGCAACGCGACGAATCCGACGCCGAGCACGATGGGCGGGATGTTCGCGGACTGCGACACGGCCTCCCAGGTGATCCTGGGCCCGCCCCACGCCTTCGCGAAGTCGAGGATCGGCCGGTCGAAGGGGAAGACCACGCCGGCCATCAGCGCCGCGGTCAGCGCAGCGAGCCCGATCGCGCCGATCGCGGCGAGCACGATCCAGGGGACGGACGGGTTGCCGGCTCGAACGTCGGCGCCCGACCCTGTGGCAACGGGGATCGGCCGCGCGCTCACCACGCGGCCCCCGCAGGGCCGGAGGCGCGAGCCCCGGCGACGAAGACGATGAGGGCCAACGGTTCCCTCGAGCTGTGTACGTCCCCCGGTGTCGAGCGGCACTCTGGACGATCGCCAGTCCCGCGGGCGTGCGCGCCCGATGCGCCGCGCGTTGCAGACCTGCGCCAGGCCTCGGCCATGACCCGCCGGCGCCCACCGCCGTGCGAGGCACCTGTCATGCGTTCCGTGCGAACGACGAGCGCCGCGCGCGCAACCCGACCCGATTCTCGCTCCAGCGAGCACACAGGGAGGTCGAGATGGCCACTGCGGACACCGCCGCACGGTCGAACGCCGCGACAGACGAACCGGGGTTCCTGCGCCGGATGTGGCGCGACTACAGCCTGAGCATCACCGTGTTCACGATGTTCCTCGTGACCTTCGTGCTGCACACGATCTTCGGCTGGTGGCAGTACGTCGCCGACCAGACGTCGCAGGGCCAGCAGGCGACGCTCTGGGGCTGGTCGGGCTACGTCATCTACTTCGGCGAGTGGACGTTCCAGAACTGGCAGTCGGAGTTCCTCGAGGTCTTCGTCCTCATCGTCCTGACTGCGTTCCTGATCCACAAGGGCAGCCACGAGTCCAAGGACGGCGAGGAGGAGATGAAGGCGCAGCTCCAGCGCATCGAGCAGCGGCTCGACGACCTCGCCAGGGAGCCCAGGTAGCGGTGGCGCCCGTGGCCGGTTCGCAGACCCGGGACGCGATCGCGGACGTGTGGGGCCCGCGCACGCCGCACGCCGGGTCGTGGCCGGTCCGGGTCGACGAGCGCACCGCAGCGGCCCCCGAGCGCTGGGTCCAATCGGTGTGTGTCCTGTGCTCCTACGGATGCGGCATGGACGTGGGCGTCGCCGATGGGCAGATCGTCGGTGTCCGCGGGCGTGCCGAGGATCGCGTGAACCGCGGCCGTCTCGGACCCAAGGGCATGTACGGGTGGGTCGCGAACACGAGCGCCGACCGCCTCACGACCCCGCTGATCCGGCGGCGCGGCCGGCTGGAGCCCGCGACCTGGGACGACGCGATGCAGCTCATCGTCGCGCGGTCGAAGGCCGACATCCGGGACTACGGCCCGAGCTCGCACGCCTTCTACAACTCGGGGCAGCTGTTCCTCGAGGAGTACTACACGCTGGCGCTCGTCGCCGAGGCGGGCGTCGCCACGGCGCATGTCGACGGCAACACGCGCCTGTGCACCGCGACCGCCGCAAGCGCCCTGATCGAGTCGTTCGGGACCGACGGCGCACCGGGGTCGTACACCGACTTCGACGTGACCGACGCGATCTTCATGGTGGGTCACAACATGGCCGCGACCCAGACGGTGCTGTGGGCGCGGGTCCTCGACCGGCTCGAGGGGCCGAATCCGCCCCGGCTCGTGGTGGTCGATCCCCGCCGGACGCAGGCCGCACGACGCGCGGAGGTTCACCTCGCGCCGCGTCCCGGGACGAACCTGCCGCTGCTGAACGGCCTCCTGCGGATCCTGATCGAGCGCGGCTGGATCGACAGCCGGTTCATCCACGATCACACGGTCGACTTCGAGTCGCTCGTGAGCTCGACCGGGCCTTGGACGCCCGATCGCGTCGAGGCCGTGAGCGGCGTCCCGGCGGCGGATCTCGAGGCGGCGGCGGAGATCCTCGGTACGACGCCGACGCTCGTGTCGACCTGCCTGCAGGGCGTGTACCAGTCGCTCCAGGCGACCGCGAGCGCCGTGCAGGTCAACAACCTGCACCTGATCCGCGGCCTGATCGGCAAGCCGGGCTCCACGGTCTTCCAGATGAACGGCCAGCCCACTGCCCAGAACACGCGTGAGTGCGGGGCCAACGGGGAGTTCATCGCGTTCCGCAACTGGAACAACCCCGAGCACGTCGCGCAGACGGCGAAGGTCTGGAACGTCGAGCCCGGGAAGCTGCCGACGTGGACGCCGCCGACCCACGCGATGCAGATCTTCCATCTCGCCGAGAGCGGCTCCATCCGCTGGCTCTGGATCCTCGCGACCAACCCGGCCGTGTCGCTGCCGGAGCTCGGCAGGATCCGCAAGATCCTCGCCAAGGACGACCTGTTCGTGATCGTCTCGGACGCGTTCATGACGGAGACCGCGGCCCTCGCCGACGTCGTCCTGCCGGCCGCGATCTGGGGCGAGAAGACCGGCTGTACGACCAACGCGGACCGGACCGTCCATCTCTCGGAGCAGGCAATCGAGCCGCCCGGGATGGCGCGCCCGGATCTCGACATGCTCGTCGACTACGCGACACGCATGGGGTTCAAGGACCGCGACGGCGCGCCGCTCGTCAAGTGGACGGACCCCGAAGGCGCCTTCGAGAGCTGGCGCGAATGCAGCCGCGGGCGGCCGTGCGACTACTCCGCGATGAGCTACGCGAAGCTCCACGCCGTCGGCGCGATCCAGTGGCCGTGCACCGACGCGTATCCCGAGGGCAAGGAGCGCCAGTACGAGGACGGTGTCTTCAACACCAGCGCCGAGTACTGCGAGACGTACGGGCATGACCTCGCGACCGGTGCCGCGGTGACGGCCGAGGAGTATGCGGCCCACGACCCGAAGGGCCGGGCGATGATCAAGGGCGCCGAGTACGTGCCGCCGCCCGAGCAGCCCGACGGCGACTTCCCGTTCCTGCTCACGACGGGCCGCCTGACGTACCACTTCCACACGCGCACGAAGACCGGCCGATCCCGGGAGCTCAACGCGGCCGCCCCGACGCCGTTCGTGGAGCTCGCGAGCGGCGACGCCCCCGCGCTCGGCGTGTCGGACGGCGACCTCGTGGAGGTCAAGTCGCGGCGCGGTCACGTCGTCGTTCCGGCGCGCATCGGCGGCGTGGAGCCCGGCGTCGTGTTCATCCCGTGGCACTACGGCGATGACGGGACGGACAACGCGCCGACCGCGGCGAACCGGCTGACGCTCACCGGCTGGGATCCGGTCAGCAAGCAGCCGCACTTCAAGTACGCGGCGGTGGCCCTGAGCCGCGTCGGCCGCCACGAGAACGGCGAGCCCGGCCCGGCGCGGCTCGCCGGCCGGCGCCGGCGGTCCGAGGCGACGCCCGAGCCGGCCCACGCGGACGTGGAGCGATGACCGAGCCGCGGGACGATCGCGTGCCCTGGCACCCGGCGGTGGACGGGAAGAAGGCGATCGACGCCGCCGTCGCGGCGACGGCGTACGACCCGGTCGAGGCTGCACCGGATGCGCCGCGCCCCGCGGGGGCGAAGAAGTCCGTCGCACGCTACCTCGGCCAGGTCGTCGAGCTCGAGGTGCACCTCCGGGAGGCGCTGATCCTCGTCGCCGAGCGCCACGAGCGGAACTACGAGGTGGCCCAGAACGCGACGACGCTGGCGACCTGGTCCTCGGAGCACCTCGCGTGGCTCGTGCCGCTCACGGACCGGTACGGCAGGCTGGGCGACCCGCGGCCGGCGCTCCTGCGGTCGGCCCTGTTCAGCGGGACGCGCTTCGGGTCCGTCGGCGAGCTCGCGGATGTGACGGACCTCGCCGTCCTCGTCCAGAAGGTCCAGCTGACCTGGATGATCCTGCGGCAGGGCGGCCGGGAGCTCCACGACGCGGAGCTGACGGATGTCGCCTCCCGCGCGCACGACCACGCGCGCCGCCAGCTCGCGTGGGTGACGACGATGGTCGAGCACATCTCCCCCGACGCGCTGGCGGTGGTCCCGGACCGGCGCGGCCAGCTGCTGTCGAGCCTGCCCCAGCGTCCCACCTCCATCTCGTCCATCCCGGACCTGGTCTGGGGCCCCGCGACGGCCGCCATCCAGCTGCTGATCACGGGCGTTCTCGGCCTGGTCGCGGGCAGCCCGTGGCTCGTCCCGAGCCTTGGACCGACGGCCGTGCTCGTCGCGCTCATGCCCGCGCACCCTACGGCGCGCGCATGGAACACCTTCGCGGGGCATCTCGGCGGGTTGCTGGCCGGGTTCGCCGCCGTGTGGCTTGCCGGTGCCGCCGGTGCGCCGACCGTCATGGGCGATCACGTCCTCGTGGCCTCGCGCGTGCTCGCGGCGACCATCGCGATCGCGCTGACCATCCTCGCCGGCGCCGTGCTCCGGGCGTCGCACCCGCCCGCCGCGGCGACGACGCTGCTGGTCGCCCTGGGCGGCATCCAAACCGCGGACCAGGCGCTCGCGCTGATGGCCGGCGTCGTCGTGATCACCGTCGTCGGCGAGGGCCTGCGGGGCATCCGGATGCACCGGCTTGCGCCCGCCGAGCGGCTCGCGCCGCGTGACTCGATCGTCGGGCGGCTCCTGCACCGGATCTGACGGACGCCCGCCGGTCAGCGGCGGGCGACGGTCAGGCCGCCGCCGCCTTGGTGCGGCGCTTCTTGCCGGGCAGCTCGATGGTCGCGCGCTCGTCCCCGTGGCGCGCGACGATACGCGCCGGCAGCTGCCGGATACCGGCCCGCGCGACCACGATCGACCGCCAGCCCTCGGGGAGCACGACGGCGCGCTGCGGCCATGCCGCGGGATCCTCGGGCCCGATCCGGATCCCCGGCAGCCCGTAGAGCAGCCCGCTGAGGTACCCGGCGAGGTTCGCGAAGAACGGGCCCGAGCGCGGCTTCTGCGGGTTCTTGCGCGGGTCCAACTCGAGCGTCTGGAGGTAGCGCTCGCCGATCAGCTGCGAGTAGCCCTCGTCCAGCAGCCGGGCGGCGAGCGCCCGGTCGCCGGCCCACGCCGCCCACGTGCCGTACAACGGCGACAGCATCGGGCTGCCGATGTAGTCGGGGGCGAGCGCGAGGTACCGATCGAGCGTCGCCTTGGCCGTCTCCGGCGAGACGTCGGTCCAGAGCGGGAACAGCGCGGCGAGCGGGCCCGGCGTGGCGCCCTTCTCCTCGTCGGGCGTCCACGCGTCGTGGGTGATGAGGCCGCCATCCGCCCCGTCCGTCGGGAGCTCGAGCCCGCCGAGGACGGTTTCCCACGACGGCGGCGCATATCTGCCGAGCCGCTCCGCGAGCGCAATCGCGTCACGCAGGACCGCCTTGGCGCCCGCGACGGTGAAGGCGTCGTTGTCTGCGGGCTCCGAGCGCTCGGCGATGCCCATGCAGTCGCGGATCGCGAAGCCGTCGCCGCTCGGGACCACGCGGCTCGTGATCCAGTCCGCGACGCCGAAGATCACCGGCGCCGCCTCGTCCTCGAGGAACCTGCCGTCGCCGGTGCCGTGGACCACCTGGCCGAACGACCAGGCGACATCGAGCGAGACGTGATCCTCGTACCACGACGCCTTGCCGGATCCGGGCGACGCCTCGTCGCCGTCGTTGGGGCCGCTCTCCCACGGGAACTGCAGCCCGAGCCGCCCGTTGAGCCGGGCGTTGCTTCGCGCGGCGCGCACGCTCTGGGTGCGATACCGGAGCAGCGACCGAGCGGCGTCGGGCTGCGACAGGATCAGCGGAGGGACGCAGAAGAAGTCGACGTCCCACATCACATGGCCGTAGTAGTAGTGGTAGTTGATCCACTGCGCGAGCCCGTAGATCGAGGTGCTCGACGGCGCCGAGCTGTGGGTCGAGGCGTTGAGGTAGTAGAACGCCGCGTCCGCGAGGCGCTGCCAGCGGTCGTCGTCGGCATCGATCACGACCCGGCCCTTCCAGAGCTCGTTCCACTCGACGCGGTTCTCCGCCCGCAGCGACTCGAAGCCCTGCTCCGCGCCCTTCGCCCCGAGCCGTGTCGCTTCGCGGTCCGCGTCCGCATGGAGCGCGCTCGGGACGAGGCTCGCGATCTGGCGAAGGCGCCAGCGGCGGCCGGGGACCGCGTGGACCGAATACTCCGTCGCGAGGCCGCTCTCGAGGCCCCAATCGAGGACCTGGCGCTGCGGCTGCGGCTCGCCGACCACCTGGCTCCACAGCGCGATCCCGCAGCGCGACTTGTCGCCGAGCGACGCCCAGAGGATCGACCCGTCGACCAGCGTGTCGTCGGGGCGGCCGGGCGTGACCAGCGTCCGGCGGAGGAGGCGGCCGTGGACCTGCGTGATGTCGACGATCGCGCGAAGCCGGAGGTCGCACTCGCGGTCGACGTCGACGGCGACCTCCTGGAGCGCGAGCGTCGGCTGCGTGCGGCTGCAGAACGTCAGCACCTCGACGTTGGCGGTCGCCTGCTCGGTCACGAACCGGAACCGGGTGGTCACCTCGCCGTTCGAGAAGTCGTAGTGCTGGTCGACGAACTCCGCCTGCTGCGTGTCCATCGTCAGCCACACGCCATCGACGCAGATGTCGCCCGCGAGGAGGTACGGCGCCTGGGCGGCCGCCTCGACCTGGACCTCGGGATGGAGCCCGCTGTAGCCGCTGGCCAGCACGATTCCCGGAAGCAGCGGGAGATCGAGGACGCGGATGCCGATGAGGCCGTTCGAGATGTACGCGGGCAGCTCGTCGCGGCCGGTCGTCGTGGCAGGCTCGGGATCCAGCGGCGTCGACATCGTCCGACCGTACCGGCGCGCGGGCAACGGGGGCTTCGAAGGCGTGGGGCGCCGCCTGTCGTCGGGATCGCAATCGAGCACAATCGGGCGATGCGCAACTGGGCGGGGAACGTCGCGTACGGGGCTCGGCGGGTCCTCGAGCCGCGCACCGTCGAGGAGCTCCAGGAGCTCGTGCGGGCGTCGTCGTCGCTCCGGCCGCTGGGATCGCGACACAGCTTCAATGGGATCGCCGACACGACCGGCGACCATGTGTCGCTCGCGCGCCTCCCGCGGGTCGCGGCCGCCGATCCCGACCGAAGGCGGCTGATCGTCGATGGCGCCGTCCGGTACGGCGACCTCGTGCAGGCGCTGGACGCCGCCGGGCTCGCGCTCCACAACCTCGCGTCGCTGCCCCACATCTCGGTCGCCGGTGCGTGCGCCACGGCCACCCACGGATCAGGTGAGCGCCTCGGCTGCCTGCCGACCGCGGTGACGGCCGTCGAGCTCGTGCGCGGCGACGGCGAGCTCGCGACGTTCACGCGCGACGACGACCCCGATTCGTTACCGGGGGTCGCGGCGTCGCTCGGCGCGATGGGCGTGGTCACGCGGCTGGAGCTCGAGGCGGAGCCCGCCTACGACGTCGCGCAGGTGGTCTACGACGACCTGCCGGCCGCGGCGTTCCGCGACCGGTTCGACGAGCTCGCGGCGATGGGCGACAGCGTGAGCTGGTTCACGACGTGGCGCGCGGGCGTCGTCGACCAGCTGTGGATCAAGCGTCGCGTGCTGCCCGGCGCAGGCCCGCCTCGGTTCCCGGCCGCGGTGCTCGGTGCCCGCCGGGCGCCCGGCCCGCGTCATCCGGTGCCCGGCCTCGACCCGGCGGCGTGCACGACGCAGGACGGCGTGCCGGGCCCGTGGCACGCGCGCCTGCCGCACTTCCGGCTGGACCACACACCGAGCGCCGGCGAGGAGCTCCAGTCCGAGTACCTCGTCGACCGGCGGCATGCGATCGCCGCCTTCGATGCCCTGGACGCCCTCCGCGAGCGCGTCGCGCCGCTGGTGTTCGTGACCGAGGTGCGCAC
>JAICUI010000038.1 GCA_025935925.1 Chloroflexota bacterium
GACCTCCCGATCATCGTCCTCTCGGCGATCGACACGGCGGACTCGAAGGCGGACCTCCTCGAGGAGGTCGCCGAGGACTACGTCACCAAGCCGTACCACTACCCGGAGCTGCGCGCCAGGATCCAGCGCGTCCTCCGCCGGCTGGGCGACCGGGTGCCGCGCCAGCGCCTCGAGCTCGGCCCGAAGCTCGCGCTGGAGCTGCATCGCCGCGAGGCCGAGGTCGACGGCAGGACCGTCACCCTCACGCCCACCGAGTCGCGGCTGCTGTACGCGCTCGCGGCAAACCTCGGCCAGACCGTCACGACCGAAACGCTGCTCGCCCGTGGCTGGGCGGACACCGACGACGCCGACCCGAGCTACGTCTGGGTCACGATGCGGCGCCTGCGCCAGAAGGTCGAGGTCGACCCGAACAAGCCCGTCCATCTCCTCACGGTTCGGGGCATCGGGTACCGACTCGTGTCGGCCGGCGCGGTGGCGTGACGGCCGAGGACGCCGCGCGGCGCGAACCGGAGCGCGAACCGGAGCGCGAACCGGAGCGCGACCCCGCCGAGGCCGCGCCCTTCCGGCGCTCCGGCCCGGCCTTCCGCACCCGGCTCACGCTCGGGCTCATCACCGCGGCGGTGCTGCCGGTCACGGTGTTCGGCGTGACTGCGCTGGTGCTCACGGGGTCGACGGACCAGACGCTTGCCCGCATCCTGCTGCTTGCCGTCGCGATCTCCGTCGCGGTCGCGCTGCTGCTCGCGGCGGTGCTGGCGGCGAACCTCGGCGGCGAGATCCGGGCGATCACCCGTTCGGTCGACCGGCTGACGGCCGGCGATGGCGCGCATCTCGAGTTCACCGGCGACGACGACCTCACGTTGCTGGCCGAGCGGCACGAGCGGCTGTCACGCGACCTCGCGCGCCGGAACGGCGAGCTCCGGCGGCTGCTCGACGCGGTCCAGTCGATCAGCCTCGGCGACCCGCCGATCGCGATCGCGCGGCGGGCAGGCGGGTTCGCGTCCACGGTGTTCGGGATGGTCGACGGCAAGGTGCTGCTCGTCGACCCCGCGACCATCCCGGTCGAGGAGGTCGTGCCCGGTGAGCCCGTGCCGGTCCGCGCGCCGCTCGCGGCCGGCGAGGGGACGCTCGGGCTCGTCATCGGGCACCTTCCCGCGACGCGGCGATGGGAGCGCGCCGACCAGGACCTGCTCGAGCTGTTCGCGATCGAGATCGGCGCCGCCATCCGGAACGCCGAGCTGTACGCGCGCGTGGAGGCGCAGAACCGGCGGTTGATCAGCCTCGACGAGACGAAGGACGACTTTCTGCGCGGCGTGTCGCACAACCTGCAGACGCCGCTCGCGAGCATCCGCGGGTACGCGCAGCAGCTCGCGGCGGAGCAGCCGGACCGGCGGCTCGACATCATCACCGAGCAGTCCGACCGGCTGTCGCGGATGGTCCGTCAGCTGCTCACGGTCACGCGGATCGAGTCCGGCGCGCTGCGATCTCGTGTCGAGGTCTTCGCGCTCGGGCCGCTCGTGCGCCGGACGTGGGAGGCGATCGGCGCCGAGGACGTCGAGCTCACGTTGGAGGACGGATCCGAGGGCTGGCTGGCGCTGGGCGACCGCGACCAGCTCGACCAGGTCCTGTGGGCGCTGCTCGAGAACGCGCTGCGCTACGGCGCACGCACGCCGATCGACGCGGCGATCGCGCTCGAACCGGGGTCGAACGACCTGCTGCTCACCGTGGCTGACCATGGCCCGGGCGTGGCCGACGACGATCGGGACCGGCTGTTCGGGCGATTCGAGCGCGGCGCCGACCGGCCGACAGGCGAAGGCTCCGGGCTCGGGCTCTACGTCTCGCGCGAGCTCTGCCGGGCGATGGGCGGCGACCTCGTGCTGGAACCGCGGGCCGACGGGCGCGGCGCGGCCTTCACGATCCGGCTACCCGCGGAGGCCGCCGAAGAGACGTAGGCCGCGGATGAGCCGGTGTGCGGCCGCACCGTGGATTCGCGGACCGTGACGACCGGTCATCGCCGGGGGGAATCAAGACGCCCGCCAGACTCCGTGTCAGGCGGGCGTTCGGTTGTCTCGGAGGACTCGCGGCGGGCGATCAGCCCTCGATCGCGACGGGCGACGCCGCTTGCACGCCAGTCGGAGCGGTCTGACCACGCATGATCGGGAGACCGAGGACGACGACGCCGGCGAGGAGGCCAATCGCCACGCCGGGAAGCGTGAGCCCTGCGTACGCTCCGAACACATTGCAGGCGTACCACGTGACGTAGGTCCAGAGGACGGCGGCGAAGACTCGCTTCTTCATGGCCGAAGACTCTCGCGCCACGCATTCAGCGGCAATGGATCGTTCGTACCCGGACTCGGTGGCGACGATGGCTGGGCGCACCACCTGCAAGGGAGGTCGTAAGGTACTAGCCCGATAGTCCTGCCCGCCCGTCCTGTAACCCGCGCTCCGGGGTTCGCAATCCGAATGTTCATGCCGTTTGCCCGCCGCGGGCAGCGCCGATCAAAACGAGGTCTTCGCCAGCGAGGCCAGTCGTTCGTCGAGTTCGCGCTGATCCTGCCGGTCCTGATGCTCATCGTGCTGATCGGCCTGGACTTCGCTCGTGCGTTCGTCGGTTGGATCGCGGTCAACAACGCGGCGCGTGTCGGCGCGAACTTCGCGGCGACGAACCCGAGCGCCTGGAACGCAGGCAACCCGAACGCGACCCTCCAGGCACAATACGCCGCCATGGTCCAGGCCGAGGCCAACGGCGTCGGGTGCCCGTTGCACTCACCGGTGCCGCCGCCCGACTTCAGCGCGGGGACCGAGATCGGGTCACCTGCGACCGTACGGCTCACCTGCGACTTCGAAGTGCTGACGCCGGTGATCGGCATGATCATCGGCAACCCGCTTCCGGTCAGCGCCTCCGCCGCCTTTCCGATCCGGGCCGGCTCGATCGACGGCATTCCGGCCGCGACCATCGCGCCCTATCCAACGCCTGCGCCCACACCCTCGCCTTCACCATCGCCGACCGCGTCACCGACCGCTGTCCCGACTCCGACCGCGACCGGGCCGACCCCAACGCCGTCTCCGTCACCAACGCCGACGCCCGTTCCGACGCCCACGCCCACGCCTACGCCGGCAGTCTGCACCGTTCCGAGCCTGATCGGCGTTCGCTCGAACCAGGCACAGCAGCAGTGGCGCCAAGCTGGGTTCAACACCAACGTCATCTTCTCGCCGCTCGTTCCGCCGCATTACGACATCGGGAATCAGGTACCGCAGGCCGGGGTCACCGGCCTCTGCGACAGTCTCCAGGTCACGGTCTCGCCGTGAGATTCCGCAGGTCCTCGGAAGCCGGCCAGAGCCTCGCGGAGACGGCGCTGATCATGCCGGTATTCCTCCTGTTGCTGATCGCCCTGTTCGATGGTGGCCGCGCCATCTTCACGCTGAGCACGCTGAATGACACAGCCCGACAGGGTGCGCGCGTCGCGGTCGTGAACCAGCTGACGAACGCGACCGAGTGCGACGTCCGTCGGCCGGTGGAAGACAAGAACAATCCGCATTGGGGAGCGATTCCGTGCGCGGTGGCGGCGGGCGCCACCGTCGGACTGCAGGCAGCCGACGTGCAGGTGACGTACGCGGCGCCCGCAGGAACGACGCTTGTCTGCCAGATGACGCCCACCGTCGCCGTCCATGTCGGCTGCCTCGCCACGGTGTCGGTGGCAGTCAACTGGCAGCCCGTGACGCCGCTCGTCGGCGATTACTTCGGCCCCATCAGGCTCACCAGCACTGCGCAGATGCCAGTCGAAAGGGTGTTCCCGTGATCGAGCGGTCCATGCGAGCCGGCCGCCGGCCGGCGCAGGTCATGCACGCGAGCGGACAGGCGATCGTCCTGTTCGCACTCGCCCTCGTCGTGGTCCTCACCGGCGTCGCTCTGCTCGTCGACGGGGGCAACCTCTGGTCGCAGCAGCGCATCGTCCAGAACGGGGCGGACTCGTCGGCACAGGCCGGCGCCGTCGTCCTCGCGCAGAAGCTGTCCGGCGTGACGGCGCCGGCCAGCGGCTGGGATGCGGAGGTGGCGACACAGGTCAACGCCAACGCAGGCGCGAACGGCATCACGATTGAGCACGCGTACTACACGGACATCTGTGGTATCCCGCTGACGTCCGGCGGCACCAAGGCCGTCGACGCGTCGGGGATCGAGAACCTTTCGATCGCCGCCGAGGTGGGCCACGGGTTCCCGGCGAGCTCGGCGACGACTCCCGATTGCCCGAGCCTCACCGTCGGGCCGCCTGCCGGCGTGCTCGTGCTGGGACACAAGGACATTCAGACGTTCTTCGGCGGCATCGTCGGACAGCGACAGGTCCCGGTCGGGATGCGGGCGACCGCGGTCTCGGGGTACCTCCAGGGCTTCTGCGATGCCACCGAGAGCCAGGCGTGCTCCATCCTTCCGGTGACGATCCCGGTAAATGTCGCGACGTGCGATAACCGGAACAACCTTGTCACGACCGGGCAGGAATGGGAGCTCGGGCCTGTCTATCGCATCCCGCTGTGCTCGAACGGACCGGGCAACGTGGGGTGGCTCGACTGGACGCCCCCCAACGGCGGCTCGTCCGAGCTCGTCTGCTCCATCCTCCATCCGAACAACCCGTCGATCGACCTGCCGTCGTGGCAATTCGTGACGCAGACCGGGAACACGAATGGCGGCGGCGGGACGTGCGGGATGTCCGTCGAGTCGGCCATCCGGACGTACGACGGGCAGGTCGTGCTGATCCCGCAATTCGACGCAACGTGCGACTCGGACCCGGACGATACGCAAGTGACCGTCGGTCCCCTGTACGGCTGTCCCGCGGGCCATAGCAACAACAACAACGGCAACGGTGGCGGTGGCGGTGGCGGTGGCGGCGGGAACGGCCAGCAGCAGTGGTACCGGATGCCGAGCTTCGCGTTCCTGAAGCTCTGCGATGCGAGCGACGCGGCGTGCGCGGCACAGGGCCTGAACTACGGCGCGTACATCCAGGGCACGAACCGATCCGAGTGTGAGGTCGGCGGCAATGGGGCGACCTCGTGCATCGTCGGCCGCTTCGTCAAGATCCTTGGCTCCGGCACGGTCGGCGCCGGTGTCGGCGGCGGGATCGGCGGCGAGAAGGTCGTGGGAACGCAGCTCATCAAGTAGGGCGCTGCGACCACCGACGCGGCCCGGGCACTGACCGGGCCGCGTTTTTCGTGTTCCCGGACCCTGCGGCGAGCCGCATGGGACTGTCCGGATCCCCCGCCGGGACCAACGGGCTATGCAGCCGCGCACCGTTTCAAGCCACGGTGCAAGTCGGCGTCTCGACCATCGCCGCCGGTTCTCATCCGCATTCCGGGAATCCGAATGTCCGTCTTCAAGCCACCCGCTGCAGGCCGCCGCTGGCCCTCCCCGCTGGGGAGCCGACGGCGATCGCGCGGCCAGAGCATGGTCGAGTTCGCGCTGATCCTGCCGGTGCTCATGCTCCTGTTCGCGACGACGCTCGACCTCGGCCGGCTGGCGCTCGCTGAGCTGAGCATCGAGAACGCTGCACGCGAGGGCGCGTTCCAGGCGGCGAAGACGCCCGCCGACATCAACAACACGCTGCCGTGCCCTGCCGACGCCAAGACGAACAAGGTGATCTGCCGCGTCCTGCTCGAGGCGAAGAATTCCGGCGTGACGATCGCTCCGGCGGACGTGAGCGTGTCCTGCTCGGCGTCCGGGTGCGCGACCGGCCTCGGCAACCAGGTCACGGTCGCGGTGGTCGGGCACTTCCAGCTCCTGACGCCGATCCTCGCGCCGTTCTTCGGCGGGACGACGGCGGTCACGTTCACCCGGTCCGCGACGAACCAGATCGAGACGTTGCCGGTGCCGCCGACCTCCGCACCCATCGGGACGGCGACGCCCACGGTCACGCCGACCGCGACGCCGACCATTCCTCCGACGGCGACGCCGACCGGCACGGCGGGCCCGACGCCGACGCCGACGGCAAGCCCGAGCCCCAGCCCGACGCCGAACTGCACCCTGCCGAGCGCCGGCTTCACGTACACGATCGTCCCGGACACCGGCGCAGCACCGGTGGTCCTGACCATGACCAACACCACGACGTCGCCGTTCTGCCCGATCACCTCGTGGTTCTGGGAGTTCGATGACGGCACGACGTCGACGGAGATGTCGCCGCCCCCGCACAGCTACCTCGTGAAGGGCGTGTACAAGGTCAAGCTGACCGTCGGCAACGCGGCGGGCACGGACACCACGGGCGCGGTCCAGGTGCACGTCAAATGAGCCGCTTCATCCGCCGCCGGAACCGCGACCGCAGCCGCGGCCAGTCGCTCGTCGAGTTCGCGCTCGTGCTCCTGCCGTTCCTCGTGATCCTGATGGGGATCATCGACCTTGGTCGCGGCATCTACACGTACAACGGCGTGGCGGAGGCCGCCCGGGAGCTCGCCCGAGTCACCGCGACGCACATGTGCGACGCCGCCCCGTGCACCCTCGGGACGTCGACCGAGACGGCGAACGTCCGGAGCACCCAGAACTCGTTGGTTCCGGGCCTCGCCGGCGCGACCGCCGTCGTGACGTACACCTGCACCGACCTCAAGGACACGACGGTGACGACGCTGCCGTGCCCGTCCGGGGACTTCGTCAAGGTCACCGTCTCGGTGCCGTTCCAGGTCCTCACCCCCGTCCTGAGCATGGTCGCCCCGTCGACCCTCGGCTCGACGACCCACGTCGAGATCCCGTGAAGGAGCCCCTCGCCATGACGTCCAACCGGTCGCCCGAGCGCGGCCAGATGCTGGCCCTGTTCGCCATCTGCCTCGTCGCGATCATCGCGGTCACGGGCCTGGTCATCGACGGCGGCCTGACGATGGTCCAGCGCCGCGATCAGCAGAACGTCGCCGACGCCGCCGCGATGGCCGGCGCGTACGACTATGCCAACAACGCCAGCTCCGCTGCCGCGATCGGCCAGGCGCAGGCGAACGCCGCCGCCAACGGCTTCGTCAACGGGACCGATAACGTCGTCGTGACGGCCAACGTGACGACGAGCGGCGGGATCACGTGGGTCACCGCGACCGTCAGCAAGCCCCACCGGAACTTCTTCTCCGGGATCCTCGGCTTCGGCAGCTGGGACGTCAGCGCGACGGCCACCGCGCAGGCGGGGCTTCCGAACTCCGTGATCGGTGCGATGCCGCTGCTGTTCAACCAGAAGGCATTTCCGCATGGCGTGGGCTCCACGCGCGAGATGAGCTTCACGGAGCCGGGCTCGGGCAGCCAGGACGTGCCGCAGGACGAGACCTCGTTCAACTGGACCGTCTACTGCACGGCCAACGGCAACCCGTGCAACGGCAACTCGAACACGGTCAACGACCTGATCAACGATCGGGGCTCGTCGACCGAGATCGGCCTGACCGACCTGATCGGCCCGCTCAATGCCGGCGCGCACGCGACGCTGTTCAGTTCGCTCGCAAGCCAAGTCGGCAAGACGTTCCCGGTGGCGGTCGTCGACGACAGCGGCGGGCTCGTCGGCTGGGCGATGTTCCATCTGACCGGGTCCGTGGGCGGCAGCACCAAATCGATCAGCGGCTGGTTCGAGGCCCCCGTGAACTACTCGGGGATGAGCATCAAGCAGGGCAAGGGCCACGGGGGCCAGTTCGGCGACACCGTCGTCCGGCTGACGAACTAGTCCGTCGATGCCGTTCCTCGCCCAGCTCCACGCCCGACGATTGCGGGCGCGCCCCTCCACGGCGGCCGGCGTGCGATCGCGCGGCCAGTCGATGGTCGAGCTCGCGCTGGTCATGCCCGTCGTGCTGCTGGTGATCCTGGGCGGGATCGACTTCGGTCGGGTCTTCCTGGGCTGGGTCGACCTGCACGCCATGGCGCGCCACGCCGCTGACTACGCCGCCGCGAACCCGGACGCCTGGAGCACCGTCGACCCCGACGCCGGCGCGCAGGCCGAGTACCTCCGACAGATCCGGCGCGAGGCGCAGGACATCAACTGCACCGTCCCGTCGACCCTGCCCGCGCCGTCGTTTCCGAGCGGACCGGACGGAGACGACGGCCTCGGCGTGCCGGTGACCGTGCGGATCAGCTGCTCCTTCTACCTGATCACACCGATGATCGGCGCGATCGTCGGCAACCCGGTGACGGTCTCGGCCAGCGCGGCGTTCCCGATCCGCAACGGCACGATCACCGGGATCCCGACGCCGACGCCCAGCCCCGCCCACACGGCCACGCCATCGCCGACGGCGAGCCCCTCGCCGACGCCGTCGCCGAGCCCGACGCCCAGCCCGTCGCCGACCCCGACGGGGACCGCGGGCGCCACGCCGACGGCCTCGCCGACCGCAACCGCCGCGCCGACGCCGACGCCGTCGCCGACCCCGGCCATGTGCGTCGTCCCGAACCTCGTCGGCGAGAGCATCAAGCTCGCCGCGGATCTGTGGGGCATCAAAGGCCACGGCAACGACGACGGCGCGCAGTTCACGACGACGCTCGTGTTCTCGCCGCTCGTCGGCAAGAACGACTCCGGACGCGTGACGTCCCAGACGCTGGTCGCCGGTGGCAACCGGCCGTGCGCGTCGACGGGGATGACCGTGAACTGGTCGCCGTGACCGGAATCGTGCGGCGTCTCGCTCGCCGGCCCATCGACCGCCACCGGTCTGCCGGGCAGGGGCTGATGGAGTTCGCCCTCGTCCTGCCGCTGATCATGTTCATGGTCACGGGCGCCGTCGACATGGGCCGCGCGGTATTCGCCTACAACACGCTCGCCGACGCGGCGCGGCACGGCGCACGTGTCGCCGCCGTGAACCAGCTCGCACCCGCCGACACCGTCACGACCTGCAACGAGGACATGCCGATCGAGGACGTCACAGTCCCCCACTGGTCGGCGAAGGCCTGTACCGCTGCGAGCTCGTTCACGCTGGGTGTACGCCCCGCGGACGTCACGCTCGCGTACAGCGACCCGCCTGACGACCCGCTGCTCGACTGCTCGACGACCCTCCACCCGAACTGTCTCGTGACCGTGTCGGTCACCGCAACGTGGCATCCCATCACCCCGGTGATCGCGTCCCTCGTCGGCCCGATCTCCCTGTCGGCATCGTCCGAGATCCCCCTGGAGCGTGTGTTTCCGTGATCCTTCGAACGGCGGAGGGCCAGCGTGGCCAGGCCCTCGTGATCATGGTCCTCGCCCTCGTCGTCCTGATGGGCGTCTCGGGGCTCGTCATCGACGGCGGGAATGCCATGGCCAATGAGCGCGGCGTCCAGAACGGCGCCGATGCGGCCGCGGAGGCCGGCGCGCTCGTCCTTGCGAGCCGGCTGGCGGGTGCCACGACACCCGCGGGCGGGTGGGACGCGAGCATCAATGCGGCGATCCTCTCGAGCGCGGCCGCGAACGGCGTCACGGTCGAGGCGGCCTACTACACGGACATCTGCGGCATCCCGCTCAAGACCGACGGGACCGCGTCGCTGACCGGTGGCGGCGTGTACGACTTCGTCAACGCGAAGCAGGTGGGAACGGGCATGCCCAACCCGACGAGCACGACGCCCGATTGCCCGAGTCTGACCGTGGGTCCGACGGCCGGCGTGCTCGTGAAGACCCATCGCGACGTCGGGACCTACTTCGCCCGCGTCCTCGGCATCAACACGATGCCGGTCGGCGCGATCACGACGGCCGCCGCCGGGTTCCTGCAGGAATCCTGTGCCGCCTCGGACAGCGAGTGGTGCGGGCTGCTGCCGATGGCGATGCCCGTCGACCAGGTCACGTGCGACGGCAGCAACCGTCTGATCGACACCGGCGAGCAGTGGTCGGCCGACGGCCGGACGGTGTACCGCGTGCCGCTGTGCAGCAACGCCGCCGGCAACGTCGGCTGGCTGGACTGGACGCCCAAGGGCGGCGGCACGAACGAGCTCATCGACCAGGTGAACGACCCGACGAACCCCGCCGTGCCGCTCCCGAGCTGGCAGTTCATCACGGCGTCCGGGAACCCGAACGCCACCGGCCTCGAGGCCGCGATCCGCGCCTACGACGGCCAGATCGTGCTGGTGCCGCAGTTCGACCTGACGTGCAACCCCTCGCACAACGGCACGCCGACCAACACGACGCCCGAGATCAACACCTCGCCCAACTTCGGCTGCCCGGCCGGCGACCTCGGCGGCAACGGCTCGAACATGTGGTACCGCATCCCGTCGTTCGCGCATTTCCGCCTGTGCTCGGCGACGGACGCCGACTGCCAGAACGCCGGCACGCCGTTCGGCGCCTACCTGAACGGCAACAACAAGGCCGTGTGCGACACGGGGAACGGCGCGACGTCGTGCCTCGTCGGCAAGTTCGAGAGCATCGTGCGCACCGGCACGATCGGCGCGGGTGTCGGCGGCGGGACCGGCAACAGCAAGGCGATCGGCGTCCAGCTCATCAAGTAGCGGGAGCGCGCGTCACCGGATCCCGGTGTCGTAGGCGAGGTCGAGCCAGGTCTCGGCACCCTGCCGGACCTCGATCGTCGACGGGCCGGGCGTGCCCATCAGCCCCTCCACGGGCGACGCCGCGACCGTGTACTCGCCCGGCTCGAGCGCGATGCGGAACAGGCCGGACCCGTCGGTCGTGAAGGTCGCGACCTCCTTGCCGCCCGCGGTGGTGACGCGCAGATGGGCACCCTCCACCATCCGTCCCGCACATGCCGGGTCGTTCGGGCGCTGGACGGGACACGTCGGGCCCGCCGTCGCCCGCCCGCCGACGCCCTGCGCCTTCGATGCGCCCGTCAGCCCGGCGAGGACGTCGTCGGGCAGCGGCGACCCCTGCTCCTGGACGAACGTGGTCCGGCCGTCGGTGTCGACCTCCCATGCCCAGGTGTGACGGTCGATGCAGCCCGCCTGGCAATCGCCCCAGCCGACCTGGATCGACACGAGGATGCCCTCGTCGTCGGGCACGGCGTCCCACCAGCTCCCCTGCCCGACCGCGTTCGGGTCCTTGCGTGCGAGGCCGTCGAACAACGGCGATCGGGCACGGACGGCGGCCATCGCCTCCTCGGGCGTCGTGACGGCGGCGGTCGGCGGCGCCGGGGCCGTCGCCTGGGCGGCCGGGTTGCAGCCGACGACGGCCAGGGCCGCGATGACGAGGAGCACCGCCGGTGCGAGGCGACGTGGCCGCATGGGGATCCGACGCCGCGGCGCCGTCACGGGTGCCGGCCGAGCGCCTTGCGCTCGAGCTCCTCGAGCCGGGACCGGATCGCCGCCGAACGCGTCTCCTGTTCGTCGAGCAGCTGGCGGAGCGCGACGACGTCCGCCTCGATCGAACCGTCGTCGACGGTCCGGGTCCGCCGCCGCCGCGGCCCGAGGAACGCGTTCGCGATGAACCCCGTCAGCACCGAGAACAGTGCGATCCCCGCGAACAGCAGCAGCGTGCCGACGACACGACCCGCCGCCGTCGTCGGGTACTGGTCGCCGTAGCCCACGGTCGTGATCGTGACGAACCCCCACCACAGCGCATCGGACGCGGACTTGATGTTCGCGCCCGTCGCGTCGTGCTCGATCCGGTACTCGGCCATGCCCGCGAACTCGACCACGACGAAGACCAGGAACAGGGTCAGGAAGAAGGTCGATGACGCGCGGTTCGTGTCCAGCTCGTCGAGGACGCGGTCGACGCCCAGCCGGCGCAGCCGGCGGAGCACGCCGTAGACGCGGAACACGCGGAAGGCGCGCAGCATCGGCGGGACCGACAGGAGATCCGCCCAGCCGTAGCCGCGGACGAGGTAGTGGCGTTTCGATTCCACGGTCAGGATCCGGTACAGGAAGTCGAACCCGAACACCAACGTGAGCGCGATGTCCGTGACCAGCGCGACCTGCTGGATCGGGCCCTCGAACGGCAGCAGCACGATCGCGAGGTTCACGACGGAGAGGGCCGACACGAGGAGCATGAACAGCTCGTAGCCGCTGCCCTTGATCTCGCCCAGGAACACGGATTGCTCGAGCGCGGCCTCGCTCGATGTCGACCGGGCGGGGTCGAGCGGGTCCGTCGTATCGGGGACGGGGGGCGTCATCGAGCGCGATTGTACGAACGTGCCGTCGCCGACAGTGCCGCGCGGTCTCCCCCGTCAAAGGTCGCCGAGCTCCGATGCGCGACGGCGCTGCCTGGCCGATCTGCAGCTTCGCGGCGAGGTCGATCTGGCGCCGGCGTCGCTGGTGACGCAGTGCGCGAAGGACGCGTCCGATCTCGACTGCGTTCATCCCGACGTCACGTACGGTGCCCCGAGCGGCGACGCCCGACCGAGCCGTCGCACCCGTCGCGCGGCTCCTCGCCACACCACCAGGCGGTGGTGCAGGGAACGACGGATCCCTTCCACTGGCCGATAGCAGCACTGGGGCGTGGTGTTAGGGGGCGGGTTCCGAGCGGCGACGTTCTCAACACCACCGGGCAGTCGTACGTGGCGAAGTTGGCGGCCGAGGGACCCGCGCCGTGGGTTGCGGTCGCGGGCCGTCGCGGCGCGTGGAGTGAGCCCTGAAACTTTGTCCGTCGACTTGACAAAGGCGCACGATCGTCCCACGCTGCGCTTTGTCCGTTGAGTTGGCAAAGTAGCGAGGGACTCCCGGCGGATGCGGCTGGCGACCAAGGCGACGCACCAGCAGACGCGCGCGTTCAACCACGGCCTCGTGCTGCGCACGATCTACGACCTGGGTCCGATCAGCCGCGCCGAGATCGCCCGCGTCACCGAGCTGACCCGCACGAGCGTCAGCGAGCTCGTCGGCGAGGCCATCGACGAGGGCCTCGTGGAAGAGGTCGGCCGGGGCCCCTCCTCCGGCGGCAAGGCGCCGATCCTCGTGCAGGTCGTCGAGGACGCACGGGTCGTGATCGGGCTCGACCTCGGCGAGCAGGCGTTCGCGGGCGCGCTCGTCGACCTCCGCGGCCGCGTCCAGCGCCGGATCGAGGTCCCGGTCGACGGCCGCGACGGCAAGGCGGCGCTGGGTGCGGTCGAGCGGCTGGTGGACGAGCTCGTCGACGCCGCGCCCGCGGGTCGGCTGCTCGGCATCGGCGTCGGGACCCCGGGCCTCGTGGACACCGAGACCGGCGAGATCCGGTGGGCCGTCAACCTCGACTGGCAGGACCTTCCCCTGGGGCGCATCCTCGCCGAGCGGACGGGCCTCCCCGCGTTCGTCGCCAACGACTCGCGCGCTGCGGCGATGGGCGAGTACCTGTTCGACGTCAACCGCCGGGCGCCCAACCTCGTCGCGATCAAGATCGGCCACGGCATCGGCGCGGGGATCGTCCTCGGCGGCGAGCTCTTCGCGGGCGACGGGTTCGGCGCGGGCGAGATCGGCCACACCTCGGTGGTCGACGACGGCGTCGAGTGCCGCTGCGGCCGGTTCGGATGCCTCGAGACCGTCGCGAGCTCGCGCGCGGTCGTGGAGCAGGCGCTCGCGGAGGCGGCGCGCCACCCGGACGGCGACCTGGCGCGGCGGCTGGCGCAGAACGGCGGCGAGCTGACGATCGACGACGTGGCCGAGGCCGTCCGGGCCGGCGACGAGCAGGCGCGCAGGATCGCCGCCGCCGCGGGCCGCTGGCTCGGACGCGCGGTCGCGGCGCTGATCGGCACCCTCGACATCCGGCACGTCGTCCTGCTGGGCAACGTCACGCACCTCGGCGACCCGTGGCTCGACGCCGTCCGCGACGAGGCGGCCCGGCGCGCCCTGACGCTGCTCAGCCGCGAGACGAGCATCGAGATCGGCGGCACCTCCGAGGACACCGTGCTGCTCGGCGCCAGCGCGCTGCTGATGAGCCGCGAGCTCGGCCTGGTGCCCGCGCGATGACCGGGACGCGCACACCCGACGTGCTCGCCGGCATCGACGTCGGCGGCAGCAAGATCGCCGTCGTCCTCGCGGACACGGACCTGCGGCCCCTCGATCGCCACGTGATCCCGACGGGGGCCGGGGACGCCGGCTACGCCGTCGACCGGATCGCCCACGCCCTCGAGGCCGCGCTCGAGCAGGCCGGGCGCGCGACGGCCGACCTGTGCGCGATCGGCGTGGGTGTCCCGGGCCGCGTCGAGCCCGGCCAGGGGACGGTGACGCTCGCCGTCAACCTCGGCTGGCACGACCTGCCGCTCGGGCCGCGGCTCGCGGCGCGGTTCCGCGTCCCGGTCGCGATCGAGAACGACGTCCGCGCCGCTGCCGCCGGCCTCCACGCCCGGCGGGCCACCGGCGACGACGCCGACCTCGCGTACCTCGGCATCGGGACCGGGATCTCCGCCGGCGTGGTGATCGACGGCGTGCTCCACCGCGGGTCGCGCGGCCTGGCGGGCGAGATCGGCCACGTGGTGCTCGAGCCGGACGGCCCGCGGTGCGCGTGCGGGCTCCGCGGCTGCTTCGAGGCGTTCGCGTCGGGGCGCGGGATCGGCGAGCTCGCGCAGGCGGCGGTCGATGCCGGCGAGGCCACGTCCCTGCCCACCGACCGCCCGTGCACGGCCGTCGACGTGTACCGCCAGGCGGCCCGGGGCGACGCGGTGAGCCGGCGGATCGTCGAGGCCGCCGGACGCTACGTCGCCCGGGCGATCCACGAGCTCGTGATGACCTACGACGTCCGACGGGTCGTGCTCGGCGGCGGCGTCACCCACGCCGGCACGCCGTTCCTCGACCCCGTCACGCGGGCCCTCGACGGCCTGCGCGCGATGTCGGAGCTGGCGCGCGAGGCGCTGCCGCCCGACGTCGTCCACCTGCTGCCCCCCGACGCCGACGCCGGCGGTTGGGGCGGCGTCATCCTCGCCCGCTCGGCCGCGCGCCGGACCGCCTCGGCGGACGCCGGCCAGGCCGCATCGGTCGGGCCCGCAGCCCGGGAGGTGACCGCGAGCTGAACCGCGACCCGGCGGCACCGTCAGCCGCCCAGCGATCCACACACGCGCAAGGACCCGGATCCGGATGACCGGACCGGGAGAGAGGAGAACCCACGTGACGTCACGCAAGCTCTTGGCCGGCGCGCTGGCGACGGTCGTGCTCGCGGGTGCGTGCAGCAGCGCCGCCGCGACGCCGACCCCCGCACCAACGACGGCCCCCACCGCCGCGCCGACGACGGCGCCGAGCACCGAGCCGGCGAGCCAGCGCGCCAGCGAGGCCCCCAGCACCGCGGCGAGCGAGACTCCCGCGAGCCCGACCCCGCTCGCCCCCGACCCCGCCGAGGCGGTGATCCCGAACGTCGAGCAGGGCGCGGAGATCCACTTCTGGACGTTCTACCTGTCGCCGACCTTCGACCAGTACCTCAAGGACACGATCGCCCGCTTCGAGGCGACGTACCCGGGTGTCAAGGTCGACTGGGAGGACCACCAGGCGACGTTCAAGGACGACCTCAACAACGCCTTCAACGCCGGCAGCGCGCCCGACGTCATCAACCTCTCGGTCTCCGAGGGCTGGGTCAGCGAGTACGCCGGCAAAGGCCTGCTGCTCCCGCTGGACGACAAGGTCCCGGACGCCGTCAAGAACATCTACTTCCCGGGCCTCTGGAAGGAACAGCTGGTCAACGGCGTGAACTACCAGTTCCCGTGGTACCAGGGTCTCAACGTCGACCTGCTCAACAAGGCACTGTTCACCAAGGCCAACGTCGATCCGGCGAGCTTCCCCAAGACCATCGACGGGATTCCGGCGCTGTGCGACACGTTCGCCAAGGCCGGCAGCCTGTGCACCATCCGCCTCACCATGTCGGACCTGCTCGCGCAGATGGTCTACGAGGGCAACGTCAAGGTCCTGTCCGATGACGGCAAGAAGTTCACGTTCGACAGCCCCGAGGGCGTCGCGTGGCTGCAGATGTACGTCGACATGGTCAAGGCCAACAGCGTCGACCAGACGGTCCTCACGACCACGGACGACCGGGTCGGTCTCAACGCCTTCATCGCGGGCGGCTCGCCGTTCTACGCGACCGGCCCCAACCTCGCCCGCCAGGTCAAGGACCAGAACGCGACCCTGTACGGGAACCTCGGCATGGTCCAGCAGCCGATTGGCAAGAGCAACGTGTCGGGCAAGGGCCTGATGTCGATCTCGGTCAAGAAGGACACGAAGTACCCGAACGCCTCGCTGGCGCTCGCGCAGTTCTTCACCAACCCGCGGTCGATGGTCGAGTTCAGCAAGCAGGTCGCGATCTACCCGTCGAGCCCCTCGGCGTACGACGACCCGTTCTTCTCCTCGACGCCCGCGACGATCGAGGACAGCGCTCGGCCGCTGGCCAAGGACATCATCTCGACCTACGCCGACATCGTGCCGACGGTCCCGTCCAAGGCCGACGTCAACGAGATCGTCAGCAAGGCGGTCCAGTCCGCCATCTTCGGCGGCGTCGACGCGCAGAAGGCGCTGTCCGATGCCGTCGACCAGGCCAACAAGCTGATCAAGTAGCGTCAGCTCCTCCAGGCCGGGCCCGCTCCCACCGGGGGCGGGCCCGGAATCCCCCCACGGACGACCGCCATGACCCTCCGCCGCCGGCTCATCCCGTACCTGTTCCTCGCCCCGGCGCTGGTGCTGCTGGCGATCTTCGTCGTGTATCCGATCATCGCGGTCGTCGGCTACTCGTTCACCGACTACGACATCGTCCGGCCGCCCGTGTTCGTCGGCCTCGCGAACTACGAGAAGCTCGTCGACGACCCCACCTTCTGGCTGTCGATCCAGCACTCGCTGGTCTACCTGCTGGTGACGCCGATCCTGATCGTGCTGTCGATCGGCCTCGCGATCGTCGTGAACCGCGCGATGCGCGGCATCCACATCTTCCGCGCCCTGTACTTCGTGCCCGCCGTCAGCGGCTCGATCGCCATCGGCCTCGCCTGGACCTGGCTGTTCGACCGGAACGGGTTCATCAACAGCGTGCTGCTGTCGTGGGGCCTGATCCACACGCCGATCCAGTGGCTCGCCAACCCGAGCATGGTGCTGCCGATCGCGATGCTGCTCACGATCTGGGCGGGCGTCGGCTACTACTCCGTGATCTTCCTCGCCGGGCTCCAGAACATCCCCGAGGAGCTGTACGACGCCGCTCGCATCGACGGCTGCAACAGCTTCCAGAAGCACCGCTACGTCAGCATCCCGGGCCTGCGGCCGCAGATCACGTTCGTGGCCGTCATCTCGAGCCTGGCCGCGCTGAAGGTGTTCGACGAGATCTACGTGCTGACGGGACGGACCGGCGGCATCCTCGATTCGGGCGTGACGATCGTGTTCTACCTGTGGAAGCAGGCGTTCGTGCTGAGCCATGCCGGGTATGCGTCGGCAATCGCGATGGCGCTCCTGGCCATGACGCTCGTGTTCTCGATCGTCAACGTCCGCTTCCTCGAGCGCGGGGACGCCGAGGCGTGAGCGCGACGTCGGAGAGCCAGGTGCTCGCGCAGCCGCGGCCCCGGGCCCAGCGCCGGTTCCGCTGGCGGCGCGTGGCGTCGACGACCGGCTGGTACGCGGTCCTCGTGGCGCTGGCCGTCGTCACGGTCTTCCCGTTCGCGTGGATGCTGCTGACGTCGATCAAGGGGCCGAACGATCCGCTGATGTCGGTCCCGCCCCAGTTCCTGCCGACCGACCCGACGCTCGCGGCCTACCAGCGCGTGCTCGCTGCGCTGCCGATCTCGGCGTTCTTCGTGAACAGCGTGATCGTGTCGGTGACGACGTCGCTGCTCAACGTGCTCGTCGCGTCGCTCGCCGCGTATCCGCTGGCGAAGATGCGCTTCCCCGGTCGCACGGTCATCTTCTGGGCGCTGCTCGCCACGCTCATCGTCCCGGCGCAGCTGACGTTCATCCCGAGCTTCGTGCTCGCCGTGAACGTCTTCCACTACTACGACACGCTGCGCGCGCTGATCTTCCCGGCGCTGGTGTCCGCGTTCAACATCTTCCTGCTGCGCCAGGCGTTCCGCGGCGTGCCGAACGACCTCCTCGACGCCGCACGCGTCGACGGAGCGGGCGAGTTCCGGATCTGGTGGCGGATCATGATGCCGATCGTCCGCCCGTCGCTCGCCGCGGTCGCCATCTTCACGTTCGTCACGTCATGGAATGACTTCCTGTGGCCGTCGCTCATGCTCCACACCCGCGAGGGGATGACGCTGCCCGTCGGCCTCGCCGCGCTGCAGGGCTTCTTCTCGGCCGACTTCCGGTCGATCGCGGCCGGCGTGACGATCACCGTCGTCCCGATCCTCATGTTCTTCATCGCCGCGCAGCGGTACTTCGTGCGTGGCCTCGCGGGAGCGGTCAAGGGTTGACCGCGTGACCGCGCCGGGAAGGGGGCTGCCCGACGTCCGCGGCCGGCTCATGCTCGCGTTCAAGGGCACGGCCGTGCCGGCCGAGATCGAGCGCCGGCTGCTCGACGCGCCGGCCGCGGGGATCAGCCTCTTCCGCTACGAGAACGTCGACACCCCCGACCAGGTGCGCGCCCTGACCGATGCGGCCCAGGCCGCGGCGGCGGCTCGCGATCCGGCCGCGGGTCCGCTCCTCGTCGCCGGCGACCAGGAGGGTGGCCAGTTCCTGGGGCTGGGCGACGGGACGACGCCCTTCCCCGGCGCGATGGCGCTGGGTGCGACCGCCGACCCCTCGCTGGCCGAGCGCGTCGGGCGGGCCACGGGCCTCGAGCTCGTGGCGATGGGCGTCAACGTCGCGTATGCACCGGTCTGCGACCTCGCGACGGAGCCGGCAAACCCGCACCTCGGGATCCGCTCGTTCGGCGACGACCCGGCGCGGGTCGGCGAGATGGTCGGCGCGTTCGTTCGAGGGCTGCGGAGCGCCGGCGTCGCGGCGTCGGCGAAGCACTTTCCGGGGCTCGGCAATGCCGACGTCGACACCCACCACGCGCTGCCGGTCATCGACGCCGACCGCGCGCGGCTCGACGCCGTGGAGCTGGTGCCGTTCCGGGCGGCGATCGCAGCCGGCGCCGAGGTCGTGATGTCGGCCCACATCGCCCTGCCGGCGATCACGGGCGACGCGTCGTTGCCGGCGACCCTCGCGCGCGAGGTGATGCACGACCTGGTCCGCGACGAGCTCGGGTTCACCGGCCTGACCATCACCGACGCCCTCGACATGCAGGCGCTGCCCCAGGGGACGAGCCAGGTCGTCGACGCGATCGTCGCCCTCCGCGCGGGCGTCGACCTGCTGCTGTGCGCCCCGGATCCGATCCGGCTCGGGCGGGTCGAGGACGCGATCGCGCTGGCGGCCACGAGACGGCTGTTCGATCCCGTCGAGCTGCGGGCGTCCGCGGAGCGGCTGGCGGCCGTGCGGCGACGGCTCGCGACGGCCCCGGTGCCGGATCCGTCGGTCGTCCGGTCCGCCGAGCACCTCGCGCTGGCCCGGGAGGTCGCGGAGCGCTCGATCACGCTCGTGCGCGACGACGACGGCCTGCTGCCGCTGCGGCTCGAGCCCGGGGCGCAGATCCTCGCCGTGATGCCGCGGCCGCGGGCGCTGACACCGGCAGACACATCGGATTCCGTCGCACCCGGGCTGGCGGCCGCGCTCCGCGCGCGCTGGCCCGACGTCGAGGAGGTCGTCACCTCGCACCCGCCCACCGACGCCGAGATCGCGGCGGTCGCCACCCGCGCGCGCCTCGCGGACGTGATCGTCGTCGGCACCCTGTCGGCATCGGCGGACCCGTGGCAGATCGGGCTGGTCGAGGCGTTGCTCGCCACCGGGCGGCCGGTGGTGACCGCGGCCCTTCGAACCCCGTGGGACCTCGACGCGTACCCCGCGTCCCGGACGCACCTCGCGGCGTACGGCGTCCTCGAGCCGACGCTGGCCGCCCTGACCGCCGCGCTGTTCGGCGACATCCCGTTCCGCGGACGGCTTCCGGTTGCGAGCGGCAAGGCCGGGGTCGGCGCGTGACGCTGGCCGACGAGATCCGCGAGCAGCCGGCCGTCCTCGCGGGGCTCCTGGAACGGGCGCCGGCGATCGAGCGGATCGCGGCCGCCGTGCGCGCGCGGGACGTCGACCACGTCGTCATCGCGGCGCGCGGGACGTCCGATCACGCCGCCATCTACGCGCAATACCTGTTCGGCGTTCGGCTCGGGCTCCCCGTCGGCCTCGCGACGCCGTCCGTCGTGTCGCTCTACGGCGTGGAGCCGCGCTACCGTCGCGCCCTCGTGATGGGCATCAGCCAGTCGGGCGCGTCGCCCGACATCGTCGGCGTCGTCGCCGCGGCACGGCGGCAGGGCGCGCCGACGATCGCCCTGACCAACGACCCGTCGTCGCCGCTGGCCGCGGCCGCCGAGCACGTCGTCGACATGGGCGCCGGTCCCGAGCGCGCGATCGCGGCGACCAAGACGTACACCGCGGAGCTCCTCGGCCTCGCGATCCTCGCCGCGGCCTGGGCGTCGCCGGAGGGAGCCCTCGCCGGCGATCCGGCGCTCGCCGACGTGCCCGCGGGCGTCGCGGCGGGTCTCGCGACGGAACCGGCCGTGGCCGGCGTCGCCGCGGCGCTCGGCGCTCGCAACGCGTGCGTCGTGGTCGGGCGCGGCTTCGAGTACGCGACGGCGAGGGAGTGGGCGCTCAAGCTCAAGGAGCTCGCGCACGTCGTCGCCGATCCGTACTCCGCCGCCGACTTCCGCCACGGGCCCGTCGCGCTCGTGGACGCCGGGTTCCCGGTCCTCGCGCTCGCGCCGTCGGGACGCGCCGCCGGCGATCTCGAGGCGCTGCTCCTCCGGCTGCGCGACGAGCTCGGCGCCGATGTGGTCGTCGTGTCGGACCGCGACGACCTGCTGGCCCTCGCCGGCCGGCCCATCCGCCTCGTCCCCGGGCTGCCCGAGCACCTCGCCCCGATCGCGAACATCGTCCCGGGGCAGCTGTACGCGCTCCATGCGACGAGGGCGCGCGGCCTGGACCCCGACGCGCCCCGCCACATCGCCAAGGTGACGCGCACGAGCTGATCCCCGATCCGGAGCGGTCGCGCTCCAGGAACGGGGTCAGGCCCAACCGACCGCGAGGCGCGCCGCGCGCGCCAGCCGTCCCGGTGCTCGGGCGAGCGCCGCGCGCTCGGCCCGCTCGCGCAGCGTCCCGCCATCCACGTCGTCCGGCGGACCGGCCGGGACCACGGCAAGCGTGCCGCGCCGGCGTTCGACGCCCCATCGGGCCGATCCGTCCGGCTGCCGCGCGAATCGCAGATCCACGGTCGCCTGCCCGACGCGCAGGTTCGTCACGGTGAGGCTCGGGATCCATGCCGGCAGCCGCGGGCGGACGATCGCGAGGACTCGGGCCGGGGCGAACGGGTACAGGCCCAGCATGATCTGGACGATCTGGATCAGGGCGCTGGCCGACCACGCCTGCGGCACGTTCGCGTCGGGGTACGGGACGGGCGTCGGGACGAGGCCTCGGTCATGACCCGTCAACGCCTCGGGCAGGCGTCCGTCGCGGCTCGCGAGCGCCGCGGCGAGGACGGCGTCGACGAGGCGGTCCAGGTGCTCGTCGAGGCCGTAGCGCTTGAGCCCGAGGGCGAACGTCGCCTGTTCGACGGGCCACACCGATCCGAGGTGGTAGGCGAACGGGTTGTACGACGGATGCCGCGTCGAAAGCGTCCGGACGCCCCAGCCCGAGAACAGGTCGGGCTCCAGCAGCCGATCGGCGATGGCACGCGCGCAGTCCCGTGGAACGATCCCGGCACCGAGAGCGTGCCCCGCATTCGACCCGATCGAGCGGACCTGCCGCTTCTCGCCGTCGAGCGCCATGGCGTAGAACCGCTCGTCCGGCATCCAGAACGCCCGATGCCACTGCTCGCGCAGGGCGCCTGCCCGTCGGCGGTAGTCGGCCGCGCCATCGTCGTCATCGCGGGCGACGAGGATCTCGGCCATGCGCTCCAGCGCAAGGATGTGGAACGCCTGCTCCTCGACCGTCGCCACGGCGCCCTCGACGATCGACCCGTCGGCATGCCGGATCGCCTCGTCCGAGTCCTTCCAGCCCTGGTTGCGCAGTCCCTGCGGCGACCGCCGCCGGTATTCGAGGAACCCGTCGCCGTCCGCGTCACCGGGACCCCGCGCCCAGTCGAGGGCGCGACGCGCGACGTCCACGTGGCGCGCGAGGACCGCGTCGTCCCCGGTCCAGTGCCAGAGCTCGCTCAGGGCGAGCACGAACATCGCCGGCGTCGTCTGCGACCCGTAGTAGGCGTCACGCGGGCTCAGGCCGAGCGTCGTGAGCGGACCCGACCGCAGCTCGTGGATGAGCTTCCCGGGCTCGGCGTCGCGCCACGCGTCGTCGCGCTCGGACTGCGTGGTCGCGACCGCGTCGAGCGCACCGGCGAGGGCGCGCGGCCCGAGCATGGCGGACTGCCAGCCGGCCGTGATGACGTCGCGACCGAACAGGCCCGTGAACACCGGCGCGCCGGCGTTGACGACCCACCGTGCCCCGTCCGAGCGGCCGAGCAGCTGCTCCTCGAGCTCCCGGTTGCGGAGATCGAACAGGTCGTCCGCGGCGCGCTCGACGAGGGAGGTCAGCGGCTCCATGCCGGCGATCGTCGTCCGGCGGTCGCGCCAAGCCTCGCGCTGGCGCCGGCGGCGGCCGGGAGCGGGATCGGGACCGTGCCAGGCGCCGCCGTCCCACACCGCGAAGCGGATCGTCGCCGACCAGGTGGCGCGAGCGTCGAGCGCCAGGTCGAACTCGAGCCCGGCATCGCCGACACGCGGCGGCGTCGACGACGCTTCCACCGTGACCCGCAGCCCGCGTTCGTCCATCCGCTCGTCGACGACGACGCGGTACCTGAGAACCAGCTCCGCGCCATCGGCGCCCGTCCGCACGATCGACCCCTGCTGCTGCCGCGATCCGCGTCGCTCGGCGACGTCGGCGAAGTCCGCGTCGACCGTGAGGCGGAGCGTCGTCCGGCACGCGACGGCACTGTGGTTGGCGACGTCGATGCGTTCCTCGAGCCCGGGCCCCACGGTCCGCCGCACGGCCACCTCCAGCGCATCCTGCGGCAGCATTGGCCCCACGGCGTCTCCACCCGGTCGCGGAAGGTGGAACATCGCCACCCAGGCGTCGCTCGACGGCTGCGCCGCCGAGATCAGCTCCGGCGAGTCGCCGCCGAGTGTCAGTCCGTGCCGCGACAGGACGCGCGTGTCGCGGAAGAACAGGCCGTGGTCGCCACCCTCGACCGAGCCGTCAGGCGCGCTGCACAGCACGGTGTAACCGGAGAAGAGCGTCGTGTGCGGCCCCGAGGCAAGCAGCGGGTGACGCGTCAGGTCGCCGCCTTTCGCCAGAGTGCCGGGCGCAGGAGCGCGACGCGCAGCACCGCGACGCGCGCGGCCGCGGGCCGATCGGTGAGCAGGTGCCACATCAGCCGGACGCGCCACGCCGGGCGCCCGGCGACGAATCTCGATGGAGGGAGCTCGCGGCATCGAGGTTCGCGTCGTCGTCCACGGCGACGCGCAGCCGGTAGACGAGCTCACCGCCGAGCCACGCGGTCACCAGCGCCGCGACGACGGCGACAAGCCCCAGCACGAACGGGACGATGTTGGGCGCGTACGAGTGGTCGGGCAGGCGCAGCACCCAGCTCACCAGGAACAGCGCGACGATCGCGACGTTGCCGCCGCCGTGCCACAGGCCGATCCGCTTCGCCCGCGTGCCGCCCGGAATGGCGAGCCAGTCGATCGCCCCGAACACGGCCGCGAGCAGGCCGCCCACGATCCCGAGGGAGATGTTCCAGAACGCGACCTCCGCGAACGTCGCGTCGCCGGTGACGAGGTACACGACGTCGAACAGGACCGCGATCGAGAACAGGCCCAGCGGCAGGACGATCAGCATCGGGTGGACCGGATGGCCCAGGAGCTTGATGCGGCTTTCCATGCGGCACCTCCCGCCGGCTGCACGCCGGCAGGCAAGTTTCTATCGTGCATGGGGGCTGGTGATAGTCCCGCAGCGGCCGGCGGTGTAAACGCGGCGTTGCGACGGAGGACCTGACCGAGGACCGCGCACCTCATACCGAGGGGTAAGGCGTCGCGGGCAGCCCGGCGGTCAGCGCCGCGGACGCTGTCCCCGCAGCAGATCCACGAGGTTCGTGCGCCACGGGACCGGCTCTTCCTCCTGGACGCCCCGCGGCCATCCGAGCTCGAACCGCGACGGGGGTGGCGCCGGCCACAGCTCCGGGTCATCGACCCAGTGCACGGCGACGAGGATGATCCCGATGAGGGCGATCGGAGCGAGCAGGTCGGCGACGTCCATGCGTGACCTCCGGGGGGTTGGGCCGGTTCGTTTCGTGTTACCGGCAATCGTCACTATGGCGGTAACGAGACTACCGCCTTGCGCGGGCCGCGTCAACCAGTAAACTGACGTTCGATGGAAACCATGTACGACGTCGACGAGCTGTCGCTCGTTGGCGGAAGCCCGCTCCTCGATCTCGCGAACACCCAGAGCGGGCCGCCCGGCGGCGCGCCCGACAGCGAGGCGCTCCACGGCTACGACGATCTGCTTCGCTGGGATCGACGAATGCGCCTCGTGGACGGCAACCAGGCGCAGCGGCTCGAGATCGCGGCAGCGAGGCACCCGAGGCTTGCCCGCGCGGCGTTCGAGCGTGCCGTCCAGCTCCGCAGCGACGGGTATGCCGTGTTCGAGGCGATTGCGGCCGGTCGGCCAGCTCCCGCGGACGCCCTCGACCGGCTGCGTGCGGCGGCGACCCAGGCGCTCGCGGAGGCGACGCTCGCCGACGCCGACGGCCGGTTCACGGTCGGCTGGCCCGACACCGACGACCTGGACCGCGCCTGGTGGCCCGTCGCACACGCCGGCCTCGAGCTGCTCGTCCGCGGACCGCTCGATCGCGTGAAGGGCTGCGGCGGTTGCCGCTACCTGTTCGTCGACGAGACGAAGAACCGGAGCCGCCGCTGGTGCCGGATGGAAGACTGCGGCACGCGCGAGAAGATGCGCACCTACGTCGCCCGGCGCTCCGCTCGACGGGCCGCAGGGTCGCGCGACGTGGGCGCGTAGCGAGTGGACGTTCTCGGCGCGCTCCTCATCGAGCTGATCGTCATCGGCGTCCTGTTCGAGATCGCCCGCCGCGCCGGGCTGCCGTACCCGGCGCTGTTCGTGCTCGGCGGCCTCGCGCTCGGCCTCCTGCACGACGTGCCGCACATCACGCTCGAGCCCGACCTCGTCCTGCTCGTCTTCCTGCCGCCGCTCTTGTTCGAGACGGCGTTCACGACGCCCCTCCGGGACCTGCGCCGCAACGTGTGGCCGATCGCGCGCCTCGCCATCGGCCTCGTCCTCGTGACGACCGTCGCGGTCGCGGCGCTCGCGTATGCCGTGGTCCCCGGAATCCCGTGGGCCGCGGCGTTCGCGCTGGGGGCGATCGTGGCGCCGACCGATGCGCTCGCGGCGACGAGCGTCTTCCGGCGCCTCGGCGTCCCGCGGCTCGTCGTCACGCTGGTCGAGGGCGAGTCGCTGTTCAACGACGCGACGGCGCTCATCGCGTACCGCGCGGCCGTCGGCGCCGCCACCGCGGGGTTCGTCCTGGTCCAGGCGGGCGGCGACTTCCTCGTCGCGGGCGCCGGCGGCATCGCGATCGGCGTCGCCGTCGGCCTCGTGCTGTCCGAGATCGTGAAGTGGCTCGACGACCCGCCCGTCGAGGTGCTCATCTCGCTGCTCATCCCGTTCGCCGCGTACCTGCCCGCCGAGGAGGTCCACGTCTCCGGCGTGCTCGCCGTCGTCACGGCGGGGCTCGTCGTCGGGCGGCGCCTCGGGACGATGCTGTCGCCCAGCAGCCGGCTCCTGTGGCTCACGAGCTGGAGCATGGTCGGCTTCGTGCTCAACGGGCTCGCGTTCGTCCTCGTGGGGCTCGCGCTCCCGGACGTCCTCGCCGGCCTGCGGGCGTCGGGCGAGATCCCGGGCACGCAGCTCGGGGCGCTGTCCGCGGTCGTGGTCGCCGTCGTGGTTCTGACGCGGTTCGGCTGGGTGTTCCTGACCAGCCTGCTGCCAGGCTCCCCCCGCCGGCGTGTCGCCGAGCGCGACCCGGCCCTGTCATGGCGGCTGACCTTCCTCGTCGGGTGGTCGGGGCTGCGCGGCGCCGTCTCGCTCGCCGCGGCGCTCGCGCTGCCGCTCGACTTCCCGCAGCGCAACCTCCTGCTGTTCCTCACCTTCGTCGTGATCCTCGCGACGCTGGTCGGGCAGGGGCTCACGCTGCCGCTGGTCGTCCGCTGGGTGCGCTGGGACGGCGTCGAGGACGGCGAGGACGAGATGGAGGTCGCGCGGGCGACGATGATCCAGGCCGGCATGGGCGCCGTCGGCCTCGCGCGGACGCGCTGGCCGACCCATGAGCCGCTGCTGGACCGGATCGAGTCGAACCTCCGCGACCGCGAGGAGCACCTCGAGCTCGAGGAAAGCGACGAGACCGAGGAGCGGCGCCAGGAGCACCGCGAGCACGAGGAGATCCAGCTGAGCGTCATCAACGCGCAGCGCAACGCGGTCATCGCGCTGCGCGACGCGGGCGAGATCAACGACGCGACGCTCCGGACGCTGGAGCGGGACCTGGACCTCGAAGAGCTGCGAATGGACGCGTAGGCGTCCGTCAGGAACCGGTCGCGGGCCCCGGCGTCACGCCGGCGTCCGGCTCGCGGCCGCGCTGCCACGGCCAGGACCCCGTCAGCTCCACCTCGAGGCTGAACGACAGGAACGTTCGAACGAGGACGATCACCCCGAGGACCGCCACGGACTCGAGCGTCGGCGTCACGGCGACCGTCCGGATGATGTCGGCGGCGACGAGCAGCTCGAGCCCGAGCAGGATCACGCGCCCGAGCTGCTGGCGGAACTGCGTGTAGACGCCGGGTTCGCGTCCGGCGAGCCGGCCAACCGCGAGCACCGCGACGAGCGCGCTGCCGAGGACGATCGCGAGCACGCCCGCCACGTCGACGAGCTTGCCGGCAAGCTCGACGAGGCTGGCGAAGTCAACGGTCACGTCGGCGGCCGGCGCGGCGGCACGCTGGCAGGATCCGGGTCAGCGACGGAGCACCGAGAGCCCGGCGTCGGTCGTCATCCCGAGGACGGCATGCCCGATGAACCCGCGCCAGTGCGTCTGCGTCGGGTACGCGTCGGCCGGGGCCGCGAATCCGAGCGCCGAGTTGAGGTACTCGTCGTTGACGGCCCACAGCAGCGTGCCGAACAGGAGCCCGTTCGCCGCGCCGATGACCGGGACTCGCCGGCGGAGGACGCCGTACACCGCGCCCGGCACGACACCCAGCGCGTAATGGGCGACCGACGCCGCCTGGGTCCGGGCCTGCTTGTCCATCCCGAGCCCGAGCTGGTCGTCCGCGGCCGCGACCATGTTCTCGACGGCGCTGCGGCCGTGCGGCTGCACGGCCTCCTCCCGGTCCGTCACGGATTTCGGCTGCGCGGCCAGCAGGCTGCTCGTCGCCTGGTCCATCAGCCAGGTGGCCGCGCCACCCGCGATGCCGCCCGCGATGGCGTCACCGAGCCACGATCCTCTAGCCATTCCGCTCTCCCATGCGTGCGAGTGGGTTCACGAGGGCGCCGACGATCAGGCCGTACACGAGGTGGGCGACGGCCATCGTTACCTGGCGTCCCGGGCGGTCGCGGGTCGGCGGCGGCAGGACGCCGAGCGCCGGCGCGAGGCCCGCGTAGTTGAGGACGTAGACCGCGAGGCCGAACGCAGCGCCGGCGAGCACCCCGCGTGTGTCCCGGGCCACCGCGACTCGGCGCGCCAGCGCCAGGAACGGCAGCACCGCGACGGCCACGAGCCCGCCGAACCCGAGGTGGAGCACCGTCGCCGCCGCGTCGCGCGCCTCGTCCGACGGGCCCGGGCCGGGCGTGTGCTCGGCGGCCTCGTCGACGATGCGCCGCGGCGGCTGGGTGCCCATCCGGCCGACGGCGTCGGCGGCGAGCATCACGGCGCTCATGGGCAGCGTGGCGATGACGCCGGCGCCGATGGCGGCAAGCGCGGCGATCGGCCAAGGGCGGCGGTCAGCGTCCATGCGGCCACCCTTGCACCCGCGGGGTCACGGGCGCCTTGCGACCGGCGCCGCCGCCGTGCCGGTCGCCTGCCCGATCCAGGTCGCGTGCCTGGCGGCGCGCCGCGTGGCCGGACGCTCGCCTCACGCGGCGCGGGAGCGCGCGGCCCCCGCGACGAGCAGTGCCAGCCCCGCGGCCGACACGGCCGACGCGGCGGCGACGACCGCGCCGCGATGCATCGTGAGCTGCAGTGCCGGGCTCCACGTCTCGGACCGGTCGTCGAACCGGCCATGCGCGCCGTGGTCGGCCGCCTCGTCGAGCGGCGCCGCGAGGTTGTCGGGGCGGTCCGGGTCCTCGGGCTGGTCGGTCTGCTGGCTGGCGTACCCGGTCCGCCCGAGGTACCAGTCCAGGATCCCGGGCGCGAGCTTCTGGCCCCACAGCGCAAGCCACGTCGACCGGCCGACCTGAAGCTCCCGGCGGGGGTGCTCGGCGGCATGGACGATCGCGCGCGCGGCGACCTCGGGCTGGAAGATCGGCGGGACCGGCTGGCCGCGGCCGTGGAGCCGGCTCCGGACCCAGTCGAACTGCGGCGTGTTGAGCGCGGGCATGTTGACGACCGTGACGCGCACGGAGCTGTGGTCGTGGATCAGCTCGCAGCGCAGCGAGTCGGTGAACCCGACCATCGCGTGCTTGGCCGCGCAGTACGCCGACTGGAGCGGGATCGACCGGTACGCCAGCGCCGAGCCGACCTGGACGATCGTGCCGCGGTCGCGCTGCGTCATCCGCCGGTATGCCGCCAACGTCCCGTGCACGTAGCCGAGGTACGTGACCTCCGTCACGCGCCGGTACTCGTCGGGCGCCATCTCGGCGATCGGCGAGAAGACCGACAGCATCGCGTTGTTGACCCACACGTCGATCGGGCCGAGGACCTCCTCGACCCGGTCGGCCGCGGCCTCCACGGCCGCGGCGTCGGCGACGTCCAGGGGCAGGACGAGGGCGCGGCGGCCGGCGGCGCGGACCTCGCTCTCTGCGCCGGTGAGCCCCGCCCGTCCCCGGGCGATCAGCCCCACGTCGTAGCCGGCCTCGGCGAATGCCCGGGCCGCCGCGCGGCCGACGCCGGCGGATGCCCCCGTGATGACGACGACGCTCATCGAGCGCCTCCTTTCGCATGTCGGAGCGGGTCGCGGACCGCGTCGAACGCGGCCCGGATCTCGGGGAAGGCGAGGCCGGCGATCGCGATCGAGATCGCCGCCGACGCGAGGCACAACGTGCAGCCGGTGCGCACGACGAGGACCTGGATGCCGACGAGCACGACGGCCGCCACGGCCATCGCCGCGACCACCGCCCCGTACGCGAGCACGACGCGGGGATGCGACCGCCAGCGGTCCGGGCCGCCGGCGAGCCCGAGCACGACCTCCGCGAGGTAGCCCAGCGCGCCGAGCGCCGCATCCGGGATCGGCAAGGCGCCGCCGAGCGCCAGCACCCGGACGCTGCCGGTCCCGAAGACCGGGTCCCACACGGCCCCCACGACGCCGGCCTGGTACGCCGCGAGGTAGCACGCGATCAGGAAGCCGATCGCGGCGAGCACGATCGGTGCCACCCGCGCGCGCCACGCTGACGGACCCGGCGCGGCCGTCCCGAGGCGGTTCGCCGTCCCGAGGCCGTGCACGGTTCCGAGCCCGCTCATCGTCCCGAGTCGCCGGCCGGCACGACGTCCACGGACAGCCCGCCGCCGATCTCCAGGACCTCGACGCGCGTCCCGCCGTCGCGTCGCTCGAACCGCAGGTGCGCGGTCCCGCGGCCGACGGGAAGCTCGCGGAGCTCGACGACCTCGATCCCCACGGGGAGCCGTGGCCGCACGACGCCGAGCCGGTTCGCGAACCCGTCGGGCTGGAGGCCGAGCATCGTCGTGAGCAGGTATGGGATCGTGCCGGACGACCACGCCTGCGGGTGGCAGGCGACGGGATACCGGACGGGGACGCTGAACCGCTCGCGGCCGAACCCGGCGAAGCACTCCGGGAGCCGGTCGTCGGGGAAGTCCTGGCCCGCCTCGAGCAGGCCGAGGAAGATCCGCTCGGCGGCGTCGTCCTGCCCGTAGCGCCGGAAACCGCTCGCGATCATCGAGTTGTCGTGCGGCCAGACCGTCCCGAGGTGGTAGCCGATGGGATGGAACGCGACCGCATCGCGCGACAGCGTGCGCACGCCCCAGCCGCTGAACATGTCGGGCTGCATCAGGCGCTCGGCGACGCGCCGCGCGCGGTCCTCGCCCGCGATCCCTGTCCACAGGACCTGACCCGCGTTGGACGCGACGACGTCGCACGGATTCCCGTTGGCGAGCGCGAGCACGTAGCAGCCGAGGTCGTCGGACCAGAACCGGTCCTCGAACGCGCCAGCGAGATCCGCCGCGCGGCGCCGCAGCCGGTCGGCGTGGTCGGCGTCGCCCGCGCGCTCCAGCAGCCCCGCGATGTCGGTCCACGCGCGCCACGCGTAGCCCTGCACCTCCGCGAGCGCGATCGGCGGCTGCGCGATGGACCCGTCCGCGTCGACGATCGCGTCGCCCGAGTCCTTCCAGCCCTGGTTCGCGAGGCCCCGATCGGTGTGGCTGCGGTAGTCGACGAAGCCGTCGCCGTCGGTGTCGCCGTAGCGGTCGAGCCAGCCGAGGGCCGCGTCGACGTGCTCGCGGAGCTCGGTGAACAGGTCGAGCGACCCGGTCCATGCGGCGTGCTCGGCGAGGAGGATCAGGAACAGCGGCGTCGCGTCGACCGTACCGTAGTAGGGCGTCTGCGGGATCTGGCCCGTGCGGGCGAGCTCGCCGATCCGCAGCTCGTGGAGGATCTTGCCAGGCTGCTCCGAACGCCAGTCGTCGACCTTGGTCCCCTGTCGATGGGCGAGCAGCCGGAGCGTGTCGGCCGCCATCGCCGGGTCGAACGGCAGCGACTGGAGCGCGGCGATGAGCGAGTCGCGGCCGAACAGGGTCGCGAACCACGGGATGCCCGCCTCGTAGTAGCGGAGCCCGCCGAGCTCGCCACGTAGCTGGCCGAGGTCGTCGAGGGACCGCCCGATCGCGGCGCGCAGGGCGAACGAGCTGGTCCGGAGCGACGTCGCCCAGCCGTGGCCGCCGATCCAGTCGCCGGACGGGCGGTCGGCCTCGCCCGGCTCGCGGCCCTCGTTGGCACGCGGCCGGCTCCCGGGCGACGTCCGGCGCTCCATCGGCGGCGCGCCCTTGCGCACGTGCTCCTCGATCCGCACCTCGACCTCGACCGTCGCGCGGTCGCGCGCCGGGACGTGGAGCCGCAACGTTGCGCCGGTCGGCCCGGACGGGTCGGCCGACGGCGAGACGGAGATCCGCGTGACCCGGTCGACCCCGTCGGAACCCTCGTAGCCGAGCTCCAGGTGCCCGTGCGTCCACTTGGGATCGCGATGCGTCCCGGCGTGCTCGGTGACCAGGCCACGGATCTCGAACACGTCCTCGAAGCCCGCGCGGAACCGGACCTCGACCGGGACGTCGACGTCGTCGGTGCCGAAGTTCCGGACCTCGATCGCGTCCCGCAGGGCCGGCCCGTCGGCGTCGATCCGGCGGGTCCACGTGAGCCCCAGCTGGTCCTTGCGGATCTGGAGGCTGTGCTGCTGGACGTCGGCATTCGTCAGCTCGAGCACGAGCACCGCGGCGTCGGGCGACGTGGCCGCGAGTGACTCCGGTCGCTGGCCCGCGATCGTCAGCTCGTAGCCGGACAGGAAGCGGCAGTCGTGGTGGTACAGCCCGAAGCCGTGCCGGCCCTCGAC
>JAICUI010000111.1 GCA_025935925.1 Chloroflexota bacterium
CCACCACGGGTTCCACGCGCGGAGCGACAGGAACTGGAAGATGCCGTTCTGGTACTCGCCGAGGTTGCCGAGGTACTTGACCGGGCCGCCGGCGGCGAGGAACGGCAGCCACAGCAGGACCACGGTCACGAGGCCGATCAGCGCGGCCTTGATCGTTCCGCGCCAGCCCTGGGTCGCGAGGAACCAGGCCGCGAACGGCACCGCGAACGGGAGCGCCTGCGGCTTCGTCATGAGGCTGATCGCGACGAGCACCGCGACCAGGCCGGGCAGCCGGGCCCGCGCGGCGAGCACCGCGAGCACGGCTGTCAGCACGTAGATCGACTCGTACTGGCCCCACCACGCGGACACATACCAGGTGACTGGCCACAGCAGGATTGCCGCGATCGCGGCCACGGCGGCCCACGGCCGGTCACGGAACCACCAGCCGACGGCGGCCGCGATCCCGAGATCGGCGAGGCTCGCCGGTACCTTCATCAGCGCCCGGATCGCCGGATCCGAGGAGTCCGTCACCGTCCGGAACGCGGGCTCGATCGCCGCGAGCGCCCCCCAGATCCACGCCATCACCGCCGGGAACGAGATGTTCTGGTCGTAGGCGTTGCCTAGCCCGTTCACGGCGATCCCGTGGACCCACGACACGAACACGTCGATGTCGCCCTTGAGCCCGGCCGCCGGCCACAGGAACATCCGGATGCCGATGCCGACCGCGAACAGGACCGGGATGGCGACCGCGAGGAGCGGGCCCGTCGCGCGGGACGGGCGGCGGCCGGCGATCATCGAAGCGTCGGCGTCAGGCCGGGGTGGTGACCCAGTAGCGCTCCGCGAGGCCGCCCGGCACCCGGCCGATGTCGCCCGTCCGGGCCGCGTAGCCACGGACGGCGTCGGCCATCGCCTTGTCGCCGTCGAACAGGCGCTCCAGCTGGCTCTCGTAGATCGCGATCGAGCGGATCTTGCGCTCGAGCTGGTCGCTGATGTCGGCGTACTCGGCCGTGAGCGAGACGTCGGGCGGGAGGAGGTCGAACGAGCCCGGGGGCATGTCCTCGAGGCGGCCGAAGTCCTCCCACCACGCGTACGGGAAGTCCTCGTACAGGACGACGTTGCCGACGTAGTCCGGACCCGGCATCACCCATGTGCGGGCGAGGTGCAGCAGGTCGAGGCCGGCGTCGCGCGTGAGCTGGTGGTCGACGTGACCGCCGATCCCCATCGGCAGGTAGACGCGCTGCGGCTCGAGCCGCACGATCTCGCGGCGGAGGAGCTCGACCGGGGCGGGATCGTCGGCGCGGGGCGGACCGAGCAGCTCGTCGTCGCCCTCGTAGCCGCGGAACACGGCGTCCGGGAGGTCGAGCCAGACCATGCTCACCTCGGCGAAGGCCGCGAATCGCTCGTCCTCCAATCGGCGCCGCGCCATCGCCTCGCCGGCCGCGGCGGCATCGGTCAGCTCCGCGGTCAGCACGGCGCCCTGGGTGGGGAGGTCGTCGACGAGGGCCTGGCCCGCGAGCGGCTCGTTGTGGATGTTCGCCCGGCGATACCACGAGGACCGCTGCCAGAAGCGCCTGGCGGCGGCGTCGGCGTCGGCCTGCGTCGCCTCGAGCTGGGCCGACGTCGCCTGCCACGGCGCCTGCGAGGAGTCCTCGGGATAGTCGGCCTGGAGATGCGAGCGGTTGAACGCGACCGTTGCCGGCCAGATCGTCTTCGACCCGAACCCGAGTGCCTCGCGCTGGTACGGCGTGAGGCCGTTCGCGGTTCCGGTGCCCGAGTAGAGCGTGACGATGGCGACGTTCTGGCCGAGCTCGCGCAGGCTCGCGATGAGCCCGCCGCACGAGAGCGCGGCGTCGTCCGGGTGCGGCGCGACGAAGACGTGGGTCATGGCGAGCGGAGTATAGCCGTCGCGCTACTCGCTCCAGCCCTCCGCGCCGATCAGCGGCACGAAGACGCAGGCGCCGTCGGAGTGCTGGACGAAGCCGTCGCCGCGCCGCTGGATGACGAGGAGCTCCTGGTTGCGGCGGTCGCCGACGGGGATCACGAGGCGGCCCCCGTCGGCGAGCTGCGCCCGGAGGCTCGCCGGTACCGACGGTGCCGCCGCCGCGACCACGATCCCGTCCCACGGCGCGAGTGCGGCGTTTCCGACGCTGCCATCGCCGACGATCACCGTCACGCGATCCGCGTAGCCGAGCCGCTCGAGCCGGTCGCGAGCCTGCTCGGCGAGCTGTGGTTCGCGATCGATCGAGGTCACCTCGCAGCCGAGCTCCGCAAGGATCGCGGCCTGGTAGCCCGAGCCGGTGCCGACGTCCAGGATCCGGTCGCCGGGTCGCACGCCGAGGAGCTCGGTCATGCGCGCGACGATGTAGGGCTGGCTGATCGTCTGCCCGGCGCCGATGGGCAGCGGCTTGTCGGCGTAGGCTTCGGCCCGGTCGGGTGCCTCGACGAACGCGTCGCGAGGCACCGCCTCCATGGCGGCGAGCACGCGGTCGTCCCGGATGCCACGCGCGCGGAGCTGGTCCGCGACCATCCGCGTCCGGGCATCGTCGTGTCCGGGCGGGTGCACCGTGGCCTCGGATCGGCCTCGCCCGTGCCCGGGTCAGCTCGCGGCTGGGCTCGCGGCGTCCGACGGGACCGCGCTGGGGGACGCGGCCGGGCTGGCGCTCGTGGCTGGGCTGGCGCTCGCGCCGCCCGACGGAGACGCGACCGCGCTCGCCGACGGCGAGGCAGCCGGCGTCGGGGTCGCGGTCTCGGACGGGATCGGGGTGGCCGTGAGGTTCGTGACGAACCCGTTGTGGCCCAGCAGCATCGCGTAGAGGAGGATCGCGGCGAACACGACCACGACGCCGATCACGAAGATCGCCGAGGCTCGGTCGTTCACGCGAACGGCGTCGTCAGCGATCGTCGGCGCGATGGTCTTTGCCGGTGCGGCGGTCGAGCCGCGGCGGCCGCGAGCGGCAGGCGTGCCGCCGGCGGCCGCGCCCGCGGCGCCAGCCGCGCCGACGGCCCCGCCAGCGGCCGCTGCGGCGGCTCCCGCAGATCCGGCGTCCGAGTCGAGGTCGTCATCGTCGTCGACGAGCTCCCCGTCGCCCAGCTCGTCGTCGAGCGCGTCGTCGTCGACGTCGGCGTCATCAAGGCGGTCGTCCGCGACGAGACCGTCCGCCGCCGGGTTGTCGAGGGCGGGTGTCGCTGCGTCCGCGGCGTCGTCCGCGGCGTCGTCCGCGGGTCCCGCGGGCTCGGTGTCTGCGGCGCCGTCGGGGCCGCCCGCCACCGCGTCGCGCTGCTCGTCGGTCATTCGGTGATCCGTCTCCTGCGGGCGGGCGCGCCAACCGGCGCAGTCTCACGCGGGCGACAGTGTACCGATCGTGACGGCCGCCCAGCCCGCCGGCCGGTCACGCTTCGCGGACCTCGCGCACGAACAACCCGCTGAGGCCCGCGACCACCGAGATCAGCCCGGCGGCGATGAAGACGGGTCCCGTCCCCATCGCACCGATCAGCAACCCGCCGACCGCCATCGCGACCGACATCCCGCCGAACACGAGGGCAAACCTGAAGCTGACGACACGGCCCATCAGCTCGGCAGGCGTTCGCTCCTGGAACAGCGTCTGACTAGGAATCACGAACGCCATGTTC
>JAICUI010000058.1 GCA_025935925.1 Chloroflexota bacterium
ATCCTTGTGCGATGCACGATGTGGCTTGCCCACGTCGCCAGCGGACCTCGCCACGCTCCGCGTCCCGTCGGAGCCGCCGCTCCTCGTTGGCCTCGTACGTCGTGCGGATGAGGCGCGCGAGCTCCGCGAAGCCCTCCTCGCCGAGCACCTCCCGCAGCTTGGGATAGGACTCGCCGCGTTCTTCACTCATCGCGTCCTCCATCGCCCGTCGCCGTGCACACTGGTCAGAGCGAGACCATACGCCGCCGGCAGGCTCGACCCGCGTCGAGCGCCCGTCGAGCCGGCGACCAGTCGAACGTAGCGGAGCCACCGGTGAGAGTCCTCGTCGCGGACCAGTTCGAGCGATCGGGCCTCGACGGCCTCGCCGCCCTCGGCTGCGACGTCGTGTACGACCCCGCGCTCAAGGACGCGGCGCTCGCGGCCGCCCTTGGCGAGACGCAGGCGGAGGTGCTGGTCGTCCGCTCGACGAAGGTCACCGAGGCAATCCTTGACGCCGTGCGCCTCGCGCTCATCGTGCGGGCGGGCGCCGGCGTCAACACGATCGACGTCGCCGCCGCCTCGGTCCGCGGCATCTACGTCTCCAACTGCCCGGGCCGCAACGCGGTTGCCGTGGCCGAGCTCGCCTTCGGCCTGATCCTCGCCCTCGACCGGCGGATCCCGGACAACGTCGCCGACCTCCGGGCCGGCCGCTGGAACAAGCAGGAGTATGCGAAGGCGCGCGGCATCCACGGCGCGACGCTCGGGCTGCTCGGGTTCGGGAGCATCGCCCAGGAGCTGGCGCGCCGTGCCCAGGCGTTCGGCTGCGACCTCGTCATCTGGGCCCGGCGGTTCGCCGACGATCCCTCACCCGACCTCGCGCAGTTCGGGCTCGAATCCACCCGCGCCGGGGCGCGGCTGGAGGTCGTGTCGACCCCCACCGAGGTCGCCGAGCGGGCCGACGTCCTCAGCGTGCACCTGGCACTCGAACCGGAGACGCGCGGTCTCGTCGGCGCGGACCTCCTCGGACGGCTGCGGCCCGGCGCCCTGTTCATCAACACCGCGCGGGCCGAGGTGGTCGACTACGACGCGCTCGCCGATGCCGTGCGGGAACGGGGGATCCGGGTGGGCCTCGACGTCTACCCGAACGAGCCCTCCGCCGGGACCGCCGCGTTCGACGACCCGCTCGTCGCCCTGCCCGGGGTGTACGGGACCCACCACATCGGCGCGTCGACGGACCAAGCGCAGGAGGCGATCGCCGCCGAGGTGGTCCGCATCGTCGCCGCCTTCACGCAGACGGGCCGGGTGCCCAACGTCGTCAACCTCGCCAAGCGGACGCCGGCGACCCACGTGCTGGTCATCCGCCACCGGGACCGGCCGGGCGTCCTCGCCCACGTGTTCGAGCACCTCCGCCAGGCCGACATCAACGTCCAGGAGACCCAGAACATCGTGTTCGACGGCGCGGAGGCGGCCATCGCCCGGATCAACGTCGACCGCCCGCCGACCGAGGCGGAGCTGGACACCATCGGCCCCGGCAACGAGGACATCCTGAGCGTGCAGCTCCTGCCGCTCTGACGCCGCGCGAGTCCGGGACTCGCCGTCAGGGCGCGCTGGCGGGCTCGTGGGGGTTGCCGTTGCAGGTCGTCGGCGACCAGAGGCCCACCTGGTTCGCCTTGGCCGCCGTCTCGGCCGCGGCCAGTCGATCGGCGTGGATCGACGGCACACCGTCGTAGATGTCGTGCACCGCCCAGCCGTTGCGGATCATCGTCTCGGCGAATAGCGACCCGTCGGCCAGGAACACGTGGGCGAGCAGCCGGCCGAACCGGTCCCGGGTGTCCTGGGTGGGGTCGGCCTGCAGGACGATCGCGTCGCCGTGACGCATCAGGCGCTTCGCGGCGGCCGTCGCCTCCCGCGCGAAGCACTCGACCGGCGTGTCGGGCTTGCTCGTCTCGGGGCTGTCCATGCCGATGATCCGGACCTTCTCGTCGACGCCGCCCAGGCGTGCGTGGAGCGTGTCGCCGTCGACGACGCGGATGACCGTCGCGGGCCGCCCGGGCGGGTCGAGCGCGATGCCCGTCGGGTCCGTGGTGTGCGCCGGCGGGACGGTGGACGGCGCGGACGGACGATCGGCGCCCCGGGTCGCACCGGGCGGCGCGCTCGAGCACGCGACAAGCAGGGCGGCCAGGGCGATCAGCCAAACCACGGCCGATGCCCGTCGGTGCTCCATCGCCTGTATCCAACCACGCGCCGGCGTCACCTCGCGTGTCACCGCGGCGGCACCGATGACGCGACAGTCATCACCCGGGAAGACTCAATCCCCCGCACTTGACCGCGTCCCGAGCGTGCGGGTATACAGGAAGCATGAAAGCAACCATCGACATCCCCGATGACCTCTATCGGCGTGTCAAGGCGCGCGCTGCCCTCGACGGGCGCGCGGTCCGCGAGGTCGCGATCGAGCTGTTCACGGAGTGGGTGGGCGTGCGCGAATCGGTCACCGGGGCAGGCGCCCGTCCCCTGACGGGCGCCGAGTGGCTGGCGCGGTGGGAGGAGCTGGGTGCGGAGACGGCGCGCCTGGGGATCGATCCCCGGACCACACGCGAGATCCTCGAGGCCGACCGTCGCTGATGGTCACGATCGACGCGTCCGTCTTCGTCGCCGCGGACGCCGACGACGAGGCCGGGCACCCGGTGGCCCGCGCCCTCCTCGAGCGCGTCGTCGCCTCGGGCGAGGCCGTGCATCAGCCCACCCTGTCGGTGGTCGAAGTGACGGCAGCGGTCGCGCGCAGGACTGGTGACGCGGCGCACGCACGGGCCGTCGGCGGCGCGATGTTTGCCTTCCCCGGTGCGGTCTTCCATGACCTGGACGAGCGGGCGGCGGCCGTCGCATCCGCCCTGGCGAGCGACCTGTCGCTGCGAGGCGCGGACGCGGTCTACGCCGCGACGGCGCTCCTGGCCAACACCGCGCTGGTGACGTTCGACACGGAGCTCGCGACGCGGTCGAGCGCCGTCATCCTGGCATCGACACCGCAGGAGTGGCTGGCTGCCGCCGCTTCCGAAGCGTGACCACCGCCAATCCACGTTGCGCGACGGCCCACGCGAGGCACTGCCGCATCGCCTGGCCCGCTCACCGAACCAGCGGTCGTGCCCCGATTGCAAGCCCGAGACGGATCGACACCGGCGCGCCGGGCGGCCAGACTGGTGGCTCCGCGGACACCGCCGGAACCTGCTGTTCACGCCCGGCGTGTACCAGCTGACCCAGACGCTCAAGGTGAAGCGCGCCGACACGGTCGTGCTCGGGCTCGGCTTCCCGACCCTCGTCCCGACCGCCGGCAAGACGACGATGTCGATCGGCGACGTTCCGGGCGTGAAGGTCTCGGGGCTGCTGTTCGACGCCGGTCCGACGAGCTCGCCGTCGTTGCTCGAGGTGGGTCCCAAGAACGCGAAGAAGAGCGAAGCCACCGACCCGACCACGCTCAGCGACGTGTTCTTCCGGATCGGCGGGGCGACGCCGGGCAGGGCCGCGACGAGCCTCGTCGTCAACAGCGACGACGTCATCCTGGACGACATCTGGGCCTGGCGCGCCGACCACGGCAACGGCGTGGGCTGGACCGCCAACACGGCCGACACCGGCGTGATCGTCAACGGCGACCACGTCACGGCCTACGGCCTGTTCGTCGAGCACTACCAGAAGACCGAGACGATCTGGAACGGCCAGGACGGGCGCGTCGTCTTCTACCAGAACGAGATGCCCTACGACCCGCCGAGCCAGGCGGCCTGGACGGGGGCGCCCGGCGTGCCCGGCTACCCGGCGCTGAAGGTCACCGCCGGCGTGACGAGCTTCCACGGCTACGGCATGGGCAGCTACAGCTTCTTCAACCAGGGCGTGGACATCTTCGCCGCGAACGCCTTCGTGGTCCCGGCGACGCTCCCGGCCGGCAGCCTCAATGACCTCCTGACGATCTTCCTCGACGCCAGCAACGGCAAGGGCGGGATCCTCAACGTGGTCAACGGCACCGGCGGCTCGTCGACGATCGCCAACCCCGACGTACCGGTCACGGTGGTGAGCTACCCCTGAATCCATGAACCCGACCATGGACCAGCCTCGACCGCACGCCGCCCTCGGCACCGACCCGATCCGGACGATCTCCCGCGACGATCTGCGGGCGAAGCTGGACCGGGGCGACGACGTCCGGCTGATCATGGCCCTCAACCGCTGGGCGTATAACGCGAAGCACATCCCGGGCTCGCTGCATTTCGACACGCCGGACGAGCTGTACGCGGCGGTCAAGCCCGATGACGAGGTCGTCGTGTACTGCTCGCACGTCGACTGCCTGTCCAGCGTCGCCCTGTACCGCGACCTCGTCCGTCGTGGGTACACGAACGTGCGCCGCTACGCGGGCGGGCTGCTGGACTGGGAGGATGCCGGGCTGCCACTGGAAGGCGAGTTCGTGGAGGCATGACGACGCCCGGTCGCGCATCGGACGCCCCTGCCGCCCACCCGTACCTCGAGGAGATCGAAGCCGAGCGCGCGGGCTGGTACGAGCTGAGCGGCCTCGTCCGGTCGCTGACCCCGACCGAATGCCTGGAGCCCGGCTACTACCGCGACCCGGACTGGACGGTGCGCGACCTCGTGGCGCACGTCGGGACGTGGCTGGCCGAGGCGCACCGGCAGTTCGAGTGCCTCCGCGCGGGGACCTACGACGGCCACGATGTCGACATCGACGCGGTGAACGCGGCGCTCCTGCGCGGCATGGAGGGCCAGCCGTGGGAGGTGGCCTGGGTCCAGGCCCCCGCGGCGAGATCGACACGATCCTGCGGGAAATCTGCGCTTGGCGCAGGCGACGGTTCGGCCAGGTCAGACGATCGGAAGGGAAGACCTCCTCCCCCAGTCCGAACCGGCCGTCCGGGCGAGCGCGGGCGGCTGCCTAGGGCCGCGTGCCGACGACCCCGAACATCGTGAGGCGCATGGAGCACTGGCGTCGCCGCGCGGCATCGTGGATCGTCGACACGAACCACCATCGGTCGGCGGCCGCCAGCCGACCGACGGCGACGAGGTCGTCGGCCAGACTGTCCATCGAGAAGCAACCCGGCGGAGCCGGCGACTCGTCGGGGTCCCAGGTCGTCCACGTCTGCGTCGCTTCGGTGGTGGCGACCTGAACGCAGCCAGCGGCCCCGAGTAGCTCGTGCAGCCGCCGGCCGACGTTGGATGCTCGATGGCGCTCCGTCCGCAACCCGTCGTGGACCAGCGCAGCGAAGGCGTCGTTGCCGACGTCGATGGTGAACGTCGACCAGTCCGTGTCGATCAGCGAGACGCGGCCGCCGCGCCGCACGACCCGGACCAGCTCGGCGACCGCCTCCTCGGGGTCCGGGAGCCACTGGAGCGTGCGTTCGGCCCGTGCGGCGTCGAACGACCCGTCCGGGTCGTCGAGCGCACGCGCATCGCCGACCGTGAAGCGGACGCGGCACCGCGCTCCCGCGGCGTTGGAACGGGCGACGCGGAGCATCCGGTCGGACGCGTCGACGCCGACGAGCTCCCCGCCCTCGCCGAGGTCCGCGGCGAGCGCGAGCGCTGCCTCCCCGAGGCCGCAGCCCACGTCGAGCAGCCGTTCACCCGGAGCCAGGCGGAGCTGTGCCCGCTCCCACGACCGCAGGCGGATCGTCGCGTCCCATCGTGCGGTCGCATTCATGGCGGCGATGAGCACATCGGCGTTCGGATCGTCGTCGACCCCGCGGTATCCGAGCCGGTGCGCGTCTTCGCCCGCCATGCGGCCACGGTACGCCGCGTTCGACATCGTCGCCCTTGCTCGCCAGCCGATGCGACCGCCGGTAGCCTGACGACCGATGACCCTCGCTGCCGAGCTCCCCGTCGACGCGATCCGGCGCCACCTCGAGACGATGTTCGGCCCGGGGGCCACGTTCCGGGACGGCCAGCGCGAGGCGATCGACGCCGTCGTGCGCGACGGCTCGCGGACCCTCGTCGTCGAGCGGACGGGCTGGGGCAAGAGCCTCGTCTACTGGATCGCCACCCGCGTCCGCCGCGACCAGGGGCACGGGCCCACGCTCATCGTGAGTCCCTTGCTGTCACTCATGCGGAACCAGATCGAGGCCGCGGACCGCCTCGGCCTGCGCGCCGTGACGATCAACTCGGCCAACCGCGACGACTGGGCCGACATCGAGCACGCCCTCGCCGCCGACGCCATCGACGTCCTGTTCGTGTCGGCCCAGCGGTTCGCGAACGAGGACTTCACGGCCCGACTGCTGCCGACGCTCCAGCGCTCGATCGGCATGTTCGTCGTCGACGAGGCGCACTGCATCAGCGACTGGGGCCACGAGTTCGTGCCCGACTACCGGCGCATCGGCCGCCTGCTGCCCGCGCTCGGCCCCGACGTCCCCGTCCTCGGCACCACCGCCACGGCGAACGACCGGGTGGTCGAGGATGTCGCTCGCCAGCTGGGCGATGACGTGAGTGTCATCAGGGGACCGCTCGCCCGCGACACGCTCGACCTCGACGCCATTCCGCTCCGCGACCAGGCCGAACGCCTCGCCTGGCTCGCCGAGCAGCTGCCGCGGATGCCCGGCGCCGGCATCGTGTACTGCCTGACGGTCGCCGACACGCAGCGGGTGGCGGGCTGGCTCCAGGGCCGCGGCATCGACGCCCGCCCGTACAGCGCCGACATCGCGCCCGAGGAGCGCGAGGCGCTCGAGCAGGACCTGCTCGCGAACCGGCTCAAGGCGCTCGTCGCGACCGTGGCCCTCGGAATGGGCTTCGACAAGCCCGACCTCGGATTCGTCGTCCACTACCAGCGGCCCGGCTCGCCGATCGCCTACTACCAGCAGGTCGGCCGCGCGGGGCGGGCGACGGAGCGCGCGTACGGGATCCTGCTGTCGGGCCGCGAGGACGACGCGATCGCCGAGTACTTCCTCTCGACCGCGTTCCCACCGACGGCGCGGATGGAGGAGATCCTCAGGGCACTCGAGTCGGTCGCGTCCGCGACGATCCGGCAGCTCCAGGCGCAGGTGAACCTGCCGTACGGGCAGATCGAGAAGGCGCTCAAGCTGCTGGAGGTCGACGGCGCGGTGGCGCGCGATCGTGGCCGGTTCGTGCGGACGTCGATGCCCTGGGCGCAGGACGAGGCGTGGGTCGCGGGGGTGCTCGAGGCGCGCCGGCGGGAGCTCGCGTCGATGCAGGCGTACGTCGACACCGCCGAGTGCCGGATGGAGTTTCTGGGCCGGCTGCTCAACGACCCGACGGCCGGACGCTGCGGCCACTGCGCGAACGACGGCGGGGTCCGCTGGCCGCGGACGGTGTCGGAGTCGGTGGTGCGGGAGGCCGTGGCGTTCCTGCGACGGGACGTGCGGGGGATCGAGCCCCGGAAGCAGTGGCCGGACGCGTCGCGCATCCCGAAGCCGAACGAGATCGGCCGCGCGCTGTGCATGCTCGGCGACCCGGGCTGGGGGAGGGACGTCGAAGCGGCGCTCGCCGGTTCCGGGCCCTTCGCCGACCACCTCGCCGGCGCCGCGATGGAGGTGATCCGCGGTCGATGGCGCCCGAGCCCGATGCCCGAGTGGGTGACGTGCGTCCCGTCGACGTCGCACCCGGGCGCCAACGAGGCGTTCGCGGAGCGGCTGGCATCGCTGCTCGGGCTGCCGTTCGTGGCGTGTCTCCGCGCCGCGCCGCGCGAGCCGCAGTCACGCATGCAGAACAGCGCCCAGCAGGCAGCGAACGCCCGGACGCGCCTCGAGGCCGACGGTAGAGCGGTCCGCGACGGCCCGGTCCTGCTCGTCGACGACCTCGTGGACTCGCGCTGGACGCTGACCGTGGCGGGCTCGCTGCTCCGCGATCACGGCGCCGGCCCGGTGTTTCCGTTCGCGCTCGCCCTCGCGACGCCGCGCGGGGAGTGACAGGCCGCCTTGCGTCGTCCCACCCTGTTGCTACCCTTGGTAGCATGCCGGTATGAAGGTCAGTGTGAGCCTCCCCGAAGACGACGTTCGCTTCCTTGACGAGTACGCGTCCGACCGCGGGCTCGAGTCGCGATCCGCCGCGGTCCAGCGGGCCATTCGCCTGCTGCGGACGCAGGAGCTCGCTGGAACGTACGAGTCGGCATGGCGCGATTGGGAAGCGTCGGGGGACGCTGAGGCCTGGGAGGTCACGAGCAGCGACGGCCTCCCGTCGTGATCCGCCGAGGTGACATCCATGTGGTCGACCTCGAACCGGTCCGGGGCGCCGAGGCGAACAAGCGGCGGCCGGCGATCATCGTGAGCAACGACACGGCGAACGCGACGGCGATGCGCCTCGGACGGGGCGTCCTGACCGTGGTCCCCGTCACGTCCAACACGGACCGCGTCTACCCGTTCCAGGTCTTGTTGCCGGCCACCGAGACCGGACTCGCACGTGACTCGAAGGCGCAGGCGGAGCAGGTGCGATCGATCGCCGTCGAACGCATCGGCGCGCGGATGGGGTCGCTTCCGGCATCCCGCATGGCGGAGCTCGAGGAAGCGCTCCGCCTGCACCTCGATCTCTGAGGCCAGCGGACGACCAGAACGAAGCTCACCATCGCGCGATGAGGGACGACACGGTCGCTACGCCGTGCGCAAGTGCACCTTCCGAAGTTGGTCAGCCGGTGCGCGAGTCGATCCGTCCCTCCTCGGTCTCGCGAACCAGCAGATCCCACGACACGTCCGCTGACCCGAGCAGCAGCACCAGCACGACGATCGTCGTGGCGAGCAGCACGTCCGGGTCGCCGGTCCGTGCCAGCGACACGGCGATGGCCACGAGGAGCAGGTCGGCGACGAACGTGTAGGCGAGCCGGCGGACGGTCGAGCGGCGCCGCCACCACGTCGAATCCGCTTGCTGGAGCGCGACTGCGCGCCGCGCGATCCGCAGCAGGCCGAGCACCGCGATGAACGTGAAGCTGATGGCGAGGAAGCTCGCATCCCGGCCCGGGACCAGGACGACCAGCGACAGGCCGAGCAGGTACAGCAGGTTCGAGAAGGCCAGGTTCGCCGTCGTCCGGAGATCGACGCGTCCGGCGGCGCTCATCGACGACAGGCTGATCGTCACGCCCACGAAGAGCAGGCCGAGCAGGGCGGCCGACGCCGACGCCACCGCCAGGTAGAAGTCGTGCCACGAGGACACGGCCGCCTCGAATGCCGCCTGGTCCACGTCTCGGAGCCTAGAGCATCACCGGCGACGGTGACACCCCGCGGTCTAGCCCTCCGGAGCCTCCGTGGGCGCCGGCTCCTCGGCGGGCCGTGCATTCGTCGGCGCGAGGGCCAGGTCGACGGTCCGGATCCGGCGCGTCTGGCCGGCCTCGGTGCGGACGATCGCCGCCGGGATCACGCCGCCCATGAGCGACTCCACGACGGCCGTCTCGCCCGAGTACAACCCCGATCCCTGGATGATCACCCGCACCCCGGGGACGATCCCGGCCTTGCCGACGCCCGCGGACTTGTTGATCACCGCGACGGTGGGCGGCGTGACCTGGGGCGTGTAGACGGGGGCCGGGCCGCGCGAGCTGCGGGACGGCGGGTAGTTGACCTTGCGCTTGCGGGTCATCAGTAGGACCGCCGCGAGCGCTGCTCGTCCTTCGCGGGCTTCGGCTCACGACCGGGTCGCGGCGGGTTGGGCCGCGTGCCGGGGGCCATGTTCGGCGGCGGGGGCAGCGGGCCGCGGGCACGGGCCGCCTCGACCTCACGCTCGAACGCCTTGGCCTCGGCGGCGGGGATGCTCGCATACCAGGCGTCCCCGATCTGCTTCATCCGCTCGGTCTCGGCGGCGCGCCGCTGGCGCTCGACCTGCGAGTGCTTCGTCATGAACACCTCCGGGCATGCGTGGTCGGGATCCCCGCGTCTGCGGCCGACTTGCTCGGCTGCGCGGATGGTACGTCATGCGGCGGCGGGCGCCGACCGGACGGCTCCACGGGGGCCGAATCCGGTCCGTGGCCCTCGCGGCTCCTTACGGTTGGCCCTGCGGCTTGAAGCGCCGGACCTCCTGCGGCCAGCCACACGCCTCGGCGACCCGTCCGGCCCACAGCTTCGCGGCCTCCTCGTCGGGCACGTCGACGATCGCGAACCCGCCGAGGAACTCCTTCGTCTCGGCGTGCGGCCCGTCGGTGATCACCAGCTTGCCGCTCGTCGCGTCCGCGGTGAACGCGTCGTTCGGGTCCTCCTCGAGCCCGCCGGCGAAGACGTAGACGCCTGCCTGCCGCATCGCCTCCGTCACCGCCATCGCGAGCGGCCCGCGGCTGCGGAACCACTCCTCGGTGTGGTCGCCCACCCACTGCTGGTTGAAGTAGATGAGGTACTCGGCCATCAGGTGCCTCCTGCTGCGTGTCCGCCTTCACCTCCTCGACGAACGGCCGGCGGTCAGATCGACACGATGATGCCCGGTGGGGGCCGCGAGCTGGTGATTGCGGGGACGCTAGAGGCCGGCGCCGATCTCCGAGCCGAGCTCGTCCGCCCTGTCGTCGTCCCAGTCCGCGATTCCGGTCTGGCGGATGCCGAACGACACGTGCACCTGGTCCTCGATGGGCTGGCCGTTCGAATCCTTGGGCCGGCCGGGGAGGACGAGGATCGACTCCACGACGTACCCCTTGCGCGCCAGCCGGTCCATCGCCGACTTGAGGCCGCCCGGCTTGTCCGACATCGGGACGGTGACCGCCGAGTGGATCGTCGGATCCAGGCCCGCCGCGGACATCGCGTCGTACGCTGCATCGAAGTCGCGGTCCTCGACCAGCACGCGGATGTGCGGTGGGTCGAACGAGGGCGCGAGCCCGGCGATGTTGACATCCGCGAGCGCAGTGAGGATCGCCCGCATGTTGCTCGCCGTGTCCTTGGGCGAGCCGCCGATCTGCTGGTGCATCAGACCCCTCGCGCAGCAGGTGGTCCCCCGGGGCCGCATCCTACGCCCCCGCGTCAGGCGGGAAAACCCTGCTCATCGCTTCACGACGCTCCGTTCGGAACGGGCGCCGCTAGACTCGCGGGGCAGGGGAGGGGCCGCAGAGGTCGATGGCGAGGATCGAGCACCGGCGCGTCGTTCGTCCGCTCACGCGCGGGCGCGTGACGCGCGACGACGACGACCCGGCCGGCGACCCGGCCGATGACGAGCTCGACGTCGATGGGGCGGCCGCCGCCCGGCGGGGACCGCTGGCGACCCTCGACAACCTGACGTGGCTCGGCTGGGCCTCGGGCGGCATCGCGATCGGCTGGCTCATCATCCAGCTGCGACCGCTGTTCCACGCGGGCGCGTTCGCCGAGCCGGAGCGCCTCGACGACGTGGTCGCCGTGGTGCGCGCGGTGTCGAGCGCGGCGGCCCTCGCGCTCCCCGCGGCGCTCGAACGTGGCGCGGCGAAGGCGTGGCAGCGGGCGCCGTGGCTGTACCGCGCCGCGGTCTTCCTCGCGCTCTCCCAGGTCGCGACGATCGTGCTCGACCAGCTCCGCGAGCGCTTCCTGGCCGATGTCGACCTCGGCGACCCGACGCAACCGATCGTGCTCGTGTTCGCGTTCGCCTCGCTCGCTCCCGCGATCGCGACCATCGGCGGCATGTGGGCGCTGTCCGATGGGCTGTGGGACCTCGGTGCGCGACCGAGCCGGCTGCTGCTCCGTCTCGTGGGTGGCGCCGCCCTGCTGATCACGCTGCTCACCTACATCCCGTTCCTGAACCAGGCGATCAGCGCCGAGGCGCTGCTCGTGTCGGCCCTCAACGTCCTGCGCATCGCGGTCTCGCTGGGCGTCATCGCGATCACCGCGGTCGCGGGGACACACCTGGTCGCGGGCGCGTTCGGGCGGCGGGCGCCACGCGTCGCGTGGATCCTCGCGGGGATCGCGGGCGCCGCGTACCTGCTCGGGACGTTCGCGCGCGCGGCGACGGGCGTCCCGCTCCCGCAGGACGTGCTCGTGCCGCTGTTCTACGCCGTGTTCGTGCTCAACGCGGCGGCCCCGGTGGTGCTCCTGCTCTCGTTCATCGCCGGCCTCGCGCGCTCGGCTTCGATCCCAGTCCCGGCGCGCCGGCTCGTCGCCCGCTGGGTCCGCTACCCGGCGGCCTAGCCGCGGAAGGCGGCCGGCTCGCGCGCCGACCGGGTACCTTCGGGACCATGGCCAAGGTCCCTCCGCGACGCGCGACGGTCGTCCTCTGCCGGCCGTCGGGCGAGCTGCTGGGACGCCTCCCGGAGATCCAGGTCGCGACGCCCTGGTGGCAAGACGCCGCGCCGGTCGTCGACGCGGTCAGGGCGGCGTTCGGCATCGCCGTCGTCGTCCTCCGCCTCCTCGAGAGCCAGCGCAAGCACCCGCAGGGCGGCTGGGTGACGTACCTCGCCGAGGTCCACGACGAGCTCGCCGCCGCGGTCACGGCGCAGCTCGCGCCGGCGAACGTCGAGCTCGACGAGCAGCCGCAGCGGCTCCCGTACGCGAAGCCCGGCGGGCCGGACGCCGACGTTGCGTGGGCGGCGGCGGCGCTCGCCGCGGCCGGGCTGGACGGCGCGCCGGAACCCGCGCGGCAGGTCAGGACCTGGAACCTGTCCAGCATCTGGCGGTTCGCGCTGGCGGGCGGCACCGCGGCGTGGCTCAAGGTCGTGCCGCCGTTCTTCGCCCACGAGGGCGCGATGCTCCGCCTCCTGAACGCGACCGCCGCTCCGGTCCCGCGGCTCATCGCCGCCGACGGCCCGCGCCTCCTCCTCGCCGACGTCCCGGGCGTCGACCGCTACGACGCGCCGCCGGCGGAGCTGCTGCGCATGGTCTTCGCGCTCGTGCACCTGCAGGCCGAGTGGGTGGGGCGCGAGGACGACCTCCTCGCCACCGGCATGCCGGACTGGCGCTCGCCCGCGCTCGCGCGTGCGCTCACGGACCTGGTCGCGCGCGAGCGCGAGGGCCTGGCCGACGACGTGCGCGCGAGCCTCGACCGGTTCGTCGACTCGCTCCCGGCGCGCCTCGCCGCGGTCGACGCGTGCGGCGTCCCGACGACGTTCGTCCACGGCGACTTCCACCCGGGCAACGTCCGCGGCGACGGCGCGACCGCCCAGACGATCCTCGACTGGGGCGACTGCGGACTCGGCAACCCGCTGCTCGACCTGCCCGCGTTCCTCGACGTCGCGCCGGCGTCGCACGTGAACCGGATCCGGGACGCCTGGACCGGCGCGTGGCTCCGGCGCGTGCCGTCCTCCGACCCGGCCAGGGCCGCCGAACTGCTCGCGCCCGTCGCGGCCGCGCGGCAGGCGCTCGTGTACGCGACGTTCGTCGCCGGGATCGAGCCCGTGGAGCGCCGTTACCACGAGCCGGACGTCCCGCGGTGGCTCAAGCGGACCGCGCAGCTGATCGACCGCGAGGCCGCCGCCTGACCGCGAATCGATCCCGGTGCATCGCGGAACCGCGACGACGCGTAGAAGGGGTGACGGGCCGCCCCGATGGCCCGTACGATGCGCCCCGACGCGCCTGCGTCGGACCTGGGGGGATGGATGACCGTCACGCCTCGCCGCCTCGACCCGCGAGGCGCGCGCCTCGCAGCCCTTGCCCTCGTCGCGCTGCTCGCGATCCCGCTGCTGCCCGCGGTGGCGTCCGCGGCGGTGACGTCGCTTCGGCCGTACGTCGCCTATCCGGCCGTCTCGCAGCCCGACGCCGTCGCGATCGGCGACGTCACGGGCGATGGCCGGGCCGACGCGGTCGTGACGACCGGGTACAGCGGGAACGCCGCGCTCGACTTCAAGCTCGCGGTGCTCGCGCAGACGGCCGGCGGCACGCTCGCCGCGCCGGTCCTCTACGACACGGCCGGCTCGTACCCGAACCGGCCCGAATCCGTCGGCATCGGCGACGTCAACAACGACGGCTCGCCCGACGTCGTCGTCGGCATCGCGGGCGTCGGCGTCCAGGTCTTCCCGGGGCTCGCCGGCGGTGGCCTCGGATCGCCGTCGCTCACGCCGACGCCGGACGGGCGCCTCGTGCGGCTCGGGCAGCTCGACGGTGTCGGCGGCCTCGACGTCGCCGCGGCCGGGTGGGGGACGGACACCGTCACGGTCCTGTCCGACAGCGGCTCCGGGCTCGCGGTCCGGGCGACGTACGCCGCGCGACACGCGGGCTACGACGACCTCGAGGTCGGCGACGTGACCGGCGACGGGCTCGCGGACATCGTCGTGATGTCCGGCCAGCTCTACGCCGACCCCAACCTCGAGCTCCTGCCGCAGCTCGTGAGCGGCGGGTTCGGCGCGGCCCAGCCGTCGAGCATCGGCACCAACATCCTGACCCAGGGCATCGGCATCGGCGACGTCACGGGTGACGGGATCGGCGACATCGTGGCCACGTACGGCGGCAACAGCCCGAACGCGCGGATCGCGGTGTTCGCGGGCGGCCCGTCGGGGCTCGGCGCGCCGGTGTCTTCCGTGAGCTACGACATCCCGGACGCGGTCGAGGTCGCCGATCTCGACGGCGACGGGGCGCGCGACGTGATCGTCGCGCACGGCGGCTGGTACGCCGTCGGACAGTACGCGGGGCAGGCCGGCGGCGGCCTCGGCAGCGAGGTGCTGTCGTCCGTCCCGTACGCGAGCAGCTACGCCGCGCAGGGGCTGGCGATCGGCGACCTCACCGGCGACGGCCGGCCCGACATCGCGCTCGCGGACTACAACCACGGGCTGATCGTCCTGGCGAACGGCGGCCCGGTGCCGACGCCGACGCCGACGCCGCTCCCGACGCGCACGCCGACCCCCGTGCCGACGCCTACGCCGACCGCGGTTCCGACCCCGACCCCGACGCCGATCCCCACCCCGACGCCCACGCCCATCCCGACCATGACGCCGACCCCGCCCCCGCCGACCCCGACGCCGGTTCCCACGCGGCCCTCGGCGCCCCGGTCGCTCGTGGCCACCGTCCCGCCCAAGGGCGGCATCGCGCTCAGCTGGCTCGCGCCGGCATCGAGCGGCGGCACGTCGATCACCGGGTACCGCGTATACCGCGGGACCGTGAGCGGCGGCGAGACGTTCCTCGTGATGGTCAACGGCTCGACGCAGTCGTTCACCGACGCGTCCGTCGCGAAGAAGGTGAAGTACGTCTACACCGTGACCGCGGTCAACAGCGCGGGCGAGGGTCCGGCGTCGAACGAGGTGAGCGCGACGGGCAAGTGAGCGGCCGCAGATGAGCCGGCGGTGAGCCGCCGCTGCTAGCCTCACCCCGTGGCCCGACCCGATCCCGACGCCCTCCTCGCCGAACTCGATCCGGAGCAGCGCGAGGCGGTCCTCGCGGTCTCGGGGCCGGTCGCGATCCTCGCGGGCGCCGGCTCGGGCAAGACCCGGGTCCTGTCACGCCGGACCGCGTATGCGATCGCCACCGGCGTCGTGCCCGCGGACCAGGCGCTCGTCGTCACGTTCACCGACAAGGCGGCGGGCGAGATGGTCGAGCGGCTGCGGTCGCTCGGCCTTCCGGGCGTCACGGCGCGGACGTTCCACGCCCACGCGCTCTCGATGCTCCGGTTCTTCTGGCCGCTGCGCCACGACGGCGCGCCGCTGCCCGCGCTGCTCGACTCCAAGGCGCCCATCCTGGGGCGGCTCGCGCGCCAGCTGCCCGGCCACTACCGCTTCACGCCGGCGAAGGACCTCGCCGACGAGATCGAGTGGGCGAAGTCGCGCCGCATCGAGCCACGCGCGTACGAGCGCGCCGCGACGGAGGCCGGCCGCGAGCCGCCGATCCCGCCCGACCTGTTCGTCCGCGTCTTCGAGGGCTACGAGCGGGCGAAGGCACGAGCGGACCGCATGGACTTCGACGACCTGCTGCTCCAGACGGTCGACCTGCTCGAGGACGATGCCGACGCCGCCGAGACCGTCCGGGCCCGCAAGCGGTGGTTCAGCGTCGACGAGTACCAGGACACCTCGCCGCTCCAGCAGCGGCTGCTCGAGCTGTGGCTGGGGGCGTCGCGGGACCTCGGCGTCGTGGGCGACGAGGACCAGACGATCTACTCGTTCACGGGGGCGTCGCCGGCGTTCCTGACCTCGTTCGCGGACCGGTGGCCGCGCGCCCGCGTGGTGTCGCTCACAAGGAACTACCGCTCGACGCCGGAGGTGCTCGAGCTCGCGAACCGGCTGATCGCGGCCGACGGTCGGTCGAAGAGCCTGGTCGCGACGCGGGACGGCGGTCCCGTGCCGACGATCTCGCGCCACCCGTCCGCCGAGCACGAGCTCGCGGCGCTCGTCGCCTGGATCCGGGCGCGGCTCGCCGAGGGCGTGGCGCCGTCGGAGGTCGCGGTGCTCCTGCGGATGAACGCGCAGCTCGCGCCGATCGAGGAGGCGCTCACCCGCGCCGGCGTCGCCTACCAGGTGCGCGGCGTCCGCTTCTACGACCGCCCGGAGGTGCGGGCCGCGATCCAGGCGCTGCGCCGGCCGGCGCTCGACGCGGTGGGCCGCGGGCTCGCGGGCGCGATCCGCGCTCGCTGGGCCGACGCGGTCGGGTACGCCGAGGACGGCGACGCGGTCGAGGGCGACGAGGCGCGCGAGCGGCAGGCGTCGCTCGAGACGCTGGTCGCGATCGTCGAGGAGGTCGCGACCGCCGATCCCGGGGCTGAGGTCGCGACGGTCATCGCGGACCTCGAGGCCCGCGCGGCCCACGAGCGGGAGGGCTCCGCGGACGGCGTGAACCTCCTCACGTACCACCGGGCGAAGGGGCTCGAGTGGGACGCGGTGTTCCTGCCGTCGCTCGAGGAGGGCACCCTGCCCATCCGTCAGGCTCGTGACGCCGAGGACGCCCTCGCCGAGGAGCGCCGGCTCCTGTACGTCGGGATCACGCGCGCGCGTGTCCACCTCGCCCTGTCGTGGGCCGAGCGGCGCGAGACCCGTGGCCGGGAATCGCGACGCCAGCCGTCGCGCTTCCTGCTCGACCTTCGACCGCCGCGCGGGAGCACCGTCCGGCAGCTGCCCGCGCCGCCGGTCGCGGTGCCCGTGGCGTCGGGGATCGACGGTCCGCTGTTCGAGGCCCTGCGGACCTGGCGCACGTCCCGCGCGCAGGCCGACGGGATGCCGCCGTACGTCATCGCGCACGACGCGACGCTGCGCGCGATCGCCGAGTCGCGGCCGCGCACGCTGGCGGCCCTGCGGCGGGTGAAGGGGATGGGCCCGCAGAAGCTCGACCGCTACGGCGACGAGATCCTGGCGACCCTCGACGCCGCGCCCGAGGGCTGAGCCCGGCCGGCGCGCCGCTGCCCCGCGGGCGGCCGCACCGTGGGCGCGACGGGCCGGATCGCGACCCGCAGACGAACCGAGGCCGCCGGACGATGCCGGCGGCCTCGGAGGAGCGACGCGGGGTTGGGCGGCCGCGCCGCCCCCGGATGGACGGAGGAGGGGAGGGGCGCCCGGAGGACGCCCCGCCGGGGACCTACTTGAGGACGATGAAGGCGTCGAAGTTCGCGCGCTTCCCGCCCTGGTCGTTGACGACCCGGATCACGTGGGTGCCGTTGGCGCTCCACGTCTTCGAGGCGATGATCGCCCCCATCTGCGCGGTCTGGGTGTGGAGGTTGAACCGGCCGAGGAGCTTGCCGTCGACGAGGACCTTCACGTAGCCCGAGGCCTTGGACCGCGGCGCCACGTACAGGACCGAGCGGCCCGTGAACGTGAGCGTGACGCGGTTCCTGGAGACGGTGGTGTACGCGTAGCCGTTGCCGGACGCGGCGGGCGCCAGGACCTGGTGCCAGCTGCCGAAGTAGACGAGCTTCTTCGAGGTGTTCTTGTTCTGGTACGGGGCCAGCTTGCGCGTGGCCGCCGTGGCCCACGCCGAGACGTTGCCCTTGGCGTCCGTCGCCCGCATGCGGAACACGAGGTCCTGCTTGAACGGGTAGAACTTGGTGATCGAGGTCGCGGTGCCGGTGTAGACCGCCGCGAAGGCCTTCGTCCCGACCTTCACCTGGACCTCGTACGAGCGGATGCCCGAGGGATCCGTCGCGGACCAGGTGATGCGGAGCGGGGCGGTGGAGTCGACGCGGCCCGCGCCGAATGCGACCGCCGGGGCGTGCGCCGTGGGCGGGGTCGTGTCGGACGGCGGGGTCGCCGTGACGGTGATCGTGAGGGCGGCCATGTCGAAGCCGCCGTTCCCGTCGCTCAGGGTGTACGTGATGACCGCGGTCCCGGCGAAGCCGGCGGCCGGGGTGTAGGTGACGACGGTGCCGTCGGTCGAAGCCGTGCCGTGCGCCGCGTCGTCGATCTCGACGTCGCTCACGGTGAGCGGGCTGTCGCCGTCGATGTCGGAGTCGTTGCCGAGGACGTCGTGGCCGGCGGCCGCGGAGTCCTGGGCGACCGTCGCGACGTCGTCGACGGCCGTCGGGTTGTCGTTGGCGCAGTCGAGGTCGATGGTGACGTGGCCCTTGTCGAAGCCGCCGGCACCGTCGCTGATCGTGTAGTCGAAGCCGGCCGCGCCGGTCCCGCACAGGTTGGCGGTCGGGTGGAACACGATCGAGCTCGTCTCGTTGTCGAACGTGACCGTCCCACCCGTGGGGGCGGACTCGCTGACGACGGACAGGTCGGCGTTGTCGTTGTCGACGTCGGTGTCGTTGCCCGTGAGGTCGGCCATGTCCGAGATCACGACGTCCGTGTCCTCGGTGCCCGGGACGGTGTCGTCGACGGCGACCGGCGCGTCGTTGACGCACTCGACGTTGATCGTGACGTGGCCGGTGTCGGTCCCGCCATTGCCATCGGACAGCGTGTAGTCGAACCCGAAGGCGTCCGGATCGCACGCGTCGGCGTTCGGCGTGAACGTGACGACGCCCGCGGCCAGGTCGACCGTGCCGCCCGTCGCGTTGGTGACGTCCGCGACCGACAGGTGGTCGCCGCTGTCGACATCGGAGTCGTTGGCCGTGAGGTCGGAACCGTCGATGACGACGGCCGTGTCCTCGGAGCCGTTCGCCGTGTCGTCGCTCGCGACCGGCGCGTCGTTCTCGCAGGTGACGTCGACGGTGACATGGCCATCGGCCGTGTCCGTCCCGTCGCTCACGGTGTAGTCGAAGGAGCCCGCGCCGGCGCCGCACGCGTCCGCGTCGGGGGTGAAGGTGACGACGCCCGCCGTGAGGTCGACGGTGCCGCCGGTGGCGTTCGTGGCGTCGGTGACGGACAGGGTGTCGCCCTCGGCGTCGGTGTCGTTGCCCAGGATCGACGCGGTGACGTCCGTCGCGCTGCTGTCCTCGTCGACCGTGACCGTGTCGTCGACCGCGACGGGCGCGTCGTTGACGCAGTCGAGGTCGACCGAGACATGGCCGGTGTCGGAGCCGCCGTTGCCGCCGTCGTCGACCGTGTAGTCGAACGAACCGGCGCCCGTGCCGCACGCGTCCGCGGCGGGGGTGAAGGTGATCGTGCCGGCGGTCAGATCGACGGTGCCGCCCGACGCGTTCGTGACGTCGGTGACGGTCAGCGTGTCGCCGTCCGCATCGGTGTCGTTGCTCGTGAGGTCATCGCTCGAGACGACGACGTCCGTGTCCTCGGTGCCCGAGATCGTGTCGTCGTTCGCGACCGGCGGCTCCGGCTCGCACGTGAGGTCGATGGTGACGTGGCCGGTATCGGTGCCGCCGTTGCCGTCGCTGACCGTGTAGTCGAACGAGGCCGCGCCATTGCCGCACAGGTCCTTGGCCGGCGTGAACGTGACCGTGCCGCCGGAGCGGTCGACCGAGCCGCCGCTGGCGTTCGAGACGCCGCTGACCGACAGCGAGTCGCCCTCGACATCGGTGTCGTTCGCGACGAGATCGCTCTCCGCGATCTGGACGTCGGTGTCCTCATCGCCCGATGCCGTGTCGTTGACGGCATGCGGGGCGTCGTTGACGCACGCGACGTTGACGGTGACGTGCGCGCCCGAGGTCCCGCCGGTGGCGGCCATCGTGTAGTCGAAGCTGCCGAGGCCGGTGCCGCAGGCATTGGCCGACGGCGTGAACGTGACGACGCCAGCCGCGAAGTCGACGTTGCCACCGGTCGCGTTGCTGGCGCCCGTGACCGACAGCGTGTCGCCGTCCGGGTCGGAGTCGTTGGCCAGGATCGCGGAGGTGACGTCGGTCGCCGTGTCCTCGTTGACCGTGATCGTGTCGTCGCTGGCGGTGGGCGGATCCTGCGTCGGTGTCACGTTGATCGTGATCGTCGCCGGGCCGACCTCGTGCTTGGTGTTCGAGGCCATGTACGTGGCGCTGCCGCTGCCGGAGAAGTTCGGCGCGGGGGTGAACGTGTACGCGCCGTCGGCGCCGATGGACAGCGTGCCGACCGAGGCCCCGGGCTGCGTGAAGCTCGTGACGGTGAACGGCGTGATGCCGCTCGAGTTCACGTCGTTGCTCAGGACGTTGCCCGTGGCGGGCGTGTCCTCGGCCGTGGTGATGATGTCGTTGACGAGCGTGGGCGGCGTGCCAGGTCCGCCGGACGCCAGCGCAAGCGCGGGCGACGCGAGCACGTTCGCCAGCACGAGCGCGGAGGCGGCGATTCCCGCGGCTCGCCGCCGCAGGGAAGTCGTCGGTTGGTCGGTCACGTTCCTTGGTCCCTCGAGCCATGAGTGCTGAGCGACCCGGACAGGGGCCGCCTGGTTGTCCTGACGGACGGTGCGTCAGGGCAACCCCCGAGGGAACCAGCCGAAGGTCCTAGTCCCCCGGGCGAAAATCGCCGTATCGGTCCCGGACCCCGCGGCGATCGTGCTCAGGCGACGGGTTCGAGCGCCTCCTCGAACTGGCTGGCGTACAGCTCGTGGTAGAAGCCGTGGGCCGCGAGCAGCTCCTCGTGCGTGCCCTGTTCCACGATCCGGCCCTGGTTCATCACGAGGATGAGGTCCGCATCGCGGATCGTCGACAGCCGGTGGGCGATCACGAACGACGTCCGGTTCTCCATGAGGCGGTTCATCGCCCGCTGGATGAGGACCTCGGTGCGCGTGTCGACCGACGACGTCGCCTCGTCGAGGATGAGGACCGGCGGGTCGGCGAGGAACGCGCGGGCGATCGTGAGCAGCTGCTTCTCGCCCGCCGAGACGTTGGTCGCGTCGTCGTCCAGCACCGTGTCGTAGCCGTCGGGCAGCGTGCGCACGAAGTGGTCCACGTGGGCGGCCTCGGCCGCGGCGTGGAACGCCTCCTCGGAGACGCTGCCGGCCGGCGCGCCGTAGAGCATGTTCTCGCGGATCGTGCCCTTGAACAGCCACGCGTCCTGGAGGACCATCCCGAACGTCCGGCGGAGGTCGTCGCGGCGGAGCTCGCGGGTGTCGATGCCGTCGACCGTGATCCGCCCCTGGTCCACGTCGTAGAAGCGCATCAGCAGGTTGACCAGCGTCGTCTTGCCGGCGCCCGTGGGCCCGACGATGGCCACGGTCTGGCCGGGCTCCGCGACGAGGTCGAGGTCCGCGATCAGCGGCTTGTCCGGCTCGTAGCGGAACGCGACGTTCTCGAACGTGACGCGGCCGG
>JAICUI010000073.1 GCA_025935925.1 Chloroflexota bacterium
GACTCGATGCCCGAGGTCCTCGACAACCTGGCGCGCTACCGGGCGCGGACCGGCGAGGCCCGGCCGGCGCCCGTCGCCGGGGACGGGTCCGGCGGCCACGCGCGTCCAGGCAGGGGCTGAGCCGTGGACGTGGTGCTCGTGGGGCTGCCGGGCGCGGGCAAGACCGCGGTCGGGCGCCGGCTGGCGAGCCGCCACAACGCGCAGTTCGTCGACCTCGACGAGCGGATCGAGCACGACCAGGGACGCACGATCCGCGAGATCTTCGCGCAGGACGGCGAGGCCGGCTTCCGGCGCCTGGAGCGCGCCGCGGTTACGGCGCTGGGCGCGCCCGATCCATCTCCCGAGATCCGGCGCGTCATCTCCCCCGGCGGCGGGTCCGTCGTGGACCCGCGCAACCGGTGGCTGCTGTTCCGCGGCCGGCTGCCGGTCTGGCTCGACGTGCGGCCCGAGGTGCTCGCGCAGCGACTCCGCCGCTCGCCGACGGTGCGGCCGCTCGTGCAGGGCGGCGACCCGCTCGGCCGCGTCCGGCAGCTGGCGGCCGCACGCGAGCGGTTCTACTCCGCGGCCGCGCGCGTCAACGGCCTGTCCGAGGTCACGACGGTGGTCAGCGCCGTCGAGCGGCTCGCCCAGGAAGCCGGGCCGCCGGAAGCGACGACGCTGCTGCGCTCCGCGACGGCGATCGGCGAGGTCGTGCTGGGCGACGGGATCGCCGCGGAGGCGGTCGGGGCCGCGCTCCGCCGGCTGGAGGCCCAGCGCGCGGTGATCGTTTCCGAGCCCGGCGCGTTCGGCGCGTTCGGCGAGGCCCTCGCTGCGTCGCTGCGCGAGGAGGAGTGGCCCGTCGAGGTCATGCTCCTCCCGTCCGGCGAGGACGCGAAGCGGCTCGCGGTCATCGAGGAGGCCGCGCAGGCGCTCGCGCGGCTGCACGTCGAGCGTGGCGAGCCGCTCATCGCGGTCGGCGGCGGGGCGCTCGGCGACACCGCCGGGTTCCTCGCCGCGACCTATCTCCGCGGCGTGCCGTGGATCGGCGTGCCGACGAGCCTCGTCGCCCAGGTGGACTCGTCGATCGGCGGCAAGACGGGCGTGGACCTGCCCGAGGGCAAGAATCTCGTCGGAGCCTTCCACCACCCGGCCGCGATCGTGCTCGACGTCGCGGCGCTGCGGTCGCTGCCCGGACGCCACCTGCGAGCCGCGCTGGGCGAGGCCGTGAAGATGGCGGCGCTGGGCGACGAGGCCCTGTTCGCGACGCTCGAGGAGGCCGGCGAGCTCGTCGCGACCGGGGCGCCCGTGGCGTTCGACGAGGGCATCGTGGCCGAGGTCGTGGAGCGCGCCGGCTGGGCGAAGGTGGCGGTCGTATCGGGCGATGAGCGCGAGCGGGCCGGTGGCGGGCGGATCCGGCTCAACCTCGGCCACACGATCGGGCATGCGCTCGAGGCGGCCGACGGCTACGCCACGCTGCTCCACGGCGAGGCCGTCGCGTATGGGCTGCGGGCCGCGACACGGATCGGCGTCGCGCTGGGCGTCACGCCGGCCGGGCGTGCCGAGCGGATCGAGGCGCTGCTGACGGGGCTGCGCCTCGGCGTCGCGCAGCTCCCCTACCCGCTCGACGCGGTCCTCGATGCGACGGCGACCGACAAGAAGCACGCGGGCGGGCGGCTGCGCTGGGTGCTGCCGACGGGCGACGGGACGGTGGTCCGCGACGACGTCCCGGACGAGGCGGTCGAAGCCGCGGTGCGCGGCGTGCTCGAGGGCGTGGCCGGGGTCGCGGCGTGACGGACCGGGCGAACGGACACGACGGCCGGACCGGCGGGGCGGCCCGGAACGCCGCCGGCCGCGCGCCCGCGCGCCGTCCGTCCTCGCCCTCGGATGGCGAGCGCCAGGACGCGGCGGCCGAGCTCGCGCGGATCCGCGACCGGATCGACGAGCTCGACCGGCGGATCGTGGACCTGCTGAACGAGCGGGCGGTGCTCGGCCGGGACGCCGGGCGCGCGAAGCACGTCGCGGGCCGGCGGGCGGTGCGCGACGCCGAGCGCGAGCGCGAGGTCCTGCTGCGCGTGGCGATGGCGAACCCGGGACCGCTGTCGCAGGCCGATCTGCTCTCGATCTACCGCCGCATCGTCGCCGCGACCCGGAGCGTGGAGCATCGCGACCGCACGCATGACGGCCCGTCCGGCTGAGCGCGGGGGCGACTCGGACGCCCTCGTCGTCCCGGCCGGCGACCCGGGGGCGGCACGGCCGGACCCGCGCCTCCTGCCCGTCGCGCCGGTCACGCGGTTCGCGCCGGCCCCCACGGGCCGGCTCCACCTCGGACACCTCGTGAACGCGCTGTACACGTGGGGTATCGCGCGCGCCGCGGGTGGCCGCGTGCTGCTGCGGATCGAGGACCACGACCGCCAGCGCTCGCGGCCGGAGTACGAGGCCGCGCTGCTCGACGACCTCGAGCGGCTGGGACTCGAGCCCGACGAGCCACCGATCGATGCGTTCCGCTCCGGCGCGACGCCGTATCGCCAGTCCGATTCGCGGCCGGTGTACGCGGCGGCGCTCGACGGGCTGCGGCGCGACGGGCTCGTGTACGCCTGCGACTGCTCGCGCGCGACGTTCGCCGCGTGGGAGGCGGAGCACGGCCGGGCGTGGCGCGGGATCGGGTGTCCGGGTGGCTGCCGCGGGCGATCGCTCCCCGATGAGGACGGCACGAGCCTGCGGGTGGCGGTGGGAGCGGGCACAGAGCGCTGGCTCGACCTCCTGGCCGGGCCGGTGGCCGACGAGCCAGCAAAGGGCGGCGACCCCCTCGTGCGCGACCGCATGGGGAACTGGGCGTACGCGTTCTGCGTCGTCGTGGACGACGCGCGCCACGGCGTCGATCTGGTCATCCGGGGTCGTGATCTGCTCGACGCCACGGCGGTCCAGCTCCGCCTGGCGCGGCTCCTCGGGCGGGAGACGCCGCCGCAGCTCCTGCACCACCCGCTCGTCCGGCACGCGTCCGGTCGAAAGCTGTCGAAGGCCGAGGGCGACACGGCGGTGCGAACGTTGCTCGACGACGGCGCGACGCCCGCGGCGCTGTTCGGGCGGGCGGCGCGGCTAGCCGGCCTGCGGCCCGACGACACGCCGATCGACCCCCATGACCTCGGATCGCTGTTCCGCTGATCCCCTGCCGAACCGCCGGCGGCGCGCGGATCAGCACTCGGTCCGGTCCTCGATCTCCCATGCGTGGTCCAGCGCGTGCCAGGCGATCCGGCGGGCGGCGTAGCGGGGCGTCCACCGCCGGCCGGCGATCGGCGACCCGTCCGAGGGTTGCCGCAGCACGTCGAGCATCGCCTCGCGCATCGCGAGGACGGCCGCGCGGTCGTGCGCGGACGCCTTGATGCCCATCACCTGGGCGTACGCGGTGTCGGCCTCGTTGACGTGCTTGACGACCTTCGAGGTGTCCCGGCCGCCGCCCCGCGGCCCCTTGCGCAGCGCCTCGGGCGCCGTGGCGGCGACGCGATCGAGCTCCGCCCACGACGCCGCCACGATCGCGGCCAGGCGCCGTGCCTCGCCCGCGTCCACCGGCCGCCGGTCCGCGTCGCCCGTCACGCCCGGCACGCCGAACGCCGTCCCGCTGCCGCCCTCGTGGCGCTCGACGACGTCGACGGCCACGCCGTCCTCCGGGATCACCTCGCCCGCCGCGGCCGCGACGACGGCGTACCGCGGCAAATGCTCGAGCAGCGACTCGACCGCCAGCGGCTCGTCCTTGCCGGCTCGCACGAGGCCCGGCCACTCGAGGGCGGCGACGAACACCTTCTTCGGGCTGGATTCGACGAGGACGCGCATCCGGGGAGGGGCCATGGCGCGAGTATCGCCGACCCGCCTGCCGGAACCCGGCAGGTTCGCGCTACGGCGCCGACCCCTTCGTCCGCAGCTCGTCGAGGTAGCGCGTGGCGTCCGCGACGCGGTTCGGGTGACCGGTGTCGAGGTACTGCTGGAACAGGTCGATGGCCTCGTCGCGGCGGGCGCCCATCCGGCGCAGGGCCTGGGCGCGCGAGAACAGGATCCCCGGGCGATCGGTCAGCTCGCCGGCGCGCGTGAACTCGTCGTACGCGTGCGCGTAGTCGCCCGCGTCGTAGAGGCGCGCGCCCTTGTCGAAGATCGACTTGCTGACCTCGATGTCCTTGTCGAGGTCGCCCGTCGATTCCGGGGTCGCGAGCTGGTTGATCGCCTCGTTCGCGTCCTTGTCGCGGACGCCGTGCCTGGTGTCGAGGTACGCCCGGTACAGCGCGATCGCCTCCTCGCGGTGTCCGCCGAGGCGGCGAAGCGACTGCGCGCGGGAGAACAGGATCCCCGGCCGATCGGCGAGCTCGCCGGCGCGCGTGAACTCGTCGTAGGCGTGCGCGTAGTCGCCCTTCTCGTACAGCGCGGCACCGCGGTCGAAGATCGTCTTCGCGGCCGCCGTGTCGAGCTCGAGGTCGCCGGTCGAGGCCGGGGCGTCGAGCTCCTTGATCCCCGCGTTCGCGTCGGCGTCGCGCTTCCCGTCGCCGGTCTCCAGGTACTCCTTGTACAGGGCGATCGCCTCGTCGCGGTGGCCGCCGAGCCGCCGGAGCGCCTGGGCGCGCGAGAACTGGAGGCTCGCCCGCGGCGAGAGCTCGCTCGCGCGTGTGAAGAAGTCGTACGCCTTCGCCCACTGGCCCTGGTCGTACGCGGCCGCGCCCTGCATGAACAGCGCCTTCGCCTCGGCGACCGACGCCGGATCCTCGGGGACGCTCTCGTTCGTCGAGCCGTCCGGGCGCGCCACGAGCTGGGTCACGGCAGCATTGCCCGCGTCGCGCTGGAGCTCGAGCACCTGCTGCTGGACGGGGTCGAGCGTCGCCGGCGTCCCGGTGTCGCGCCGGGGCAGCCCCTGCGAGGAGGCGCGATCGCGCAACAGGGCCTGAGCCGGACCGGCCATCGCGGGCATCATACGGCGCGTGACGACCCGCATCGCGTTCGAACGACCCCCCGCCCTGGTGGCGATCGGCGAGGGGATCACCCTGGCCGCGCGCTACTGGCGGTCGACCGCCGACCGCTGGGTGCTGCCCGTCGTCGCCGTCGCGCTCGTCAGCGGGCTCAGCGCGTGGCTGTTCCCGGCGTCGATCACCGACCAGGAGACGCTCAGCCGGCTCATGCGCGCGAGCGTGAACGGGACGCCGCTCGACGCGGCCGAGTTCCCGCGGCTGGTCGCCGGTCCGCTGGCCGTCGCGATCGTCACGCTCGCCGCGGGCTGGTTCCTGACCGCCAACGCCGTCGCCGGACTGCGAGCCCGTGACATCACGCTGTCGTGGGTCGTCGCGAGCGGGCTGCGCTCGTTCGCCGCGAACCTGCTGATCGGGACGCTCGCCGTGGTGCTGGCCGTCGGCCCGCTGGCCCTCGGGCTCCCCGGGTTGCTCGTCGAGCTCGTCGCCGTGCCGGTGCTCGTGTACCTGCTGCTGCGGCTGTCGTTCTGGACCTACGCCCTGTTCGACGGCCACGACATCGCCGCGGGCGCCGCGACGTCGTGGGCCGCGACCCGGCGGTCCGTGCTCCGCGTGCTCGGCTGGAGCCTCGCGCTGATCCCGATCACCATCGCGCTCACGATCCTCAACGTGGGCATCGATGCGACGCTCGGCGACGCCGCGCGGCCGGTCGCGGAGGCGGTGTCCGCGGGTGCCGGGGCCGCCGTGACCTCGTTCACCGTGATCGTGCTCGCGGTGCTGTACGAGAGCCAGCGCTCGCGGCTGCTGGCGCCGGCGGTCGTGGCGCCCGCGCCGCGCTCGCCGCTCGACCCGCCGCCACCGCCACCGGGCTGGTAGGCGCGGCGGGACCCGGTCACCTCGCGGTCGCCGCCCGCAGCCGTCCGACCAGCGACGCCACCGCGGGGACGTCCGTGCCGTCCGCGCCGAGCGCGTCGACGAGGGCGCTCGCGACGATGATGCCGTCGGCGCCGGCCTTCGCGATCACGCGCACGTGCGCCGGCTTCGACACGCCGAACCCGACCGCGACCGGGACCGGCGACGCAGCGCGGACGTCGCGCACGAGGCGCCCGACCGTCGACGGCAGCGCGGACCGTGCGCCGGTGACCCCGACGAGCGATACGCAGTACAGGAACCCGCCGCTCCGGCTCGCGACCCAGGCGCGTCGCTCGGGCGCGGTCGTCGGCGCGACGAGGTAGACCACGGCGATCCCGGCCTCCGCCGCGGCGGCCTCGAACGGGCCGCCCTCGTCGGGCGTCAGGTCGGCGACGATCACGCCGGCCGCACCGGCCGCGGCCAGCGCCCGCGCGCGGTCGGCGCCGTCACCGCCGCCGATCAGCTGGTTGGCGTAGCCCATCGGCACGAGCGGCACGCGGGGCCGCGCCCGCGCGATGCGTGCCACCAGCGCGAGCGACCGGTCGAACGTCGCGCCGCCGGCGAGGGCCGCCTGCGACGCGCGCTGGAGCGTCGCACCATCCGCGAGCGGGTCGGAGTACGGCAGCCCCACCTCGAGCAGATCCGCGCCGGCGTCGATGGCCGCGGTCGCGATCGCGAGGCTCGTGTCGGGATCCGGGTACCCCGCGACGACGTACGGGATGAGGGCGGCACGGCCCTCGGCGCGAGCCCCGGCGAACCCCTCGGCAATTCGCCGCGCGCCGGCCGTGCCGTCCGTCCCGGCCGGCACCGACGCCGCGACGCTCACGAGGTGGCCTCCGGGCGCTGCGCCGCGAGGGCCTTCGGCGCGGTCCGCCGCCACGCGCCCTCGATGATCCCGCGCAGCAGGTCATCGTCCACGGCATCCAGGGCCACGCTGACCCAGCCGAACCGCCCGACGTACGCCGACGAGCGGAAGATCCCGGGGAACGTGTCGAGGAGCTCCGCCTGCTGCTCGCGCGTCGTGCGGATGCTCGCGCCGCCGCCGTCGGGCCCGGTGATCAGGAAGATCTTGTCCTTCACCCGGAACGTGACGTCGCCGGCGTGCTCGGCGTCGCCCCAGGTCTCCTTCTCCTGGGTGCCCGGGAGCGACATGCAGAAGGCCCGCAGCTCGTCGATCGTCACCGCGCCGACGCCCACGGCTCGACGTCGGCGAACCGCTCGAGGGCCGCCATGTCCTTGTCGCCGCGGCCCGAGAACCCGAGCAGGACCAGCGTCTCGCGCGGGTACGGCGTGCCGTCGCCCTCGAGGCCGGCGATGAGCTTCGGGAGCGCCGCGACCGCGTGGCTCGTCTCGAGCGCAGGCAGGATCCCCTCGAGGCGCGTGACCGCCTTCATCGCGGCGACCGCCTCGCGATCGGTGGCGGTTCCGACCTCGAGCCGGCCGGCCTCGGCGAGCGCCGCGAGCTGCGGTCCGACGCCCGGGTAGTCGAGGCCGGCGCTCGCGCTGTGCGCCTCGACGACCTGGCCGTCCCGGTCCTGGAGCATCAGGCTTCGGGAGCCGTGGAGGATCCCGGGCGTGCCGCCGGCGATCGCCGCCGCGTGGCGGCCGGTCTGGATCCCGTCACCCGCGGCCTCCGCCACCGCGAGGCGGACCGCGGGCTCCCCGATGAACCGCGCGAGAAGGCCGATCGCGTTCGACCCGCCGCCGACGCACGCGAGGGCGAGATCCGGCAGCCGGCCCTCGACGGCGCGGAGCTGCGCCGCGGCCTCGTCGCCGATCCGCCGCTGCAGGTCGCGGACGATCGTCGGGTACGGGTGCGGCCCCATCGCCGAGCCGAGCACGTAGTGGGTCGTCTCGACGTTCGTCACCCAGTCCCGCATCGCCTCGTTGACCGCGTCCTTGAGCGTTGCGGTCCCGCTCGTGACGCTCCGGACCTCGGCGCCCAGCGCCCGCATCCGGAGGACGTTCGGGGCCTGGCGGCGGATGTCCTCCTCGCCCATGAACACCACGCACGGGAGCCCGAGCAGCGCGCACGCGGTCGCGGTGGCGACGCCGTGCTGGCCCGCGCCCGTCTCCGCGATCACCCGCGACTTGCCCAGGCGCCGGGTGAGCAGCGCCTGCCCGAGGGCGTTGTTGATCTTGTGCGCGCCGGTGTGCGCGAGGTCCTCGCGCTTGAGATAGAGGCGGACCGCGGGAATGGTCGCGGCGCGGCGACCCGCGTCCGCCGCGAGACGGCTCGCCTCGGCTTCCGCGGCAGCCGCGAGCCGGTCCGCGCGGTACAGCGGCGTCGGCCGGCCCGCGAACCGCGCGAGCAGCCCGTCGAGCTCCGCCCAGAACCGGGGGTCGTGGCGCAGCTCCGCGTACGCGAGCTCGAGCTGCCGGAGGGCCGCCATGAGCGTCTCGGGGACGTAGCGCCCGCCGAAGTCGCGCTCCTTGCCCCACCGCCCGGCCGCGTCGGCCTCGACGAGCCCGTCGTGGAGCGGCGATGGCCGAGCCGGGGCGTTGGGCCGGTGGCGCCTGGCGTCGCGCGCGCGCTTGACGAGCAGCGCGACCTTCAGGGGATCCTTCCGCGGCCGCTCGCCGGGACGCCGCGGGACCTCCGTGCCCGAGGCGGCGTCGACGCCGGTGGCAGGGACGACGAGCACGGCCTGGGCGACGGTCGCGGGGTTGAGCCCGCCCGCCAGCGTCACCGGCACCTGGCGCGCCACCTCTCGGGCGAGACCGGTGTCGACGCGCATCCCGGTGCCACCCGGGTGCGGCCCGCCCGCCGCGTCGAGCAGGATCCGCTCGGCGCCCGCGGCGAGGAATGCCCGGGCGTCGGCCACGACGCCGTCCGGGTCCGCCTGCGGGCTGACGCGCAGGGCCTTCCACGTCGGGCGGCCGACGGCGGCGATCACCGCGGGCGGCTCGTCGCCGTTGAGCTGGACCGCGTCGGGGTCGATGGCGTCGATCACTTCGGCGAGCCGGGCCGATGGCAGGTCGGCGGTCACGACCACGAGCTCCGGCCGGCCGCTCCCGCCCGCGGCCCTCGCCAGCCGTGCGAGCGCCACTCCCTCGTCGATCGTCAGCTCGCGGGGCGTCCCGGGGGCGAAGTTGAGCCCGATCGCATCCGCGCCGGCGCGCACCGCGGCGAGCACGCCCGCGGCGTCGGTGACGCCGCAGATCTTGACCAGTGGGGCCCGGTCGGCGGCCGCGAGATCGACGGGATCCCGGCCGGCCCCGACGAACGCGGCCGCCGCGGCGCGCGGATCCTCCGAGCGCATCAGGGCCTCGCCGACGAGCGCGGCGTCGAACCCGGTCGCACGCCAGCGCGCGACGGTGTCCGGGTCGCGGACGCCGGACTCCGCGATCGCCAGGCGATCGCCTGGGATGGCGTCCCGCAGCCGGACGGCGCGCTCCGGGTCCACGTCGAGCGTCCGGAGGTCGCGATTGTTGATCCCGACCAGCCGCGCGCCGGTCGCGAGGGCCGCGTCGAGCTCGCGGGCGTCATGCGCCTCGACCAGCGGCTCGAGCCCGAGGTCCCGCGCCGCGTCGACGAGGCGCGCGAGCCGCCGCGGCGGGTGGAGCACCGCGAGGAGCAGGACAACGTCGGCCCCAGCGCCCCGGAGCAGGTCGAGCTGCCTCGGGTCGACGATGAACTCCTTGGCGAGCACCGGGACGGAGACGGCGGCACGGACTGCCCGGAGATCGTCGACGGAGCCGCCGAACCAGTGCGGCTCGCACAGGACCGAGATGACCGTCGCACCGCCGGCCGCGTAGGCACGGGCCCTCGCCACGGCGTCGTCCGCCGCGGCGAGGTCTCCCGCCGAGGGCGAGCGACGCTTGACCTCGGCGATCAGGTGGAGGCCGGGCGCGGCGAGGGCCTCGGCGACCGGCCGCGGGTGGGCCGCAGCTGCGACCGCGCGCCGGAGCCCGTCGCTCCCGAGCGCGTCCAGCTCCGGCACCACATCGCTCCGCCGCCGGGCCGCGATGTCCGCCACGACGCCGGCGCGCGAGGCCGCGGCCGTCGTCGTGCGGCGGGAGCGCTCCGCCACCGTCATGCCGGGCTCGCCTGGTGGGCGGCGCCCGCGTCGGCATCCGCCTTCGCGGTTGCGTCGGCATCGGCCTTCGCCGCCTCGGCGGCGCGCCGCTCGGCACGCAGCTTCTCGAGCAGCTCCACGCCCACGCCGGCGTCGATCGCCAGCGCCGCCCGGTCGATGCCGTCCTCCAACCGTTCGACGACGCCGGCGACGAGCAGCGCCGCGCCCGCGTTGAGCAGGACGACGTCTCGCCGCGCGCCCGGCTCGCCGCGCAGGACCGCCTCCACCATGCGGGCGTTGTCGTCCGCCGTCCCGCCGGCGAGCTTCGCGGTCGAGGCCTTCGTCAACCCGAGCGCCGTCGCGCGGATCTCGTGGCGCTCGATCCCGTCCGGGCCGACGTGGTAGAGCACGCCGGTGTCGTCCAGCGGCAGCTCGTCGACGCCGGCGCCGTGGACCACGAACGTCCGGTCCGTCCCGAGGCGGCCGGCGACCTCCGCGATCCGCGGCGCGGCCTCCGCGACGCCGACCCCGATGAGTGCCCGCGACGCGCCCGCCGGGTTGGTCAGGGGTCCGATGAGGTTGAACGCGGTCCGCACGCCGATCTCCCGGCGGGTCGGGCCCGCGAACCGCATCGCCGGGTGGAACGCCGGCGCGAACAGGAAGGCGAAGCCGTGCTCGGCGAGCGAGCGGCCGGCCGAGGCCGCGTCGTGGTCGATGCGGATGCCGAGGGCGTCGAGCACGTCGGCGGCGCCCGAGCGCGACGTGATCGCGCGGTTCCCGTGCTTCGCCACCGGGATGCCGATCGCCGCCACGACGAGCGCGGCCGTCGTCGAGATGTTGAACGTCCCCGAGCCGTCGCCGCCCGTCCCGACCACGTCGATCGTCCCGGCGGGGGCGTCCACGCGCGTGACCCGCTCGCGCATCGCCTGGGCGAAGCCCGCCAGCTCGTCCGCGGTCTCGCCGCGCATCCGCAGGCCCATGAGCAGCGCCGCGAGCTGGGACGGCGTCGCCTCGCCGTCCATGACCGCGCCCATGGCGAGCCGCGCGTCCTCCTGGGACAGCGACCCGCCATCGACGATCGCGGCCACCGCGGCGCGGACGAGCTCGCTCACGAGGCGGTCCCCGCGGCGCGAGCCGGGGCGCCGCCCGCGGCTGGACCGGCGCTCGCGGTGGGGGTCGCGCCCGCGGTGGGGGTCGCGCCCGCGGCCGGAGCGCCGTCGGCGGTGGGCGCGGCGTCCGCGGCCGGGGCGACGCGCTCGTGCGGCTCGGCGGCCTCCGCGATGCCCCGCGTCGCGAACGAGCCGGTAGCGGCGTCGAGCCGCGACGCCTCGCCCTCCCCCGCCAGCCGCAGGAAGTTCGCGAGCAGGTGCGGCCCATCCGGCGTGAGGACGGACTCCGGGTGGAACTGGACGCCCTCGATCGGCAGCGACCGATGCCGCAGCCCCATCACGACGCCGTCCTCGGGGCTGGTCGCGGACACGTACAGGTCGGGTGGGAGCGTCGCCGGATCGACCATCAGCGAGTGGTAGCGCGCGGCCGGGAACGTCTCCGGCATCCCCTCGAGGAGACCGGTGCCGTCGTGGACGACCTCGGACGCCTCGCCGTGGACGAGCGTCGGTGCCCGGACGATCGACGCGCCCCAGGCGGCGCCCATCGACTGCATGCCGAGGCAGACTCCGAGCAGCGGGATCCGGCGCTCCGCGGCGATGCGGACGGCCTCGATCGAGATGCCGGCGTCGTTCGGGTCCCCAGGCCCGGGGGAGATCACGATCCCGCGCAGCGCCGAGCCGCCGTCGTCCGCCAGCGCCTCGACGTCGTCGCGCGACACGGCGTCGTTGCGTACGACCCGCACGTCCGCCCCCGCGGCCTCGAGGGCCTGGACGAGGTTGAACGTGAACGAGTCGTAGTTGTCGATCACGAGGATCATCGGGCGGCGACTCCCTCGGCCGGTGCGCCGCTGGGGGTCGCCGCGGCGTCGGCAGCGGCGGACGGCGCGCTCGCCTCGACCGCGAGCTCGATGGCTCGTCGGAGGGCCGCGGCCTTGTGCTCGGTCTCCTCGAACTCCGACTCCGGCACGCTCTTCGCGACGATGCCGGCGCCCGTGTGGACGTGCGCCTGGCCGGCGTTGAGCACCGCGCTCCGGATGGTGATCGCGGTATCGAGGTTGCCGTCGTAGCCGAGGTAGCCCACGGCCCCACCGTACAGCCCGCGGCGCTCGCCCTCGGCCGCGGCGATCAGCTGCATCGCGCGGATCTTGGGCGCGCCGCTCAGCGTCCCGGCCGGGAACACCGAGCGGAGCGCGTCCAGCGCGTCGAGCTCGGGGCGCAGCCGGGCCTCCACGTGGCTGACGAGGTGGAGGACGTGCGAATACCGCTCGACCTCCATGTACTGGCTCGTGTTCACCGTCCCCGCGCGGGCCACGCGGCCGAGGTCGTTGCGGCCGAGGTCGACGAGCATCACGTGCTCGGCGCGCTCCTTGGGGTCGCGGCGTAGCTCGTCGGCCAGGCGGTCGTCGTCCGCGGGCGTCACGCCGCGGGGCCGGGTCCCGGCGATCGGGTGGGTCGTCAGCCGATCGCCCACGACCTGGAGGAGCAGCTCGGGGCTCGCGCCGACGACCTCGAACGACGGCGTCCGCGTGAAGAACAGGTACGGCGACGGGTTGACGCGCCGGAGCGCCCGGTAGAGGGCGATCCCGTCGAGCGGCCGGCCGTCCGGGCCCGCCGGGAGGTCGAACGACTGGCGTCGCGCGAGGACGACCTGGATCGCCTCGCCGGCGGCGATCGCGTCCTTCGCGTGCTCGACCGCCTTGATGTACTGGTCGCGTCCGAGGCTGGTCTCGACCTGCCCGAGCGCGGCGGCCGCGCTCGCGGCCGGCCCCGTCCCGTTGGTCGCGGGGCGCGCGAACCCCGCCGACAGCTCCGCCGCCGACGGCCGGGCCGTCCGCTCGAGAGCCTCGAAGATCGCGCGCTCCGCGATCCGGTACCGGCCGTCGAGGTCGGGCGCGTCGCTGTGGAGCGAGGCGATCGCCGACAGCTGGTGCGTGAGGTGGTCGAAGACGATGACGAGGTCCGTCTCGATGAAGCTCGCCAGCGGGACGCCGACCGGGTCGCGCTCGGGCAGCGGGACGGAGGGCTCGAATGCCGAGATCGCGTCGTACGAGAGTGCGCCCACGGCGCCGCCCGTGAACCGCGGCATGCCCTCGACGGGCTGCACGCGTCGCTTCGGGACGAACGCCCGGAGCGCATCGAGCGGATCGGCCGCGTCGGCCGTCGTCACGGGGAGGTCGGGCGCGTAGTCGACCACGCCCACCGGCCGCGTCGTGGTCCGTGCGATCCCGCCGCTCACCTCGAGGAGCCGCCGCGGGCCGATGCCCAGGAAGCTGTACCGGCCGAGGCGCTCGCCGCCCTCGACGGACTCGAGCAGGTACGCAGGCGTGACGCCGTCGTCGAGCCGCAGGAAGGCGCCGATCGGCGTCTCGAGGTCGGCCGTCCGCGTCGCGCGCAGCAGCACGGTGTCGGCGGTGGCGGCGAGGCGCTTCGTCTCGGTGAGGCTGAGGGGGTCGGTCATGATGGTGTCCCGGAAAATCGAAAACGACCTTGATCGTCCTCGGGACGAAAGGTCGTTGCTCCTTCCGCGGTGCCACCCACGTTCGGCGGTGTGCCGCTCTCTGACCGACGGATCCAGGCATGGCCTGCTCGATCGGCGCTGCCCGATAACGCTGGCGCCCTGCGCCGGAGCCTACTTGTCGTCCGCGGCGTCACCGCCGCCCCGCGTTCGGTCCGGGGCTCCCGGGTCCATTCGCCGTCGTTGCCGTCCCGGCTCGCACCACCCGCCGGGTCTCTGGATCGGCGCCTGACGGGTACTCGTCCCGTTCAAAGCCTCGTGTTCGGTTGTAGGGCGGGAGTCTAGGCGCCGCCCGCGCGGGCCGTCAACTGCGCGTCCACCGGCCGGGCGCACGGGCGGGAACCCGGCCGCAAGCCGCGGCCGCACGAACGCCACGCTGACCGCGCTGCAAGGCCGCTGCAACCCCGTTCGCCCGGTCGAAGACGGCCGCGATGCGGCGCCGGGCGAACGCTGACGACAACCCGGGGAGGGGGCCCCGGCGCTCCATGACCTGCGCCCCATCACCAGCGCCGACCCCGGAGACCCTGCGATGCGCCGCCTGCCCCTCCCGACCCTGGCCCGCCTCGGGGCCGCGTTGGGCGGCTTCGTCCTGATCCTGATCGCGGTCATCCCGTCGGCGCTCGCCGCGGGAACGCCGCTCTACCCGGATCTCAAGGTCCTCCCGCCGCGGGACCTCCAGCTCGACCGCACGGACGTGAGCGTCGACGGCTCCGGGGTGTACGACAACGTCCTGCGCTTCTCGAACACCGTCTACAACTCGGGCGAGGGCCCGCTCGAGATGAGCGGCACGATCAATCCGAGCACCCAGGACGGGACGGCGTACCAGCGCGTGTACGACACCTCGGGCGGCTACACGGACTACCCGGTCGGGCTGTTCTACTTCCACCCGATCCACAACCACTACCACTACGACGGCTGGGGCCTGTACCAGCTGTGGACGAAGTCGGACTACGACAAGTGGATCGCGAGCGGGCGGACCCAGGGACAGGCGAAGAAGGTCGGCACCAAGACGACGAGCTGCGTGATCGACGAGGAGTTCGTCGCGACCTACCCGGACACGCCGTGGCCGTCGAAATACCGCTCGGCGGGCTGCCAGCTCGATTCGCAGAACCAGCTCCACGAGGGCCTCTCGCCGGGCTGGGGCGACACGTACGACTACTACCGCTACGAGCAGTGGATCGACCTCGGCCAGGAGACGCTGACCGACGGGCAATACGTGCTCCGGTCGGTCGCCGACCCCAACAACCAGATCTACGAGAGCGGCGCCAAGGCGGACGCGTCTCGAGAGAGCATGGCCGACAACGAGGCCATCACCCAGTTCACGGTGACCGGCGGCAAGCTCGTCGACTCCAACCCGCCCGGCGGGTCGGTGTCGATCAACCACGTCGACGCATCGACCGCGTCGCCCAACGTGACCGTGCAGGTCCTCGGCCGGGACGACATCTCGGGCATCACGCAGTTCCGGCTGTCGAACGACGGCGTGACGTGGGCGACCTACCCGTACGCGGCGCCCGGCCCGTCGACGGCCGAGGACGTGAGCTGGAACCTCGCGGACGCGCGCTACGGCGGCACGGGCGCGTCCGGGACCAAGACGGTCTACGCCCAGTTCCAGGACGGGTCCGGCGCCTGGTCGGCCTCCGTCACCGACACCATCAGCCTCGCCGGGCTCACCGGCTACGCCGCCACGGTGGCCGCGGACGGCCCGGCCGGGTACTGGCGGCTGGGCGAGACGTCGGGCGTCGCCGCGGCCGACGTGACCGGGCGCAACCCGGGCACCTACGAGGGATCGCCCGGGCTCGGCGCGGCGAGCC
>JAICUI010000008.1 GCA_025935925.1 Chloroflexota bacterium
GGGCCCGCCCAACCCGCCCCCCGCCGGCGCCGCTGCCCGGCGCCGAGCGGGCGCCGCTCCCGCCCCCCCCGCGGGGGCGCCCCCCCGCGGGGCGCGCCGCCGGACCCGCGCTCAGCCGCCGAGCGCCTGGCCGATGGCATCCAGCATCTGCGTCTCGGCCGGCGCCACACCGCCCTTGGCGTCCGCGACCACCCGCGCGACACCGGCGACGAGGTCGCGGTAGGGACCCACCTCGTCGGGCGCCTTCGAGCCGAGCAACGCGACCGACGCCCGCAGGGCCGCCTCGGTCTCCGCGCGCAGCTTGTCGGGCGATGTCCCGAACCCGAAGCCGCTGCCCTTCGTCTTGGCCAGCTCCCGCGTCACCTCGGTCGGGGCGGCCAGCTGCTGGGACGCCAGGTGCTTGGCCATCGCGCCGACCTCGCCGAACGTGTCGGTGAAGTCCCGGTCGCTGAGGGACACGAGCATGGCGCTGCCGGTGATGCCCTTCTGGAGCGTCGCCCATTCCTCGTCGGTGAAGTCGCTGCGGGTCGCCATGACACCTCCTGTGCGGCCACGGTTCCCGTCGCGGCCCGGTCACATAGCGTACGGGTCCCTGGCGTCCGGGCCGAATCGGCCCTCGCGATGTGACCGACGGCCGGCGCCGCGACCCGGCCGGCGACCGATCGTGTGCCGGAGGAGGTACCGCCATGACCCACACGCTCCGAAGCCGCCGCGAGCGCCGCGCCGACACCCTGCGCCGCGGGATCGCCACCGAACGCGCCAGGCACGCGCTTGCGCTCGTCCTGTGGGAGGCCGTCGCCGACGGCATCGCGTTCGGGCCGCGCGACCTCGAGGCGCAGTCGGACCGGGAGTGGATCCGCGGCGCCGTCGCGGTTCCCATCCAGGAGACCGCGGAGGTCGCGCTGGACGCGCTCGTGTGGCGCCTCGCCGACGCCCTCGCGCATGCGCCGAACGGCCTCGGCGAGCGGTACGTCGACAGCCACGAGGGCGTGGAGCTCGGGTGGGACTGACGGCCCGTGACGTTCGGGCCCGACGGGCAGGCCCAACGGACCGGGCTTCGGGCCATTCGACACGCTGGAATGCCGCCCGCCGCGGGCGACAGTGACGACAGAGCCAGAACGCCACACGGCAGGCCTTCAACGCCCAGGAAGGAAGCAGTTCGATGATCGGTCGGTTGCGGACACTCGGAATCGTCCTCGCCGTTTTCAGTCTCGTGTTCATCGCCGCCGGGGCGTTCACCCTCTACAAGGTGAACGACGGCCGTGCCGCGCTGCAGTCGTTCAGCGCCGCTCAGAACGTGAAGCTCGCGTACAACGACCAGGGGCAGTTCGTCAGCGGCGGCAACGTCGAGGAGGGCACCGCGATCCTCGACTTCCTCCACAACGAGTGGGGCTACAACGTCGCCCCCTGGGAGATGGACCGGAACGACCCGCTCGTCAACACGCCCAGCGAGTACATGGTCCAGATGGCGACCATCGCGTACCACACGCTCCACAGCACGCAGACCGTCGTGCTGCCCGAGGACGTCACGGCGGCTGACGGCACCGTCTACAAGGCGGGCAGCTACGAGTTCCCGGTCGACGGCCGCTACTGGGCCGCCTTCAACCGCGCGAACCCGATCGAGGCGAAGGCGCGCGAGATGGCCTGGACGGGCACCGCACACGCGCTCATCGCCGAGCTGGGCGTCGGATCCGTCACCGGCTCGACGCTCCAGATGGGACTCGGCCTCGCGGCCCTGTTCCTCGGGGTGGGCCTGGTGACCTTCACCGCCGGCGCCGGGCTCGTGTGGGCGACCCGGGCCGCGACCAGGGAGGCGACGGCGAAGGAGCTCACGCTCTCGCCGATGCCGGCCTGACCACACAACGCCGCCCGGCCGTGGGACGGCGCCGCAACCAGCGAGGGTCCGACTTCGGTCGGGCCCTCGCTTGATTCCACGTCTACCATCGGCGGCATCGCGCTCACGGAACGAGGGATGCCGCCATGCTCGACCAGCTCATCCATCCGCCCCGGACGCCGGACGAGTTCCGGGAGCCCCGCTGGGCGCGGTTCCTGTTCGCGAGCACGACGGCCGCGTGGCTGTGGCTCGTCGTGCGGCTGTACATGGCGTACGTCTTCCTGCCGGCCGGCTGGGGAAAGATCACCAGCGGCGCGTGGCTGTTCGGCGACGGCGCACCGATCCAGGGGCTCGTCAGCGGCGCGCTGAGCTCCGAGGGCACGCCCGGCTGGTACGCCTGGTTCCTGCAGAACGTCGTACAGCCGAACGCGGGGCTGTTCGCCACGCTCGTCGCCCTGGGGGAGTTCGCGGTCGGGCTGGGGCTGCTCGTCGGCCTGCTGACCGGCATCGCGGCGTTCGGCGGCGTGTTCCTCAACGCGAACTTCATCCTCGCCGGCGTCCTCGGTCAGAACCCCGCGCTCGTGGTCCTCGGGACGCTCCTCGTCGTGGCGTGGCGCAATGCCGGCTGGATCGGGCTGGACCGCTGGTTCATCCCGTGGACCCACCGCGCGCTGTTCGCGAAGCCGACGGGCGACGGCACCGGGGAGCCCGCAGCCTCGACCTGACGCCGATGCGCGGCCGGCGGGGACCACCCCGCGGCTCGAGCGGTCAGCCGGGGATCCCGCGGGCGCGGATGTCGTCGACGGTCGCGGTCCACACCCGCTCCGCGGCCGGGGCGCGGCGCTCGGCCTCGGTGAGCCGGGCGAGCAGGCGCTCGGCGGTCCACGGGTCGCTGTCGAACCGCACGAGCCTATGGCCGGCGGAGATGTCGCCGAGCCAGCGCCGGACCTCGTTGCGTGGCGGCCGGGGCCGGTCGAGCCGCGTGAACTGATCGACGAGGTGTCGCGCGACGGGGTCGCCGCGCCGCTTGCGGTCCGCGGCGAAGGCAGCGACGGCGAAGCACGCCTCCGCGAGGCCCGCCTCGCCGCCGGTTGGGCGCTCGACCGTCATCGGCGCAGTGTCGTCGATCGCGACGAATGGCGCTTCACGGCCATCGCCGGCGCTCGTACTCGAGCGCCTCGTCCGTCAGCAGGCGCCGGGTCGCGTTGCCGGTCCGGACGTGGAAGTCGGCGGCCCGGGCGCCGCCCGTCGAGCCGACGAACACCGGCCGTGCCGCCGGCGCCACGTCGACCCGACAGACCGTCCTGCCGTCGACGTCCTCGAACGCGATCGCGGCATCGGCCGTCACCGCGCGACCGAGCCGCTCGGCCAGCATCGACCGGAGCCACAGCTCGAGGCCGTCGCGGTTGTGCCCGGGCGCCATCGCGAGGTCCTCATCGAGGCCACGCACCGTGCCGTCGTCGTCGACGCCGAGCAGCAGCGTGCCACCGGCCGCGTTCATGAACCCCGCGACGGTGATCGCGACCTCGTCCTCCATCCGCGCGTCGCGAGCGCCGGACCGGGTGTTCCAGCGTGCCGTCGCCTTGAACTCGACCCGCTCGCCTTCGCCGAGGGCGATCAGTTGCTCGACCGTCGCGTCCGGGGCGCCTCGCGCGCGCCGCCGCTGATACGCGAGCAGCACCGGGCCGGACCATCGCCGCGAGGGGTCCGGTGCGGCGGCGCACATGCAGCACGCGTCGTAGGACCACCGGGTGGGTACCCCGCCGTCCGGGAGCCGGTACACCTCTGGTCACGACGAGCACCCGTCCACCGGCAGCCGCGCCGGTCCCCCCGGCAGGAGGTTCGAACCCGCACCGTGCGCCTGACCTTCGCGGGACGGCCGTCCGGCACCGCCGGGCTTGCGCTCGCCCTTCCGCGCCGCGCCGCGCTGCTCGCGGCGTACACCGGGGGCACGATCGTCGTCGGGTTCGGGGCGGTGCTCGCCGCGACCGCCGCCGCGGCGGCGTCGGGCGGACCGCTGGTCAACCCGGCCATCGCGATCCCGGGCGTCGACCCGTCGGTCGCCGGGCTCGCCGGCGTCGGGGTGTGGGTCCTGTTCGCGCTCGCGGGCGGCACGCGGATCCTGCGCGATCCCGGCGGCCACGTCGCGCTGACGTTCCACCTGCCGTTCATCGCGGCCGCGATGATCCTCGGCGGTCCGATTGCCGGGGCGTGGGTCGCGGTGCTCGGCACCGTCGAGCGCCGGGAGCTGCGCGAGGTGCCGTGGTACGGGGCGCTCGCCAACCACGCGCTGCTCGCGTTCTGGGCGCTCGTGGGCGGGCTCGCGATGGAGGGCGTGGTGCGGATCGCGGCCGGCGCCGGGGCGACGTCGTCGGGCCTCGCCGTCCTGCTGGTTGCCGGAATCGCCGGGACCGTCGTGATGGCGATCGGGACCGCGGCGATGACGGCCGTCACGGTCGTGCTCCGCGACGGACTCGACGCCCGCGATGCCGTCGCGCTGCTCGACAGCTCGTTCCGGCGCACCGCGGTGGCCGAGACGCTCGTCGGCTGGCTGTTCGTCGTCGTGTGGGTCACCGTCGGCTGGTGGGCGCCGGCGCTGCTCGCGGGCGTCGTCCTGACCCTGTGGCGGGCCGCCGCCGACGCGCGGGACCTGGACCGCGACGACCTGACGGGTGTCCTCAGCCGCGCGGCGTTCGCGGTCCGGGCGGCGACGGCCGCGGACCGCGCCCGGCGCGGCATCGAGGGCTCCGCGTACCTGTTCCTCGATCTCGACGGGTTCAAAGCGCTCAACGACGGGCCACGCAACCACCTCGTCGGCGACCAGGTCCTCGTCGCCGTCGGCGAGCGGCTCCGGCGGGCCGTGCGCGTCACCGACGCCGTGGGCCGCTACGGCGGCGACGAGTTCACGGTGCTGTTCGGCGGCGTCACGGACGAGGCGACGGCGCTCCGGCTCGCGGGACGGGTCGAAGCCGCGCTCACCGCGCCCTACCTGACGGAGGACGGCGAGCGGCGGATCGGCGCGTCGATCGGGGTGTCGCTCGCGATGCCGGGCCGCCGCGACTTCGAGCCGGACCTCCGCCAGCACGCCGATGCGGCGATGTACGAGGCGAAGGCCGCGGGCGGCGGGATCCGCATCTGGCACGACCCGACGGACGACGAGGTCGACGCGGCCGGCGCCTAGCTCACGTAGGGGTGCAGCAGCACCAGCACGTTCGAGGTCGCGCCGAGGAGGCCGGCGCCGACACCGAGGGTCGCCACCAGCGCCGCCGCGGCCGGGTAGCGCCGCGAGCCGAGCAGCACGACGCCGACGACGAGCACGACCACGAGCGCCTTTGCGACCAGCAGCAGCCCGAGCATCCCGGACCCGGCCAGCGACGCCGCGATCGGGTTCGCCTCGGCCGCGGTGCCGTGCTCCATCAGCAGCCGGACGAAGGTGATGGCGTCAGACGCCTGCGCCGCTCCCACGCCCAGCAGCACCGCCGCTGCCGCGTGAGGGAGGCGAAGGGAGCGCATGCCCGGCAGCATGGCACCGACGACATCACGGGAGCATGTGCGGAAGGCCGCCTCCGGTACTATTCCGCGCGTCCAAGACACATGCCCAACGGATGGTGATGCCATGAAGGTCGGCGTCGCCAGGGAGACGGCGCAAGGTGAGCGCCGGGTTGCCCTGGTGCCCGAGGAGCTCGGCAAGCTGAAGGCTGCCGGGCTCGAGGTGCTCGTCGAGCAGGGCGCCGGAGCCGGCGCGATGATCCCCGATCAGGCCTATGCGGATGCCGGCGCCACGGTGGTCGACACCGCGGGGCTGTACGGCGGAAGCGACGTCGTGCTCCGGGTCCAGAAGCCGTCGCCCGACGAGGCCGGCAAGCTGCGCAAGGGGCAGGTCGTCATCGGCCTGCTCTCGCCGCTGCTCGATCCAACGCTCATGCAGGCGCTCGCGAGCGCGGGGGTGACGGCGGTCAGCCTCGACGCCATCCCGCGAACGCTGTCGCGGGCGCAGGACATGGATGCGCTGTCGTCGCAGGCGAACACCGGCGGCTACAAGGCGGTGCTGATCGCGGCGAACACGTATGGCCGCTACTTCCCGCTGCTGACGACGGCGGCCGGCACCGCGAAGCCCGCGAACGTGCTGATCCTGGGCATCGGCGTCGCCGGGCTCCAGGCCATCGGCACGGCGCGCCGGCTGGGCGCGGTCGTGTCGGCGTACGACGTGCGGCCCGAGACCGCGGAGCAGGCGCAGAGCCTGGGCGCGAGGTTCGTCAAGCTCAAGACGGCGATCGACGCCACGGGGGCCGGCGGCTACGCCCGCGAGCTGACCGCCGAGGAGCGTGCCGCCCAGCAGGCGGAGCTCAACGGCGTCATCGCCAGCCAGGACGTCGTCATCACGACGGCGCAGGTGCCGGGGCGCAAGCCGCCGGTCCTCGTGACCGCCGACGCCGTCCGGGCCATGCGGCCGGGCTCGGTGATCGTCGACATGGCGGCGTCCGCGCTGGGCGGCAACTGCGAGCTGTCGGTCGCCGGCGAGACGATCGTCACCGAGAACGGCGTCACGATCGTGTCGCCCGAGAACCTGCCGGCGTCGATGCCGTCGTCGGCCTCGCAGTTCTACGCGCGCAACATCTCGAAGCTGCTGCTGAACATGGTCAAGGACGGCAACCTCAACGTCGACTTCGGCGAGGAGGTCACGAAGGCGACCGTGATCACGCACGACGGGAACGTCGTCAGCGAGGCCGTCGCGAAGCTGCTCAACGCCGGAGGTGCCGCGTGATCCCGCAGGACGTGCTGGACCTCCTCAACAACCTGACGATCTTCACGCTCGCGATCCTCGTCGGCTTCGCCGTCATCTCGAAGGTGCCGGCGACGCTGCACACCCCGCTGATGTCGGGCGCCAACTCGATCCACGGCATCGTGCTCGTGGGCGCGATGCTGATCGCGGCCGAGGTCGACGACCCGATCGGCTACCTCCTCGCGTTCGTCGCCGTCGCGTTCGCGACCATGAACGTGGTCGGCGGCTACGTCGTGACCGACCGGATGCTCCAGATGTTCAGGAAGAAGCCCGCGGCCCGCAAGCCCGCCGAGGCGGACGCGGAGGCCCAGGCCTAGATGGACACGCTCGGCGTCATCGAAGTCCTCGTCCGGGTCCTGTGGATCGCGGGCGCCGTCTGCTTCGTGCTCGGCCTGGTGCGGATGAACTCCCCCGCCACGGCGCGCAACGGCAACCTGCTCTCGGCCGGCGGTATGGCCGTCGCGATCGGCGCGACGGTCGTGCTCATCCTCGCCCGGCAGGCGCTGGGCGACGGGTTCAGCGCGGTCGGCTGGATCATCATCGTCCTCGGCGTCGCCCTCGGCGGCGGGCTCGGGCTGTACACCGCCCGCAGCGTGAAGATGACCGCGATGCCGCAGCTGGTGTCGCTGTTCAACGCGGTGGGCGGCGGCGCGGCCGCGCTGATCGCGATCGAGGACTACCTCAACCTCGCGGGCGCGAACGCGGCGGTCCCGCTGTCGACCAACGTGTTCATCGTCCTCGACATCATCATCGGCTCGATCACGTTCACCGGGTCGCTCATCGCCTCGGGCAAGCTCCAGGGGATGATCCCGGGCAAGCCGATCATGGTCCCGGGCGGGCAGCTCGTCACCCTGGCGCTCGCGGCCGTCACGGTGATCGCCGCGGTCATCCTGTTCGTGACCGGCACGCCGAACGTCGCGCTGATGCTTGTCATCCTCGCCGCGGCGCTGATCTTCGGGGTCACGATGACGCTGCCGATCGGCGGCGCGGACATGCCGGTCGTCATCTCGCTGCTCAACTCGTTCACCGGCACCGCGGTCGCGATGGCGGGCTTCGTCATCGACAACCCGGTCCTCATCATCGCCGGCGCCCTCGTCGGCGCCTCGGGCGCGATCCTGACCAAGCTCATGGCCGACGCGATGAACCGCTCCGTGATCAACATCATGATCGGCGGCTTCGGCGGCGGCGAGGGCACGGTCGGGGCGGTCGCCGGGGCCGGCGGCTCGGTGCGCGATGTGTCGGTCGACGACGCGGCGATCCAGCTGGCGTACGCGGAGCGCGTGATCGTGGTTCCGGGCTACGGCCTCGCCGTCGCGCAGGCCCAGCACGGGGTCCGCGAGCTCGCGGAGCTGCTCGAGGCGCGCGGCGTCGACGTGAAGTACGCGATCCATCCGGTGGCCGGTCGCATGCCCGGGCACATGAACGTGCTCCTGGCCGAGGCCAACGTCCCGTATCCCCAGCTCAAGGAGATGGACGACATCAACCCGGAGTTCCCGCGCGCCGACGTCGCCCTCGTCATCGGCGCGAACGACGTCACGAACCCGGCCGCCCGGCGGCCCGGGTCGCCGGTGTCGGGGATGCCGATCCTCGACGTCGACCACGCGAAGAACGTCATCGTCATGAAGCGCTCGATGGGCCGCGGCTACGCGGGGATCGACAACGAGCTCTACACGCTCCCGCAGACCGGGATGCTGTTCCGGGACGCGAAGGAGGGGCTGTCGGAGCTGGTGGCCGCCGTCAAGGCGCTGTAGCTCCGGCGCGTCGTCGCCGTTCCGCATCGCTCACGGCCCCGGCACCGCCGGGGCCGTTTCGATTCGGGTGCCGGGGAGCGGCCGGCGGCCCGGGACGGCCCGGCCGCGCGGCGACCGCCTCCGGTGCCGCCACCGTGCGCGGCGACCGCCTCCCGTGCCGCCACCGCGCGCGGCGAGCGCCTCCCGTGCCGCCACCGCGCGCGGCGTCGCGGCGTCGGGTCGCCACCCCTTGCCGCGTAGCGTCTGCGCCTCGCGACTGTCGGTCGCTGCGGTGCGGTGCTGGCCGCGCCGCCGGCCGCGCATCGCGCGCCTCCGACCGCCCAGGACGTGCCAGCGGGCAGGATTCCCGACTCCGGGTCGCGTCGAGAGCGTGAGCGCCGCCGTGGTCGCCCGTCGTGCCGGCGTTCAGCGACTCACGGTCGCGTCGCCGGCGCCGCGTGCCGACCGGTTCCGCTCGTCCCGCCAGGCGAGGAAGTCACGGCCCGCGTCCACGCTCCAGTCCGGCCCGTTGAACCCGAGCGTGAACTGCGTGAAGCCCATCTCCAGGTACGTCGCGGCGTCCCGGACGAGGAACCGGTGGATGTCGCCGGGCTCGACGCCGACGCCCCACTCGATCTCCGCGGGATCCCGCCCGATCTCCGCGCACCAGCCGCGCAGCGCCGCCACCGGCCCCTCGAGGTCCTCGGGCCGCTCCGGAAACGCCGCGTGCCAGGCGTCGGCGTGGCGCGCGACGAGGCGCGTCGTCCGCCTGACGCCCGTGCCCGCGATGAGGACCGGGATCCGCCGCAGCGGCGGCGGGTTGAGCCGGCCGAGCCGCGCGTCGATGCGCGGAAGCGCCTCCCCGAGCGCCTCGAGCCGCGAGCCTCGGGTTCCGAACGGATAACCGTACGCGTCGTAGTCGCGACGGAACCAGCCGGAGCCGAGGCCCAGGATCAGCCGCCCGCGCGAGACATGGTCGACGGTCCGTGCCATGTCGGCGAGCAGCTCCGGGTTGCGGTACGAGTTGCATGTCACCAGCGCGCCGATCTCGATCCGTGACGTCGCCTCCGCCCACGCGCCGAGCGTCGTCCAGCACTCGAGCGACGGGCCGTCCGGATCGCCGTAGAGCGGGAAGAAGTGGTCCCACGTGTAGGCGATGTCGTAGCCCAGGGCCTCGGCGCGGAGGACGGCGGCGCGGAGGTCGGGCCAGGCGCCGTGCTGCGGGTGAAGCTGCGCCGCGATGCGGATCGGATGCATGCGCCGATGCTGAACCTTCCTGCCGTGGGAAGGTCAAGCCCTAGAATCCGAGCGTGTTCCGGATTGCCGAGTTCTCGACCATCGCGGGGGTCTCGGCGAGGACGCTCCGCAACTGGGACGCGCTCGGCCTGTTCCGGCCCGCGTGGGTCGACGCGCAGACGGGGTACCGCGCCTACTCACCCGCGCAGCTCCCGGAGCTCCGGCGGATCGTCGCGCTGCGCGACCTCGGCATGCCGCTGGCCGAGATCCACGCGCTGCGCGATGGCGACGACCTCCGCCGCGCGCTCGCGCGACGGCGGGACGAGCTCGAGCGGCAGCAGCGCGCCGCGGAGCGCCGGCTGCAGGCGCTCGACATCCGCGTGACGCTCGCCGCGGACGGGACGCCGGACGTCGTCGTGCGACCGGTGGCGGCCGAGCGCGTGGCGATCCGCCCGGTCCAACCGGGCGAGGACGCGGGCGACGCGTTCTACGAGCTCGAGGCCGCGGTCCGCGGCGCGCGCCGGCGCCGAGGCGCTCCGCCCGGCTCGACGCGACTCGACGGCGTCGACGTCGTCTTCGTCCCGATCACCCGCTCGATCGTGCCCGCCGGTGCCGTCGCGCCGGCGATGCTCCCGGCCGCCACGGTCGCATCCATGATCCACCGCGGTCCGTACGCCGGGCTCGCCAGAGCCGAGCGGGCGCTCGCCGCCTGGGTCGCCGCGGCCGGATACGAGAGGGCGGGCGCGACCCGGGTGCTGTACCTGCAGTTCGGCGCCGAGGCCGAGCTCGGCGTGCCGCGCCGGTACCTCGTCGAGCGGGACGCCGACCTGGTCACGGAGCTCCAGGTCCCGGTCCGCTGACCCGGCGCGATGACCCGGCGCGATGACCCTGGCGCGATGACCTGGCGCTCATGACCCGGCGCTCATGACCCGGGGCTCGTCGTACCGGCTGCGCTCGGCCGTACCCTGTCCCCCATGCCCAGCACGACCCCTCCGACCGCTGCGGGGCCGGCCGCCGCGTGGCCGCGCCATGCGAAGGTCGCCTTCATCGGGTCGCACGGCATCCGCAAGACGACGGCCCTGCTCGCATTCGCGGCCGAGGTCCAGCGCGCGGGGCGATCGGTCGAGCTCGGTCGGGAGGTCGTCCGCGACAACCCGCTGGGCATCAACGAGGGCGCGACCGGCGAGGCGCAGCTGTGGGTGCTCGTGTCCCAGATCCGCCAGGAGCTTGAGCTCGCCCGGAAGGCCGACGTGCTCGTCACGGACCGGGGTGTGATGGACAACTTCGCCTACTACCTCCGCGCGTGCGGTGGCAGCGACGCCTTCGAGGTCGAGCCGCTCGTCCGCCGCTGGTCGGAGACCTACGACCTCGTCGTCCGGCTGCTGCCCGACGTCGCGCTCCAGGCGGACGGCGTGCGGTCGACCAACGACGCCTTCCGTGACGAGGTGGAGGCGATCCTCGACCGGGTGATCCCCGGGCTCGTGCCGGCGGATCGCCTCGTGACGCTGCGCGCGTCGGAGGTCACGAGCCGCACCGACTGGTTCGCGATCCTCGAGCGGCTGGCGGCGTCCGTCGGCGCGACCGTCGCCGCACCCGACCTCTGGCGCTGACCGGTCGCGCTACCAGGCCTCGACGCTCGGCGGCCGTTCCGCGGCGCTGACCTCGACCGCGGCCACGATGCCGGTCTCCTTGTCCAGCGCGACCCGCAGCGTTCCGACGGCCGGCGACCCCACCTCCCACGTCGCGGACGTCTCGCCGTCGCCGGCGATCACCGGTCCGAGCGGCGGGACGCCATCGCCGTGCCACGCCGCGAGGACCCGCAGGCCGCGGAGCACCACGGACCGGTCCACCTCGGCCTTCGCGTCGAGGTCGTCCGGCCAGCCGCCGCCAGCGGACGCGGCCAGGAGCCGCTGCGCGACGCCCACCAGGGCGGGCGCCGGGTCGAGCACGGCCGTCACCCGGAGGCCCTGGATCCGTGGCTCCGGCTCGGGATTCAGCAGCATCGCGACCTGCAGCCAGCCGCGCTCCCCGCGCAGCCACCAGCGGCGATGCGCCGGGGAGCTCGACGCCTCCTCGCGGTCCGGGTCGGCTCGGAGCGGCGCGCCCACCTGCCCGACCGCCTTCTCGATCGCCGAACGCCGCGCGTCGCGCGGCTCGTCGAGGTCCATGTTCATCGCGAAGGCGGCATCGGCTGCGGCGTCGTCCCAACGGTCGAGCAGCGCCGTCACCGTCGCGCGACGCGCCTCGACGACGGGCAGGAGCCGCAACGGACGACGCGGCACGTCGTCGGCGCGCACGAGGTCGACGAGGAGGTTCCGCGTCAGCTCGTGCACCGGCGCGTAGCGGAGGTTGCCGGCGCCCACGACCCCGACCCCGCTCGACGGGTGCCAGACCATCATCGTCCCGTAGCCCGGGTACCCGCCGCCGTGGCCGACGGTGACGCCGATGTCCGGCCGCGAGGTCAGGAACAGCCCGAAGCCGTAGCCGCCGGCCTCCACGGGCGGGACCTGGTGGGCCGGCGACGCCTCACGGTCGGCCGCGAGCGCTCGCTGCACCTGGGCCATCTCACGCCGGCTCGCGCGGCGCAGCGGGCCGTCGTCGGGGTCGCTGCGCGCGGGAAACGCGTCGAGGTGGAAGGCGACCCAGCGAGCGAGGTCGCGCACGGTCGAGTACAGCCCGCCCATCGACGCGAGCGCGCCGTACGGGTCGGTGCCCTCCCGATTGAGGCTGTCGTCGCGCCGGGCATACCCGTGGGCCAGCCGGTCGGGATCGACCTCGGCCTCCTCGTACGCGGAGTCGGTCATGCGCAGCGGGTCCAGGAGCCGCCGCCGGACCTCGTCCTTGTATTCGAGCCCGGACGCGGCAGTGACGACGCGGCCCAGCACGCCGTAGCCGAGGTTGGAGTAGTCGAACATCGTGCCGGGGGGCCACGCGAACGTCGGCCCGGCCGCGAGCAGCGCGCGGAACGCGTCGAGCGGCAGGCCCTGCTGCCGATCGCCCCATGGGTCGTCCGTCGGCAGCCCGGCCGACATCGTGAGCAGGTGCCGGATCGTGATCGCCGGCGCGTCGGCCGCGGGATGGCGCCAGCCGGCGAGCTCCGGGACGTACGCCGCGACCTCGTCGTCCAGCCGCAGCCGGCCGTCGTCGCGCAGCCCGAGGATCGTCGCGGCCGTGAAGCTCTTGGTCATCGACGCGATGCGGAACACCGTGTCCGCGTCGGGCGCGCGATCCTCGCCGCCGCGCAGCGTACCCGCGCCGCCCGCGTGGACGAGCTTCCCGTCGCGGACGACGCCCCACGCGACACCCGGGATCCTCCCCTCGTCGCGTTGCTTGCGGAACTGGTCGTCGACCGAGCGGACGACCTCGTCGAAGGACGACATCGCCGGATGATGCCGTATCCGATGACACCCCCGCGCATCGCGCGGCCGCGCCGGTGTCCGCCACGTCCTGTTCAAGCACAGGACGCGCAGCCGCCTGGAAGGTCGTGCTCCAGAGCTAGGCGGGGTCCACCAGCTCGAGGCGGATGCGCTTGTTGATGCGGCCCTTCGACTCGTAGCCCGTGACGTGGATCCCGCCGACCTCGCGGGTGTTGGCGACGTGCGTCCCGCCGTCCGCCTGGAGGTCGAGCCCGACGATCTCGATCGTCCGGATCTCCGCGATGTCCTCCGGCAGCAGGTTGACCTTGGTGCGGATCAGGTCCGGGATCGCGAACGCCTCGGCGCGCGGAAGGACGTTGACCCGGACGTCGCGCGCGGCGTGCAGCTCGTCGTTGACCTTCGCCTCGATCTCGCCGACGAGGTCGCCGGACATCGTCTCGAACTCGAAGTCCATCCGGCCGGCCCCGGGCTCCATGTTGCCGCCCGTGACCTGCGCGCCGTAGTCGCGCCACACGACGCCGCACAGCGCGTGGAGCGCCGTGTGGGTCCGCATCAGCGCGTAGCGGCGCGCCCAGTCGAGGTCGATGCGCACGCGGTCGCCCGCGGCCGGCAGCTCGCCATCCTCCGGCGGCTCCAGCTCGTGGACGATCTCGCCGCCCATCCGACGGGCGGCGCGCACGACCCACGACCGGCCGTCCGACGTCCGCAGGATCGCGCCGCGGTCCGCGGGCTGGCCGCCGCCGCCCGGGTAGAACAACGTCGTGTCGAGGACGACGAGCGGCGCCGCGTCCGCCGTGGAGACGTCGAGGACGAGGGCGTCCGTTTCGCGCGCGTACGCGTCGCGGTATGCGACCTCGTCGACGCGGGTCACGCGATCGCCGCCGGCACGGGGCGCGTCGGACGGGTCAGCCGGCGGTCAGCGTCCCCGTCATGTTGGGGTGGACGTCGCACACGAACGTGTACGAGCCGGCGGTGAGCGCCGGGACCTGGTAGTCGGCGGCGGCCGGGCCGGTCACGAGGTCGCCCTTGAACACCGAGGCGCCGCTCGCGTCCTTGATGTCGATGTTGTGCGGCTGGCCGGCGTCCTTGTTGTCGAAGTGGATCGTGAACGCGGCCCCGGCGGGCGCCGTCACGGACTGCTGCTCGAACGCGACGTTCATCGCCGAGATCTGGACGGCCGAGCCGCCGGCGCCACCGCTGGCCGGTGCCGCGGAACCGGGCGCCTGCGAGCCCGGGAGCTGCGAGCCCGGGACCTGCGATGCCGGCGCCGCGGAGGACGGGGCCCCCGAGCCTGAGGCGGCCGGCTGCGACGGCGGCGGCGACGTCGGGGCCGCGTACGTCCAGCTCGGGGCGCTGGAGGACGAGCACGCGGCGGCGAGGATCGCGACGAGGGCGAGGGCGAGGGCGAGGGGGATCGGCAGGCGACGCATGGGAACCTCGGGCTGTGGTCCGGTTCGCGGCTGGGCGCGGAAGGAAGGCTTCGAATCTACCGAATGCCCGGCGGTCGCGTCGCCGCCGGGGCCCCCGACTCGAGGCCGAGCCGGATCGCGACCGCCGCGGCCTCGACCCGGCCCGACACGCCGAGCTTGGCGAGGATGTTGCCCACGTGGACGCCCACGGTCTTCTGGCTGATGAACAAGCGGTCGCCGATCTCGCGGTTCGTCCGTCCCTGCGCGATCAGGCGCAGCACCTCCAGCTCCCGCTTGGAGAGGCCGAACGTGTCCGACGACGCCGCGGGCCGGGCGGCAACGGGAGCCGGCGTCGGCGCCGCGTCCTGGACGGGCCCGGGCTCGACCTGGGCGCGCGGCACGCTCGGCGGCGGGGCCGGCGCGTCGAGCAGCTCGTCGACCTCCGAGGGCAGCGCGATCAGTGCGCGTCCGCCGAGCTCCCGGAGCCGCCGCAGCAGCGGGCGCGCTCGCAACCCGAGCGCGAGGGACACCGCGGACAGCAGCGGCTCGCGGGCATCGGCGCGCACCAGGCGCGCATCGGTCCGGTCCCGGCCTCCCGGCCCGGCGATCGCGCCACCGAGGATCGCCTCGGCCTGCCGCCATCGGGCGCGCGCTTCGCGGTAGGGGTCGCCGATGCGGTGCCAGCGCGCCGCGAGGTCCGCCCAGCGCGCGGGATCGTCGCGGCCCGTCAGCCGGCCGTGGAACGCACGCGCCGTCGCGAGGCTCGCCTCCGGCTCGCCGGTCCCACCGGCGCCTTCCGAGCGCGCCTTCGCGACCGCCGCCTCGGCCTCGGCGAGGATCCTGCCCGCCCGCTCGCGCGACGCCGCCACGTCGCCGATCCGGCGCCTCTCCAGCGCCTCGCCGACGATCGCGGACTCCACCTCGAGCGCCGTGGCCGCCATCCGGGCGACGAGGACCCAGTCCTCGGTGCCCTTGAGGCGCGCCCAGCCGCGCTCCGCCGCCCGCCGCGCGTCGGCGAGGTCGCCGGACCACATGGCATACGACGCCGTCGCCTGGTACGCCGGGATCGCGAACTGGTTGTCGCCGCCCGTCTCCAGCTCGACGAGGATCCGCCCGAGCAGCCGCCCCGCCTCCTCGCCCGCCTCGGACTCGATCTCGACGATCACGAGGTTGAGGATCGCGTTCACGAACGGCACCCCGGCCGGGCTCCAGTCGAGCGCCCGCAGGCTCAGCTCGCGCGCCTCCTTCCAGCGCCCGACGTCGACGAGGATCCCCGCCACGTTGCCCGCGAGCAGGTTGCCGTACACGGCGTCGAGGTCGAGCGCCCGTACCTCGCGCATCCCCTCGAACGTGACCTCGACGGCCTCCGCCGGCCGGCCGAGCAGCTCGAGGATCACCGCCTGGTTCGCGATCGCGCGCCACCACTCCTCGATCAGCCCAGCGGCGCGGGCGCGCTCGACCGCCTCGTGGAGGAGCGGCAGCGCCGGCTCCGGGTCCTCGCCCCAGCCCGCGACCACCGCGAGCGTCGTGACGGCGTGGATCGCCTCGGGCTCGGCATCGTGGCCGACGGCCCTGGCGACGGCCAGCGCCTCCCCGGCGATCCGGTCGGCATCGCGGAACGCGCCCGCGATCATCCGCTCCTGCGCGAACAGCGCGAGGATCCTGGCGCGCTCGACCGACGGCTCCTGCGGCGCGACGTCCGCGGCGCGGCGGAGCGCGGCGGTGGCGCCCGCGGCGTCACCTGCCGCCAGCCGGTACTGGCCCAGCCGCGACTCGAGGACGGCGTGCCGCAGCCGGTCCGTCCGGGGTCCGAGCCCCGCCAGCGCGCTCTCGGCGTACGCCACGGCGCGCGTCGGGCGAGCGGCCGCGAACGCGGCCTCGGCCGCGAGCTGGGTGAGGTCGACCGCCGCGGGCCCGTCCAGCTCGCGGCCCGCATCGTCGGCGGCCCCGGCGACGGGCGACGGGAGGTCCAGCCCGCGCTCGAGCACCGCGAGCGCATCCTGCGGCGCCTCGAGCGCGATCGCGAGCCGTCCCGCCTCGATCGCCGCGGCGCGCGCCTCGTCCAGCCGATGGGCCCGGCGCCAGAACGCGGCCGCGACCGCCGGCGTGCCGGCGAACGCCTGCGCCAGGGCGGCCTGGTAGCGCGGCCGCTGGGACGGCAGCAGGTCGGCGACGACGGCGGCGGCGACGAGCTCGTGGCGGATCGCGAGACGCCCGGACGACTCGCGGCGGACGAAGCCGTGCTCCAGCGCCTCCTCGAGGCCCGCGGCGAGATCGGCGTCCAGGTCGTCCGTCCCGCGCCGGGGCAGCGAGCTGGAACGCGGCGGCAGCCGCGTGTTGCCGTCCGCCTCGAACGCGGCGGCGGCGACGGCGAGCTCCGCCGTGCCGACCGGGCGCTCCGCGGGCGCGAGGAGCCGCAGCAGCCGCCGCGCTTCCGGCGAGCGGCGCGACAGCCGCGCCGCGACGATGTCCGACAGCGTTCCGGTCAGGGAGGCCGTCCGCAGCTCCCTCCGTGCGGCCACGAGCTCCTCGACGACGACCGCGGAGCCCGCCGAGCGCTCGGACACGAGGACCACGATCGACGCCGAAGGCCGCTCCCCCTCGATGCCCTCGATGAGCGAGGCGATCTCCCCGCGCGTGAACGGGGCGAGGTCGATCCGGACCGGCGGGCGCAACCCGGCCTCGATCGTCGCGAGGTTCTCCCGCAGCGGGTGGTCGCGCACGAGCTGGTCGGGCTGGTACGACAGCACGAGCGTGATCCGCTCCTCCGCGGCGATCCGCGCGACGAACGTCGCGAACGCCCGGGTCGCGGCGTCGGCGACGTGCAGATCCTCGAGGGACAGCACGATCGGGCGATCGACCGAGCGCCGCCCGAGCCAGCGCATGAGCGACTCGAGGGCACGGGGCTGGCGGCGCTCGGGGTCGGCCAGCGCGCTCGTGCGCGGCACGGCGAGCCCGCGCGCGAGCGCGGCGAGCTGCGGGACCTGGCGCAGCACCGGGCCGGCGTCGCGGTGCAGCAGCGCGACGAGCTCCTCGGAGGGCCGGTCGGCCAGCGCCGGGGCGATCGCCTCGAGCAGCGCCGACCACGGCGGGTCCACCGGTCCGTGCGCGCGGCCGCGCAGGATGACCGGCGGCTCCGGCGCCGCAGCGGCCCGGTCGAACGCCTCGTCGAGGAAACGGGTGACGCCGATCCCGGCACCGCCGGCGACGAGCACGGTCGTTGCCCGGCCACCCGCGGCGGCCCCGATCGTCTGTTCCAGCCGCGCCAGCTCCGGCTCGCGCCCGACGAACCGGCGGCTGACCACCCTTCCCGGCATCAGCGCATTGTAGGGACGGCCACAGGCGCCACGCCGCCGAGCCGGGCCGCTACCCTGCCTGCGTGGAGCCACGCCGACAGCCGCACCCCGCGAACGAGCTCAACGAGCTGTCCGGGGAGGAATGGCTGTACTTCACGAAGTCGGTGTGGACCACGGCCTACCCGTCCGAGCTCGGCCACGACCGGCGCCGGGCGCACGGGGCGAACAAGCCGCCGCGGCTGATGGCGCGGCTGATCGAGTTCTTCACGCGGACCGGGGAGGTCGTGCTCGACCCGTTCGCCGGCGTCGGCGGCACGCTCCTGGGGGCGGCCATCGCGCGCGGGCCGCGGCGGGCGATCGGCATCGAGCTCGACCCGCGCTGGGCCGCCGTGTACCGCGACACGGTCGCGGCGCTGTGCGCAGAGCGCGGCGGCGCCGGGCCGCGGCTGGTCGACCTCGGCACGAACGACCCGGGCGGCGAGCGGACGTTCGATCCGGCCGGGATCGAGCTGCGCGAGGGCGACGCCCGCGAGCTGCTGCCGGCCGTCGCCGCCGAATCCATCGACTTCGTCGCGACGGACCCCCCGTACAACGTGCAGCTGGCGATGACGATGGCGGGCGGCCGGCTCGCCGAGGCGCACGCCAACCGGCGCACCGACTACGCGATGGTCTCCGACCTCGCCGGCGATCTCGCCAACCTGGCCGACTACCCGGCGTTCCTCGACGCGATGGGCGCGATCCTGGGCGAGATCGCACGGGTCCTGCGGCCCGGTCGCTACGCGACGCTGATCGTGCGCGACGCGTACCAGGACGGACGCTACGTGTTCACCGCCGCCGACCTCGCCGCCCGCGCGGACGCCGCCGGCCTCGTCCCCAAGGGCGACATCGCGTGGTACCAGGCCGGCACGCGCCTGCGGCCGTACGGCTACCCGCGCGCCTACGTGCCCAACATCGCGCACCAGCACATCCTCGTGCTGCGCCGTCCCCCGGCGCGCGGCAAAGCCTGATGGCGGGAACCGGACCCGACTAGGACGCCTCGCCGAGCTGCCGCCGTTGCTCGGTGTACGCGCGCAGGATGTCCTCGAAGCTCCCGACCGCCGGGCCGTTGTCGGCGGCGGTCCACGTGTCCGCCTCGCCGGACGCGATCACGACGTCACCGAGCGTCATCTTGTGCAGCCAGCCCTGCCGGCCGTCCGGGCACAGGACGCGCCAGTAGGTGCCGTGCTTCTCGAGAAGCACGACCTCGTCGCCCTCGTCGAGCGTGCCGATCTCGGAGCCGCGGACCTCGTCGGGCGAATCGAGGAGGCTCACGAGGCGGTACCGGATCCGGCGCCGCTCCATGCCGTCGACCGCGATTCCGGCCGCGCCCTCGAACGTCAGCCGGACGCCCGCCGCCACGACGCCCCGTGTCGGGTCGGCCTTGCGTGCCTCCATCAGGGACGGCCGCCGCCAGCGGGGCAGATGCGCGTCCGCCGCGACCGGTGCGGCGGCGTTGGCCGCCTGGACCGCGGAGACGGCGGCGCTCGCCTCGGGCGAGACCGGCCCGTTCGCCTGGGGTGCCGCGCCCGGCGGGACGTAGCCGAGACCGGCGGCGGCCGCGGCGGCAAGCTGCTCGTCGTCCTCCGGCTCGTCGTTGCGGCGGCGCTTGCCGAACAGCGCGAACGCCATCGCCATCGTCAGCCCGCCCGCCGTCACGACCGCGATCGGGAGGGCCTTGAGGAGGGCGCCGAACGGCGACTCGGCGCCGAGCGTCGAGGACGCTCCGCCGTCGTCGATCGGCCCCCGGCCGCCGCCGGTCCCGCCGTCGCCACCGCCGAGGCCCGGGATCAGGACCGCGACGCCCGGGTCCGGCGAGGGGCTCGGCGAAGGGCTGGGCGAGCCGTCCGGCGTGGGGCTCGGCTTCGGCTTCGGCTTCGAGCTCGACTTCGTGGGCGTTGCTGTCGGCTTGGGCGCCGGCTTGGGCGTCGAACGCGGCGCAGGCTTCGGCGTCGGCCTCGGCGTCGGCCTCGGCGTCGGCCGAGGCGTCGGCCGCGGGGTCGGCTGGGGGGTTGGCTTGGGTGTCGGCTTCGGCGTGGGCTTCGGGGTCGGCTTGGGCGTCGGCGTCGCGGCCGGTGTGATCGTGATCGGCGCACCGGAGACCGTGGCGTAGTGGAACTGCGTGTCGCGTGCGGTGAACACCGGGGTCCATGTCCCGGCCGGGACCTTGGTCGTGACCCTGAACGCGACGCCCTTCTTCCAGCTCTCGCTGTCGCCGGCGCGCTGCATGGCGAAGTTGCCGCCGCCCACGGCCAGCCGGACCGACTCCGGGGCCAGCGCCGCGGCGTCCTTGTACGTGACGGTGAACGTGATCAAGGTCGCGCTCGTTCCGGCCGCCGGCGTGGCGGTGGGGTTCAGGAGCGCGAGGATCGGCGTCGGTGCCGCGGCCGCCGGCATCGCGGCAAGGAGGACGACGAGCAGCGCGACGAGCGCCGCGCCGATCAACGGCCGCGTCGCGCTGCGCGAGGACCCGTTCGCTGGGCGAGCGAGGGACATGCCCGGAGCATCGGGATCGCGCGTGGGGGCGGCTATGGTACTGGGGTCCTCGCGCGGCAAGGACCGCGCGGTCGCCGGCCGTGCGCGATCGCCGCCTGCGGTGACCCCATGCACCGCGGAGGGTGAGGTCCGGTGCGGTCGGGTGCGGACGGTCGGACCGTCGCCTGTCCCTACGTAGCCGGATCGGCCCATGCGCGTCGCGCCCGCGAATCGCGAGGATCCCGGCATGCAGGTCATCGCCGTCAGGAACCCGTCGAGCGTCGGGCACCGCGTCGCGGTTGCCCGCAGCCTCTCCGTCGCGATCCTGCTGCTCCTCGCCGGCGTCGCGCTCGCGTGGCTGAGCCTCGGCACGCCGCTCGTCAGCGGGTTCATGCCGTACGGCCGGCCCACGCCGCTCCAGGTCGCGAGCGGCATCGTCGTGTGGGGCTTCGCGATCGTCGTACCCGCGGCGTTCCTGATCATGGGCGTGGCGAGGCTCGCCTCGGTGATCGAGGCGCTCGCCGGCCAGCGGCCGCGGAAGGTCACGCCGCAGCTCGCGTCGGCCCTCGGCCCGGACCACATCGCCGCCACGGACCTGCTCCTGCCGGGCGGCCGCCGGATCCACGAGCTCGTGCTCGGGCCGTTCGGCATCGTCGTCCTGGGCGCGGTCCCGCCGCCATCGTTCAGCCGCCACGTCGGGTCGCGCTGGGAGATCCGCGACGAGCGCGGCCAGTGGCTGCCGATCGAGGACCCGATCCAGCGGGCGAGCCGGGACGCCGAGCGGGTGCGCGGCTGGCTCGCGACCGACGACCGAGACTTCCTGGTCCGCGTCTACGCCTTGATCGTCACCGAGGACGAGCGCGTGGAGCGGTCGCCGTCATGCGCCGTCGTCGCCCCGGACGAGCTGTCGGCGTGGCTCGCGGCGCTGCCGCCGCAGCGCGGTCTCACGCCGGCCCGCCGCGAGCGGCTCGTCGAGCTCATCCGCTCGATCGCGACGCGCTGACGAGCCGGGTTCCGCCCGCACGCCGGCCGGAGCGCCTAGCCCGGCTCGGCGTCCGGCCGGTCGCGGCGCGCGTCGTCGGCGGCCATGCCGTCGGACGGCGACGGATCGCGGCTCGCGGGGTCCGCGACCTGCGAGTCCAGCGCGTCGATCGTCTGCCGCCGCACGGGTCGTGGGTCGGGGTCGTCGATCGGCGGGTGCTCGCCGTGGGGCTCGAAGCCCACCGTCCCGCCGTCGCGCACGAGCCGCTGGCGCGTCACGTCGCCGTGGCCCTCGGGATCACGACCGCCGGCGTCCGGCCGGTCGGCGCCACGATCCGTCATCTCGCCAGCTCGTCGGTCTCGTCGTCGGGCAGATCCTGCGCGCTGCGCAGCCAGTCGGTCTGGGGCCCGGGCCCTGCCTGCTGCTGGACGTCCTCCCCGTCGGGGGTCCCGCCCGACGACCCGGTCGCGCTGCCGCTGCCGTAGCCGCCACCCGCGCTGCCGAGCTGACCGCCCTGCGGGCCCGACTGGCCCGGATCGAGCGCCACGACGTTGGCCGGGTCCGAGTCGCCGGCCGGCGATGGGCCGCTCGCCTGGTCCTCGGCCCCGCGGCCCGCCACGCCCTGGCGGAGGCTGGGGATGTCGGTGTCGTCGCTGCGTGTGGGGTCGCCGAGGCCCGGGCTCCCGCTGATGCGCTCGTCGTCGTGGCTCGTCATGGTGGCGCTCCTCCGTACCGGCCCGGCTGCGCCGAGATCCAGGCCAGCATCGACGGGCTCGAGGCGCGCGGACGTCATGCCGCCGCGCGACGGTGTGAGAGCCTCGTTGCAGGGCGCGCCGCGGTACGCGGATGGCGGAGGGGTGGTAGGGGAGCCAGGACTCGAACCTGGAACCGGCGGGATATAAGCCCGCAGCTCTGACCGATTGAGCTACTCCCCCACGGGGGTGGTGCCGGTCGCCAGCCTACCGCGCGTGGTGCGAGGAGCCCGGCAGCCGGAGCCGGAGCCTGCGACCGCGGAGCATGCCGCTCTTCCCGTGCACGGCCTCGCCGGACGCGACCGACGCATACGGGTGCGCCTGCAGGTGCGTGGCAAGGTCGTCCTCCTCGCGCGTGCGGTCGGCCTCGAGCGGAAGGTCGTCGGGATCGAAGGGGCGCTCGACCGGCGCCACCGGCACGACGGGCGGGCGCGCGTACGCCGGAGCACCGTAGAGCTTGGGCATGGCGACGTGCGCGCGTTCGTCGTTCACTCGGCTCCCTCGATGCGGCCCGCCTCGGCCGACGACGCGCATGATAACGGCGGCGCGCCGGGACGTCGCTATGTCAAACGAGCCATGGACGGACGAGCTCGTGCAGCACGACGAGCACGAGGTACGCGATCGGGACCGCGGCGAACAGGCCCAGCGCCAGGCTCCACGGATTGCGGTGCCGCGGCGCACCGGACGTCCCACTGGGCAATGGGACCACCAGCCACGTGATCAGCGCGCCGGCGACCAGCACGATCGCGACGTAGCCGGCGAGGAACGCCAGCCGCAGGTCGCCGCCCGGGAGGTCGGCGCCTCGCTCGAGCGCGACGTCGTACGCGAGGTACAGGACGCCGAGGACGAGGGCGACCGAGAGGCTGCTCGCGACGGCACGGACGACGGGTCGCGGCGCGCGGCGGAACTGGCGCCAGCGGACCTCGACGAAGCCGCGCCGCCGGACCTCAGGCCGGGCCACCGGCGCACCGGCGCCGTCAGGAGATCGGCTGGCCATCGCTCCCCAGGATCGCGAGCGTCCGTCGCGGCGGGATCGTGTCGGGCGTGTGCGCCGCGAGCAGCTCCACGGTGCGCGCGAGCGTCTCGAGCTCGGATTCCGTGTTCCAGAAGCCGACCGAGATCCGGACCGCGTCGACGGGCGGGATGTTGCGCAGGATCGCAAACGCCCGCGACGACAGCTCGCCGGCGGCCCGTCCCGAGCCCCAGCCGCCGATCCGGAACGTGACGAGCGTCCCGGCGTGGCCGGCTGGGGTGAGCATCGACACGCCGGGGATCGCGGCCAGGCGGTCGTATGCCAGGGCCGCGAGCCGGCCGGCCCGCTCGGTCGCCCATGGCAGCCCGACGAACATCGACAGCCAGCCGCAGCTCCGGGCGAGCCCGATCACCGACGGCCGGTGGTATCCCGTGGCCTCGAAGCGCCGGGCGCCCGCGTGGAGCGTCCCGCCCTCCGAGGTGAACGACGAGTAGACGAGGTACCCGGCGGTCGAGGGCACGGTCGCGTCGGCGAACGAGCGGCGGACCCACAGCGCGCCCATGCCCTCGGGGCCCAGGAGCCACTTCTGGCCGGGCATGGCGTACGCGTCGACGTCGAGGTCCTCGAGCATGACGGGGATCGCGCCGGCCGCCTGGGCCCCGTCGACGATCGCCTTCGCCCCGGCGTCACGGGCGAGGCGCCCGATGCGGCCGACCGGCAGGACGGCGCCGGTCGTCCACAGCACGTGGCTTACGACGACGGCGCGCGCGGGCCGCTCGAGCGCCGACCGGAATGCGGCGATCGTCCGCTCGTCGTCGCCGCCGTTCCCCACGTCGACCTGCTCGACGATGACGCCGAGCCGGTCGCGCAGCGCCTGCAGCGGGCCGAGGACGCCGGGATGCTCGTGGTTCGTCGTCAGCACGCGATCGCCGGGCGCCCACGCGAGCGACGAGGTCACGAGGTTGAGCCCGTCGGTCGCGGAGTGGGTCAGGGCGATGTCGTCGGGGTCCGCGACCATCACCGCCGCGACCGCGGCGCGGGCCTCCGCCATCCGGTCCATGAACGCGAGGAACTGCTCGACCTTCGCCCGCCCGACCGCCAGCTCGTTGGCCGCCTGGTCGTCCATCGCCTTCTGCGTCTCGGCCGGCATGGGCCCCACCGAGCCCGCATTGAGGTAGATGCCGGCGGCGGTGGCCGGCAGGAGGCGCCGGATCGCCTCGACCTTCTCGGGATCCGGCATGAACGGGCTCACCACGCCCGTATGATATCGGCGGGGGTAGCCCAACCCGGACCGTCGCCCCCGGGTTCCGGAGGCCCGCGTGGCGGAGTTCGCCCGACCCGAGCTGATCGCCACGCCGGAGTGGCTCGCAGACCACCTCGATCGCCCCGACCTGCGGGTGGTCGACGTGCGCTGGCGGCCCGACGGCACCGCCCCGACGCTGTACGCGTCCGGCCACGTCCCGGGCGCGGTGCGCCTCGACTGGCAGGCGTCGGTCGTGGAGCCCGCGGAAGGCAACGACGTGCTCGTCCTCGCGTCGCCGCGCCGGATGTCCGAGGCAATGGACGCGGCGGGGATCGGCGACGGGACGTCCGTGGTGCTGTACGACGACACGCTCTCGTACCACGCGTCGCGTGCCTGGTGGAGCCTCCATGCGTACGGCCACCCGTCGGCGCGGATCCTCGACGGTGGCTACGCGGCGTGGCTCGCGAGCGGCCACCCGATCGGCGTCGGCGAGGAGCGTCGGCGCCTCGATCGGTTCACGCCGCGGCTCGAGAACCGGCGGCGGGTCACGACGGGCGACGTGCGGGCGCTGATGGGCGCCCCGGACGTCGTGCTGATCGATGCGCGGGGACCCGCCGAGTTCCACGGCTGGGAGGGCAACGCGCGGCGGCTGGGCCACATCCCGGGTGCCGTGAACGTGCCGGTCGCCGCGATGCACGTGCCGGGCACGCAGCGCCTGCGGGATCCGGCGGAGCTTCGCGCCCTGCTGCTGAAGGCCAACATCACGCGCGCCCGGCGGTACGTCTGCTACGACCAGTCGGGTCTCGCGGCGTCGAAGCTCGCGTGGGTGCTCACGCTCCTCGGCCACGAGGACGTCGCGGTGTACGAGGGCGGCTGGGCCGAGTGGGGCGCCCGGATGGACCTGCCGGTCAACCAGTAGGCGACGCCCTCCCGGCGTTCCGGCGTGTGCCGCTCAGCCGCTCGGCGGGACCGGGTCCCAGTCGTCGCCCGCCGTCGCACCGCCCGCGCCCGCGCCGGGCGCGGACCCGCCGAGCCCCGCCCACGGGTCGACCTCCTGGTGCTGGGCCAGGATCTGCGTCCGGCGGTGGTTGACGGCGACCATGATCGCGGACCGGCGGCCCTCGCCGAGGTGGTCGGACCAGAACGTCGCCTCGGTCACCGGGATGAAGCGGCCCTCCAGCTCGGACAGCGCCTCGCGCAGCGTCGACTCCCCCGCCAGCAGGTGGATCTTGCCGATGATCCGGAACGGCGGGACCGACACGATCGCGTCGGCGGCCGTCTTCGGCGTGCGGAGCTCGGGCGACGGCTCGACGGGCGTGTCGGCGACCGCGAACAGGACGGAGTCCAGGTTGATCTGCGCGATGTCGGCACGGATGGGAGCGCCGCGATCCCCGTACTCCTCGACCATGACGTCCTCGAGGATCAGGAACGGCTGCTCGGCGAGGTTGAGGATGTCGGTCACGCGGTGCTGCCGGGTGCGGACCTTCCCGTGGGTGATGAGGGCATCGGTGTAGAGCGTCAGCTCCACGCGGCCCAGCTCCGTGAACGCGGGGTACATGCGCTGCCCTCCCGATGGCGCACACGCGAGCGCGCCGGCGACTCAGCGCAGGATACGAGGCCGGCCGGCGGCTGGCACGCCGGACGATGGTCCGGGGTCGCTCATCGCCGCGAGCGCGCGCCGGCGGTGACGAGGTGCTCGGCGCCGTGCTGCAGTCCCTCGTACAGGCGTTCCACGGTCGCCAGCGTGTCGATCTCCGCGACGGGCTTGTCCGGGCGCAGGTTCGCGATCCGGGGGAAGCGCAGCGCGAACCCCGACTTGTGGCGCGCGGATCGCATGATCACGTCGAACGCGACCTCCACCACGATGGCGGGCTCGACGACGCGGTACCGGCCGTGGACGCGGATCGTGTGCGCCTCGAACCACTTCGTCATGTCGGCGATCTCGGCGTCCGTGAGACCGCTGTACGCCTTGCCGATCGTGACGAGGTCCCCGCTCGCCTCGTCGCGCACCGCGAACGTGTAGTCGCTCAGGACCCCGTGCCGCTTCCCGTGGCCGACCTCCACGCCGACGACCACGCAGTCGAGCGTCGCGAGCGCCTTCTTCATCTTCAGCCAGCCGAGCCCCCGGCGGCCCGGCGAGTACCCGCTCTGCGGGTCCTTGACCATCAGCCCCTCGTTCCGCCGCGCTCGGGCGTCCGCGAAGGCCGCCTCGAGGCCCTCGACGCTGTCGACCGACACGAGGTGGCTGAGGGCAAACCGGCCGCCCTCCTCCGCGAGCGGCAGCTGCAGCGCCTCGAGGGCCCGGCGGCGCTCGGTCAGCGGGTGCTCGAGCAACGGCGCGACGACCGCGTCGGCGTCGCGGTCCATGCCCAGCACGTCCCACGCGACGTAGACGACGGGGATCCGGGCGCGGATCTCCGGCGACGGGTTCTTCCGGCCCAGCCGCGCCTGGAGCTGCAGGAACGGGAGCACGACGCCGTCCTTCCAGGCCAGGAGCTCGCCGTCGAGGATCCCGGCCCACGGCAGGTCGCGCGCGCCGTCGACGACCTCCGGGAACTGGCCGCTGATGTCGTGCAGGTCGCGCGAGTAGAGGCGGACCTCGGAGCCGGTGCGGTGGAGCTGCGCGCGGATCCCGTCGTACTTGTCCTCGACCCAGACGGTCGGGCCCAGGCGGGCCATGATCTCGGCGGCGTCCTCGGCGGGCGACGCGAGCATGAACTTGAGCGGGTTGAACAGCGTCATCTCGGCGGTCGCGAGCCGGTCCTCGCGGGCGAGCGTGGCGGTCCGCCCGATGTCCCCCGTGAGCATGCCCGCGCGCTTGACGTCCTCGAGCGGACGGTCGAAGGCCTTCGCGATCGCCGCCTCGAGCAGGCCGCCGCGCAGGCCGATGCGCAGCTCGCCGCTCAGCACCTTGACGATGCCGCCCGCCGTCTCAGGCGAGGCGCGTGCGAAGAGGTCCTCGAGAATCGCCGCCTTGGCGGCGGCGCCCTGCGCCGCGTGCACGCGCTCGAACGCGTCGCGGACCTCGGCGACCGTCGGCTCGCCGGCGGGGTCGGGCGCATGGCCGGCCTCGCGCAGGACGTCGGTGACGGCCGTGGCGACGTCCGATGACCGATCGTAGGCGCGACCGAGCGCGTCCGGGGCGGCGCCCGCGACGCGCAGGACCACGCCGGTGAGCCCCGCCCAGCCGATCCCGACGGTGCGCTGATCGGCCTCGGGAAACGGGCGCCCCGTGAGGAACACCGCGGCGACCGGGAGGTCAGCGGGGTCGAGGGAGGCGAGGTATTCGGCGAGGATCGACGTCTTCTCCGACGTCTTCGTGGTCGCGCCGACCCGCTCGGCGACCTCGCTCCAGCGGCGCATGGTCGCGATGGTATAGGGTGGCCGCGATGCTCCACCGGCGCTGGTTTCCGGACCACATCGACGGTACCAAGGTCGTCCTGCGGCGCCACACGCGCGACAACCTGTCGGACTTCATGCGCTGGTACCAGGATCCCGACGTCGCGCGGCTCACCCGCTATCAGGACGGTCCGATGCGGCCGGACGAGATCGAGCGGTTCTTCACGATGCGGGCAATGGGCCAGGACTCCCTCGCGATGGGCATCCACATCCGGCCGTCGGGCCAGATCATCGGCTCGTGCGCGTTCTCGCAGCTGGACGCGGACAACGGATCGGTGCTGTTCCACATCACGATCGGCGAGCACGACGCGTGGGGCCGCGGCTACGGCTCGGAGGCCACGGCGCTGATGGTCGACCATGCGTTCACGTCGCTCGGGCTGCACCGCGTCGCGCTCTCGGTGTTCGCGTTCAACGAGCGCGCCATCCACGCGTACGAGCGCGTCGGCTTCACGGTCGAGGGCCGCGCGCGGGAGGCGATCTGGCGCGACGGTCGGTGGTGGGACGAGCTGCACATGAGCGTGCTGGAGCCCGAGTGGCGGTCCGCGCGCTGGCACGCGCGCGCGATCGCCGACGGACGCGCGGGGCAGTCGCCCGCGAAGCCACAACCCGCGCCCGCCTCACGGGAGTGACGATGCCGTCGTCCGGTCCTGCCGCGGATGCGGCGCGCGCCGCGTTCCGTGAGCAGATGGAGGCCAAGGGCCACGCGGTCGAGAATGCGCGACTGGCGGTTTCGGGGCTCGAGGCGGCACTTGCCTCCGGAGCCCTGCGCCGGACGCCGTTGCTGGACCAGCAGCTCGGCGACCTCATGGTCGCCCTGGAGCAGGACGAGGGCCAGCGGCTGGGCGGCAAGAGCGCCGAGGCGGCGCGGTTCATCCTCCGGGCGATCAGCCGCGAGCTGGACAACGCCTGACCGGTTCGCGGCCGGGGCTTGACTCTCGGGTAGGTCGAGGGTTCAGGATCGCGGCGTGGATGACGACCTGCTGCCCATCGGGCGGTTCGCGCGGCTGACCGGGCTGACCGTCGGGGCCCTGCGCCACTACGACGACGAGGGCGTCCTCGCCCCGGCCGACGTCGACGCGGCGACCGGCTACCGGCGGTACCGCCGGGACCAGCTGGCGACGGCCCGCGCGATCGCCGCGCTCCGGGACCTCGAGCTGTCGCTGCCGGCGATCCGGTCGCTGCTCGAGTCGGACGATCCGGCCGGTCGGCAGGCCATCCTCGGCGACGAGAAGCGACGCCTCGAGGCGAGGACCGCCCGGCTGCAGCGGGCCCTGCATCGGCTCTCGATGCTCGCGAACGACACGACATCGGCCTCGTCGCCCTCCCCGACCCACGATCACGAGGTGCTCACCGTGCCCACGCCGCCCACGCCGCCCACGCTCGATCCGGCGATCCATCGCCAGCTCGGCGCCGGCCTCTACAACCGCACCTGGGACCTCATGGAGCTCGAGGACCGGACGGCCGACCAGGACGACGAGATGGTCGACACCGCCCACGCCTCGGCCTGGCACTGGCGACAGGTGGGCACCGAGGCGAACGCCTCGCGCGCCCACTGGATCCTGTCCCGGGTGTACGCCGTGCTCGGCCGCGGCCAGGAGGCGCTGTACCACGCCCGCCGCCAGAACGAGATCATCGAGCTCGGCGGCGAGGGCTTCGAGCCGTGGGACGCCCCGTCGGGCGCCGAGGCCATGGCGCGCGCCCTGGCGCTCGCCGGCGACAAAGCCGGGGCCGCCGAATGGAAGGCCAGGGCGTCCCGGCTCGTGACGGCCATCCCGGCGGCGGAGGACCGCGCCGTCATCGAGAACGACATCGCGACGATCCCCGTGTGACCCGGATTGGGCGCCGCGGCGGGCATCGCGTAGCCTCTTGCCATCGCAGGAGCCCCGATGCCCGACCCGACACCAACCCCCGCCGCGAACGCCTCGTCGTCCACCCCGCACGCGGCGACGGTCGAGTTCGACCACGTCACGAAGACGTACGACCCGCGAGCCGCGAAGGCGGGCGCGCCGGGCGCGGTCAACGATCTGTCGCTGTCGATCCCGGCCGGCAGGATCTGCGTCCTCGTCGGCCCGTCGGGCTGCGGCAAGACGACCTCGCTGAAGATGGTCAACCGGCTCATCGAGCCGACGAAGGGCCGGATCCTCCTCGATGGGGTCGACGTCGCGACGCGCGACGTCACCGAGCTCCGCCGGGGCATCGGGTACGTCATCCAGCAGACGGGGCTGTTCCCCCACCAGACGATCGAGGACAACGTCGCCACCGTGCCGCGTCTCCTGGGCTGGCCGAAGGCGCGCCAGAAGGAACGCGCCCAGGAGCTGCTCGGCGTCGTCGGGCTGGATCCGTCGCGCTACGCGCGCCGCTACCCGGCCCAGCTCTCGGGCGGCGAGCGGCAGCGCGTCGGCGTCGCGCGGGCCCTCGCCGCGGACCCGCCGGTCATGCTCATGGACGAGCCGTTCGGCGCCGTGGACCCGATCGTCCGCGAGCGCCTCCAGAACGAGTTCCTGCGGCTCCAGGAGCAGCTCGCCAAGACGATCCTGTTCGTCACCCACGACATCGACGAGGCGATCAAGCTCGGCGACGTGGTCGCGGTGTTCCGCGACGGGGGCATCGTCGAGCAGTTCGCGCCGCCGGCGGAGATCCTCGCCGCGCCGGCGTCGGAGTTCGTCGCCCGGTTCGTCGGGGCGGACCGCGGCCTCAAGCGGCTGTCGCTGACGAGGGTCAACGACGTGGAGCTGGGTCACGCGCCGACGGCACGTGCGGGCGACGGCGCCGCCGACGCCCGCGAGCGGACGCGGCGGAACGAGCTGCCGTACCTGCTGCTGCTCGACGCGGAGGACCGGCCGATCGGCTGGGTCGACGAGGCGCGGCTCCCGGCCGAGGGGCAGCTCGGCGACCGGCTCGTGAGCGCGACGTCGCCGCTCCTCGACCGTCGCACGACGCTGAAGGACGCGCTCTCGATGCTGCTCGACGCCGACGTCCAGATCGGCGTCGTCGTCGATCGCCGGGGCGCGTACCGCGGGATCATCACCGTCGAGCAGATCGCCGGGTTCACGCGCGAGACGGCGCGCGAGGCGCAGGTCCGCGCCGACGCGGCGACAGGATGATCGACTGGGGCTGGGTCGTCGACCACCTCGACGACCTCGCCGGCCGCACGATCCAGCACCTCGGCTTCGCCGTCGCGGCGCTCGCCATCGGGTTCGCCATCGCGTTCGCGCTGTCGCTGTGGTCGCTGCGGCAGCGGCGTGTCTACGCGCCGATCATCGGCTTCACCGGGATCCTGTACACGATTCCCAGCCTCGCGCTGTTCGCGGCGATGGTTCCGATCACGGGGCTGTCCGTCCTCACGGCGATCATCCCGCTCGTCCTGTACACGCTCCTGATCCTCGTGCGCAACATCGTCGCGGGCTTCGATGCCGTGCCGGCCGACGTCGAGGAGGCGGCGAACGGGATGGGGTACACGCGCCGTGCCCGGCTGCGGGCCGTGGAGCTGCCGCTCGCCCTGCCACTGATCGTCGCGGGCGTGCGCGTCGCGAGCGTCTCGACGATCGGGCTGGTGACGATCACCGGGGCGCTGGGCGACCGGTTCGGCGGCCTCGGCTTCTTCATCTTCGAGGGGTATCGCCGCAGCTTCCCGACGGAGATCCTGTTCGGCGCCATCCCGGCCATGGTGCTGGCCGTTGCGGTGGACCTGGCGCTCGTCGCCGTCCAGGGGCGCTTGACCCCCTGGACGCGCGCCGAGGTTCAGCCCGGGATGAGCTCGCTCGACCCGGTGACCGCCGACGACGTCGCCCCGAAGGCCGCCTGATGGGCATCATCGGCGACGTCATCGCCTGGCTGACCGATCCGGCGCACTGGACCGGGCCGTCCGGAATCCCGACGCGCGTCGCGGAGCATCTGGCGATCAGCCTCGCAGCGCTGGTGATCGCGTCGCTCATCGCGCTGCCCATCGGGCTGTACGTGGGCCACACGCGGCGCGGCGGGCAGAGCGCCGTCAACGTCGCCAATCTCGCGCGGGCCATCCCGTCCCTGGCGCTCATCGGCATCGCGGTTCCGATCACCGTGCTGGTCGACCCGCAGGTCGGGTTCAAGGTCCTGCCGACGCTGATCGCGATGATCGTCCTCGGCATCCCCCCGATCCTCATCAACACGTACACCGGGATCACGGAGGTCGATCGCGACCTCACCGAGGCCGCGAACGGGATGGGACTCACGTCGCGCCAGGTCCTCACAGGCGTGGAGCTGCCGCTCGCCGCGTCGGTGATCATGGCCGGCATCGGATCCGCCGCCGTCCAGATCATCGCAACGGCGACGCTGGGGGCGATCTTCGGCTTCGGCGGCCTCGGGTCGTATCTCGTGCAGGGCATCGCGCAGAACGACGACGCGATGCTGTTCTCGGGCGTCGTCCTCGTGGCGGCACTCGCCGTGGGCGCCGAGGCGGCCTTCGGGTTCCTCGGCCGGGCCCTCAGGCCGCACGAGGTTGACACGGCGACGCCGGCGTTGCTCGAACCCAGCCAGCCTGAGGGCACGCCCGCTGTGGGTTGAACCGCGGCGAACCGCGCTGCGTACCAGTGCTGCGAGGCAGGCGCGACACCGGTCCGGGGTTCCGGACAGGTTTCGGCACGTGCCTTGCTAAGGTTCCCCGCGTGGCCGGCGAATCCGGCTGGTATCAGGAGAGGAGACCCAATGCGGTTTTCCCGCAGGCTCGCCCTCGGGGCGTCGATGCTCGCGCTGGTCATCGTGGCTGCCGCGTGTTCGACGGGTGGGGGCAGCGCCAGCAAGCCCACGGTCAAGGTTGGATCGGATGGCTTCGACGAAGCCAAGATCATGGCCGAGGCCTACGCCCAGGTCCTCGAGGCGAACGGCTACACCGTCAATCGCGACGGCATCGGTCTCGGCGCCCGCAAGGTGACCGCGCCGGCGCTCGAGAGCGGCCAGATCGACCTCAAGCCCGAGTACATCGGGTCCGGCCTGTCCTACTACGACCCGACGAAGGCCACCGGTGACCCCAAGAACAACCAGCAGCAGCTGCAGACGATCCTCACCGGCAAGGGCGGCGGGATCACCGTGCTCGACTACACGCCGGCGCAGGACCAGAACGCGTTCGTCGTCCGCAAGGACACGGCGGATCAGCTGAAGCTCACGAAGATGAGCGACGTCGCCGCCGTCCAGGGCCAGCTCAAGCTCGGCCTGGCGACCGACTGCCCGACCAACCCGGTCTGCGGCAAGGCCCTCAAGGACGCCTACGGGATCGACACGAGCGCGGCGACGCTGCTCGATGCCTGCTCGACGCCGATGGCCGACGCCCTCAAGGCCAAGACCATCGACCTCGGCGAGCTGTGCTCGACCCAGCCGGACATCATCGTCAACAACTTCGTCCTGCTCCAGGACGACAAGCAGACCCAGCCGGCCGACAACATCAGCCCGCTGGTTCGCAACGACTTCCTGGCCAAGACCGACAAGGCCGCGTTCAGCAAGCTGCTCAACGACCTGTCGGCCAAGATCGACACGCCGACGCTCGCCGACCTGTACAAGCAGGTCAGCGTCGACAAGAAGGACATCAAGGACGTCGTCTCGACGTTCCTGAAGGCTCAGGGCCTCGTGAAGTAGGGTCCCGACCCGCTCCGCGACCTCCGAGACCCCGGTCGATCGGCCGGGGTCTCGTCGCGTCCGGCGCTCGCCTTGGCGTCGCCGGCGCCGGCGCGGGCGTCGCCGGCGTGTCCCCCCGCCGCTCGGAGCGTTCCTCGCGATCCGCCGAGGTTCCGCACGCCCGCCGGGACATCACTCCCTCACACGATGACACTCGCGGCATCGCTGCCAAAGCCGTCCGCGCGATCCGGGGGTTGCTCCTCGTCATTTCGGAGGCTGGTGACCGTTGTCCACGAACCGTGACGACGCCGAGGTCCCGAACCGCCCGAGCGACGGACGTCGAGCGTGGGACACGCTCCGGAAGCTTCGGGGCGGGTGCCCGACACGTTGCCAACGATCGTGCGACGTGGATACCGGTCGGCAGCTTCGGAACTGGTGGTTGGCGCTCGGCCGCGACGCGCGACCGGCGACCCGCAGTGCGCGACCCGGGACCGGCGACCCGCGACGCGCGACCGGCGACTCCCGACCCGCGGCGCGCGACCCCGCCCTGCGACCGATGACGCGAGTGTCATCACGTCGACGAGGTGGTTGCCGACGACCTGCGAGAACCGCGAGATTCGGCGGCGTCCGGGGGCCACCGGGCTCACCGATCGGACGCCCGCGCCTCCGCCGGTATCGGGGCCGCATCTGGCTCGAGGACAGCCGCCCGTTGTCGGCGCGGACCCGCGACGAACGCGACGGCCCCGCCGATCGACGTCACCGCCAGGGTCGCGAGGTGGACCAGGATCGCGAACGCGAGCGCGGGCTCGCGGTCGATGCCCACGGAGTGCGCGATCGTGACCGCGGCGAGCTCGAACGTCCCGACGTAGCCCGGACCGGCCGGCACCGCCGTCGCGAGGTTCGTCCCGGCGGCGAGGAGCGCGGCCTGTCCCAGCGTCGGCTCGACGCCGACGGCCTGCGCGGCCGCCGCGAACGCGAGGACCGTGCACGACCAGGAGGCCACCGACAGCGCGACCGCGATGAGCATCGGCCGGACGTTGCTCGCCACCGCGAGCCCGTCGCGCAGCCGGACGAGGACGTGCCGGACCCTCGGCCACCGGCCGAGGAACTCGCGGACCCGTTCGGCGCCCGGCAGCCGGTGCGCGTAGATCCCGACCGCGACGCCGACGACGAGCAGCGAGGTCAACGCGAACCCGACGAGGACCGCCGAGGCCACGATCCCCCGCACCGACAGGACGAGGATCGCGACGGCCGCGATCGACACGACGACCATCGTGTCGACGATCCGCTCGATGACGATCGTGCCGAGGATCATCGACCGGGAGAGGCCGGTCCTCGTCCCGAGGTCGTGGCTGCGGACCACCTCCCCGAGCCGCGCCGGCAGCACGTTGTTGGCGAGATACCCGACGAGCAGCGACGCGAGGGCCGTCCCGTACGGCACCGCCGCGAGCGGCGACAGCAGGACCCGCCAGCGCAGGGCCCGCAGCAGCACGTCGAGCACCACGAACGCCAGCAGCGCGACGATCCAGCGCGGATCGGCCGTCTTGAGCGTCTCCCACGCCGCGGCGACGTCGACCGACCTGCCGACGATGAACAGCGCGACGATCGAGATGGCGACCCCGATCGCCGCCCGGCCGAGCCCGCGGCGGAACCGCATCGTCAGGCGGCTCGGGGCTCGCTCGTCGGGACGCGCGGCCGGAGCTGCTCCGAGCGGCGGACGCCCGTCCGATGGAGCAGGTAGCGGAGGACGACGCGCAGCGTCGAGAGCCCGTACACGACGCTCCGCTTGAAGCCGACCGAGCTTGCCTCCTCGAAGTAGCGCGTCGGGACGGCGATCTCGGCGATCTTCAGGCCCCGCGCCGCCACGACCTGCGCGATGAGGTCCTGGTCGAACACGAAGTCGTCGGAGTTCAGGCGGTACGGGATCCGCTCCAGGAGGCGCCGGCTGTAGGCCCGCAGCCCCGTGTGGTATTCCGACAGGTGGAGGCCGAAGACCGCGTTCTCGACGCCCGTCAGGAACCGGTTCGAGACGTACTTCCACTTCGGCATGCCGCCGGCGAGCGGGTCGCCGAGAAACCGGGACCCGAGCACCAGGTCGGCCTTGCCGGCGACGATCGGCGCGACGAGGTCTGGGATCCGGGTGGCGTCGTACTGGTAGTCGGGGTGGAGCATGACGACGACGTCGGCGCCCCACTCGAGCGCCCGGTCGTAGCAAGTCTTCTGGTTGCCGCCGTACCCGAGGTTCTGGCGATGGACGATGACCTCGAGCCCCAGCTTCTGGGCGATCTCGACGGTCTCGTCGCGCGACACGTCGTCGACCAGGATCACGTGGTCGACGAGGTCGTGCGGGATGTCGGCGTAGGTCCGTTCCAGCGTCTTCGCCGCGTTGTAGGCGGGCATGACGATCACGACCTTGGGCCTGTCGGGCATGCGCGCAACTCTACCCGAAGCCTGTCGCGGCGCAGCCCTCGTGCGCTGGTACGAACGTCACCGCGGTGTCACCATCGACCGGTACGGTCGAGGCGAAGCCCAGGAGACACGATGTTCGAGCGACTCTTCGGCGACCGGCGCGGCGACCCCGCCGTCGCCGACCGCGTTCCCCCCGGCCAGTACGTCACCGAGAAGTTTCCGGTCCTCCACTACGGCTCGGTCCCCAAGGTGGACGTCGCGACGTGGGACCTCCGCGTGTATGGCGAGGTCGACAACCCGCTGAAGCTGACGTGGGACGAGTTCAAGGCCCTGCCGCGCAAGCAGGTGACGACCGACATCCACTGCGTGACCCGTTGGTCGAAGCTGGACACGCACTGGGAGGGCGTCGCCATCCAGACGATCCTCGAGCTGGCGCAGGTCCGGCCGTCGGCGACCCACGTGGTCGGCCATGCGGAGCAGGGCTACACGGCGAATCTGCCCCTCGGCGTGCTCGACGACGATGACGTCCTCCTCGCCGACACCTTCGACGGCAAGCCGCTCGACGCCGAGCACGGCTTTCCGATGCGGCTCATCGTCCCGAAGCGCTACTTCTGGAAGGGCCCGAAGTGGCTCCGGAGCCTCGAGTTCCTGAACCACGACGTGCCGGGGTTCTGGGAGCGCTACGGCTACCACAACGACGCGGACCCCTGGAAGGAAGAGCGATTCAGCTCCGATTGAGTCGCCTGCGTCAGCGCTCGCCGGCCCAGACGCCGACTGGCCGGAAGTCGAGCGGGACGTCGATCAGGATCAGCTCGGCCGCGAGGTTGGTTCGCGGCGTGAGGTCGGTGGGGTCGGTCACCTTCACGGCGTCGCCCGTCCGCAGCCGCTCTTCGTCGACCGTCACGCGGCCGTCGATCACGTAGAGGTAGCCGCCGCGCCCTGACGTGAACGCGTGATGCAGCTCGCCGCTGGCGGTCAGGTGTGCGACCAGTGCTCGTGCGTCCTGGGAGAGCTCGAGTCCCCCGGTGCCGGCCGGGCCCATGACCTGGAGCCATCGATCCGTGCGGTCGGCCAGCGTGTACTGGCGCTGCTGGACGCGGGTCTCGAGGCCCGCCGTGCTGGGGAGGATCCAGAACTGGATGAACCGCAGCGGCGTGTCGGGCGACCCGTTCTTCTCCGAGTGCAGGTCCCCGCGATGCGAGAAGGTCATCACCTGCGCCGCCCCCGCTTCGAGCCGGCCATTGTTGCCTAGCGAGTCCGCGTGCAGGAACTGGCCGGAGACGACGTAGGTCAGCGACTCGACGTCCTGGTGAGGATGGCGCGGCCACTCGGCGCCGGCGATGATCCGGTCATCGTTGAAGACCCGCAGCGCCCCGACGCCCATCTGCTCGGGATCGCGGTAGCGATCGAAGGAGAAGTGCCAGCGGGCGTCAAAACCAGCCGCCCTCCTCGTGCCAGATCGTGTCCGCCTCGCGGATGGTCGCGCCGGAAACCGTGCTCATCGTGCCTCCCACCGACTGAGCCCGAGTATGAAGCACGTGGGGATGACGAGCGCTTCTCTTCGGACGGAGGGCATTCGGTCGGGCGGCTAGCCGATCGCGAGTGACAGGGTCGCAGCGGCCAGGTACAGCCCGAGGCCGTACACCGTGTGCGTCCCGAGATTCCGCAGCCTCGTGGCGGTCGGGTTCGGTGACCGCGATCCCGCGATACCGGCGCCCATCGCCGGCTGCATGACGAGCCATGGTGCGAGGATCGTCACAAGCCCGATGGCCAACGCCGGCCACACGGAGGGCGCTTCGAGCCAGTCCCATCCAACGAAGGCCAGCAGCACGGCAGCGAACGTGATGCCGATCGCGTAATGCGCGGTCCAGCCGATCAGCCGTTCCCCTCGGACCTGCGGCGAGGCTCCGATCCGCCGATCGACCGTCGTGGTCGCTCCGCGAGTTCGCCACCACGTTCTATGTCGATCCCCGCAGGAACCCCGACTTTGGCTGGGCGTTCGCGAGCCGATTCCTGTTCGTGCTGGCGTATGCCTTCCTCGCGAGCTACCTGGCGTACTACCTCCTCGAGCACATCGGCAGCGCGAACGCCGACGTGCCACAGCAGATCTTCCTCGGCACCCTGCTGCAGTCTGCCTTCCTGATCGCGGCATCACTGACCGGCGGCAAGCTCAGCGACCGGACTGGTCGGCGAAAGATCTTCGTCTTCTCGGCGTCGATCGTGTACGGCATCGGGCTCTTCGTGCTCGCGATCGCGACGACCTTCAACGGAGCCCTCGTCGGCATGGCGATCAGCGGCCTCGGCTTCGGGCTGTACTTTGCGGTCGACTTCGCGCTCGTCCTCGACGTGCTACCGAACAAGGACGATGCGGCGAAGGACCTCGGCGTCTTCAACATGGCGGGCGCCGTGCCGTTCGCGCTCGCACCCGCGATTGCGCCACTGGTCCTGGCGATCGGCGGCGGGAGCTACGGGGTCCTCTATGCGGTGGCCGGCCTGTGGCGGTCCTTGGCGCGTTCGCGATCCTGCGCGTCCGGCGAGTTCGATGAGCGCGGAACTCGGGGCGGGCCGGCTCACCCCAGCGTCGCTACCCCGTTCGTTGACGATGACGAGCGCTTCAGGCGAATAGCGCGCCAGGAAGGGCCGGCTGCGCGGCTGCGGGCGCTCAGCTCAAGGCGTTCGCCGTCGCCGCCCGGTACGGACCCGGGCGGCGACGGACCACGTTCGAGCGATCGATATCAGACGAGCGCCGCGCACTGGCCGATCGCCTTGCCGCCGACGTGGTTGACCTCGCCCGGGATGAACCCACCCGACACGCCGGGCTCGAGGCCCTTGCAGATCAGGTTGCGTGCGACGTGGTTCTCGACGACCGCGACCGTCCGGCCGGGATCGCCCGGGTCGAGCGACGTGATGTTGGTCAGCACGGCGTTGCCCGAGATCCAGTTGAACTGGGCGCCGAGCCAGTCGGCGGCCACGTTGCTGATCGTGAGGTTGCGGCCGATCGTGTTCCCCTTGATCGACCACGGGATCTCGCCGCCGCCGCCGCTCAGCGCGACGTTGCCGTGGATGGTCACCTTCCGGATCAGCACGGTGTCCGCGTCCGTGGCGGTGATGTTTCCACCGATCGTGATGGTGGTGTGACCCGCCGGGTCGGCGGCGCATGGCACGCCCGCGAACCTGCCGATGGTGTTCGTCGGCTGGCAGCCGAGACCCAGGAGCGAGCCTGCGCCTGCCGTCACGTTGTGACCGACGGTGATCGTCGCCGGTGCGCTCTGGGCATCGAGCACGCCGGCCGGGGCGACGTTGATGTTGCCGATGACGTTGATCACGGCATCGGGAACGATGTTGCAGACGCCCCTGACGGTGATGCTCGCGTACGTGCCGGAGGGGATGCTCGTAAAGGTCCCGGAGGCGAAATCGCCACCCGTGCACGTATAGGCGCCGGCGCCGCCGGGTCCGGCGGCCATCGCCGTTCCCGTGGGCAGTGCCATGGCGGCGGCGACGGCGAGCGACCCGATGATCCTGAGGCGAGCGGCCCTGGTGTGGAGCACGGCTGGCTGTCTCCTTCCGGGCGCGGTCGCGCCCGAGTCGGACGGGGTCGGTCTCGCCATTGGCCCAGCGCGGTGGGTGTGGCGACCGGATCGGTGCGCCGCGCTGGTGGCACCTCCCCCGCGGAGTGCCGCCTCCCTGCTCGTAGCCGGAGTCTGCCGGACGGTCGCCACGCACGTCCAGCGGGTTCTCCCTGACGTCGGCGCTCCGGCGCGGCGGTTCGTCCCAGCCGCAGAACCGGCTTCCGCCGGGTTCAGGCGGCGCCGATCGGCCGCAGGTCGTTCCGCTTCTCCGCGCCCGGCGGCGCGAAGAGGGCCCGCGCGACGTCGTCGGCGGGCGTCATCGCGATCGACGGGTGGGCGGCGCGGAGGCGCGGGCCGTCGACCGTCATGTCGCGCTCGTCCATCGCGATCGCCGCTGCGATCTGGGCGCTCAGGATCGGCTTCGGCAGCCGCATCACGAGCCGGGCCAGCCGCATCATCGGGACGGGCAGGTGCTGGCGTTGCCCATGGGTCCCGGTGGCCCGCTCCACGGCATCGGCGAGCTCGTCCAGCGTCAGGTTCGCGGGGCCCGGCACCTCGATCGTCGCACCGCGCAGCGACGCGTCGACGACGGCGAGCTCGACGAACCGCGCGACGTCGCGGGCGGACACGAAGTTCACCGGATTGCGACCGCCGCCGAAGATCCGCGTGCGCCCCGTCGTCACGAGCGGCCCGCCGACCAGCCCGAGCCAGGTCTCGAGGTATGCGGTCGGTCGCAGGATCGTCGAGTCGAGCCCGCTCGCTCGGAGCGCCTCCTCCGCCGCCCACTTGTCGCGGAACAGCTCCATCGGATGGTCGGCGGCCGCATCGTGAATGGAGACGAGGATGACGTGGCCGACGCCGGCGGCGCGGGCCGCATCGATCAACGCGAGGTTGCCCTCCCGGTCGACGGCTCGTGAACCGAGGGCGTCGCGACCCCCGAACCCGGCCATCGCGGAGACGACCGTCTCGACGCCCTCGAGCGCCCGTCGGACGACGCTGCCGTCGCGCACGTCGCCGGCGACGTAGTCCGCTCCCGGCGTGACGGCCGCCCGGCCCACGGCATCGTCGTGGCGCGCGAGGAGCCGGACCCGCATCCCGCGGGCGAGCAGGATCGGCGCGAGCTGGCGGCCGAGCGTTCCCGTGCCGCCGACGATCAGGATCATGTCCCCGCTCCTTCAGCCCGCCGTGCGGCCGTTGCCGGCGCCGCCCGTCCCGGGCGACGTCCCGACGGCGTTCGAGGTGGTTCGCGTGAGCGTGTCCCGGATCGCGGCGTTGACGTCGCCCGTTCCGGGATCCACGGGCTCGAGGTAGAAGCGGGCCCAGGTCGCCTCCCCGGCCTCGACGCCGAAGATGACCACGCCGCGGATGAGGTGCGGCGCGCCGTCACGTCGCGTGCCGCGCATCTCCCATTCGCTCCACACCACGTGCGAATCCTCGATCCACGACACCTCGGAGACGAGATCGGGGACCGCCGCCAGGATCTGCTCCCAGTTCCGCCGGACCTGGTCGCGACCCGTGAACCCGCGAGCCGGGTGTGCCGGTGTCTCGTTCACGTACCGCTCGCTGAAGCAGCCGACGAGCGCATCCAGGTCATGGGCGCTGGCCGCGGCGCACAGCCGGTCGACGAGCGAGCCGGGTGACGCCGCGAGAGACGTTGGCTCCACGGTCGTCTCCTCTGGCGATTCTGATACACTTGATCGTAATGGATACAACACTATGGAACTGAATGTCAAGAGGCGCCCCTACGACGCGTCCCGGCGGCGGGAGCGAGCCCAGCGCTCTCGCGACGAGATCCTCGAGGTCGCCAGGACGCGGTTCCTCGCGGACGGCTATGCCGCCACGACCGTGGCCCGGATCGCCGGCGATGCGAACGTGTCCGTCGAGACGATCTACAAGGCGTTCGGCAGCAAGGCGGGACTCGTCCGTGCGATCTGGGAGCGCGCCCTCGAGGGTGTGGGGCCGGTGCCCGCGGAGCGGCGGTCCGACGAGATGCGGTCGCGGGAGGTCGACGCACGGACGATCTTCGAACGCTGGTCGGTGTTCGTCACGGAGATCGCGCCGCTGGGCGCACCGATCATGCTCCTGGCCCGCGAGGCAGCGGCAAGCGACCCGGAGCTCGCGGAGCTGGTGCAGCGGGCGGAGGAGGCGCGCGTCGCCCGGATGGAGCACAACGCCTCGGACCTGCTTGAGCGGGGCCTGCTTCGGCCGGGCATCACCCTGGACGAAGCGCGCGACGTGCTGTTGACGTACAGCTCGATTGAGCTCTACGGGCTGCTCGTGGTGCGGTACGGCTGGCCGATCGAGCGCTTCGGTCGCTTCATCGTCTCGGGCATGGTCGCCTGGCTGCTCGGGGATGGCGGGTCGGCCGCAGACGCGTCCACGGGCTGACGTGAAGCCGGTCTTGACGCCGCTGGTACCGTGATGAAACCGGTACCATGTAACCGGTTACACCGACGAGGCCGGCGTGGCGCGAAAGTCCGTGACCATCCGCGATGTCGCTAGAGAGGCCGGCGTCAGCGTGGCGACGGCGTCCCGCGTCCTGAACGGCAAGGACATCGTGAAACCGCTCACACGGGACCGGATCCTGTCGGTGATGGCGGAGCTGGGGTTCAGTCCGAGTCCCGCGGCACGCCGGCTGAGCCTTGGGCGGACGCTCACCATCGGCGTGGTCGTGTCGTTCCTGACGCGGCCGCAGGCCGCCGAGCGGCTTCGCGGGGTCGATGCCGTCCTCGCGGACAGCGAGTTCGACCTCGTCATCTACAACGTCGAATCGGTGGCGAAGCGCGATCACTACCTCGACACGCTCGCGACGTCGCAGCGAGCCGACGGGCTGCTGGTGATGTCGCTGCCGCCGGCGCCCGAAACCGCGGCGGCCTTGAGCGACTCCCCCGTCCCGGTCGTGTTCATCGACGTCCACACGCCGTCCGTCGACCACCTGCCGCGCGTGATCGGCGACGACGTCGCGGGCGGCGCGCTGGCGGCGCGGCACCTGCTCGAGCTCGGCCACCGGCGCATCGCCTTCATCGGCGACGCGCTCGCCGATCCGTTCGGGTTCACGTCCAGCCGCGATCGCGAGCGCGGCTTCCGCGACGAGCTGCGACGCGCCGGCGTCGACATCCCGGCCGAATGGATCGGCCACGGCGCGCACGGTCGCTACGAGGCGCGCGACCTCGCCCGGCGGATGCTTACGGCTGAGTCGCGGCCCACGGCGATCTTCACCGCGAGCGACACGCAGGCGCTGGGCGTCATCGCGGCGGCGCGCGAGCTCGGGCTCCACGTCCCCGACGACCTGTCGGTCGTGGGCTACGACGACATCGAGGCCGCCGACTACGTCGGGCTCACGACGGTTCGCCAGCAGCTGTTCGAGTCCGGCCGCCGGGGCGCGGCGATCCTGCTCGCCGAGATCGACAACCGGACCGACGGTCCGGCCATCGCGCACCTCACCCCCGAGCTCGTGGTCCGCGTGACCACGTCGCCCCCGAAGGAGGGCCGTGCATGACACCAGCGCATTTGTCCGGAGTGGCTTCGTGAATCGCACAGGAGGAGACTTGATGGTCACAACTGGCATGGACCGCACCCGAGCGCCGCGTCGCGCGGGACCGCTCGCGGTCCTGGCGCTCCTGGTGGCCGCGTGTGCGTCGCCGGGCGCCGTCACCCAAGCGCCGACCACCGCGCCGACGACGGCGCCCACCACCGCACCGGCATCGGGCGAGGCCCCGTCGGGCTCGGCGGCGGCGCCGTCCGAGAGCGCCGCGGCGGCGGGACCCAACTGCGGCACCGATCCCGTGACGCTGAACGCCTACTTCGAGACGGGCTTCGACCTGCCGTTCAAGCTCTCGGACGAGTTCACCAAGCAGTTCCCCAACGTCAAGTGGGACATCAAGCAGGACCAGTTCACGAACCTGATGTCCTCGACGCCCCGCCTGCTGTCCGGCGACAACGCGCCGGACCTCATCCGGCTCCCGTCGATGGTCTCGCTCGTGAAGGACGGGCTGCTGAAGAACCTGGACGAGTACGTCACGGCCTTCGGCTGGGACAAGTTCCCGCCGGCGCAGCTCGCCCAGAACCGCGTCGCCGCCGACGGTACGCGCGGCTCGGGGTCCCTCTACGCGGCCGGGCTGAACTACAGCCTGACCGGCGTCTTCTACAGCAAGAAGCTGGCGCAGCAGATCGGCATGACGCAGCCGCCGACGACCGTCGACGAGTTCGAGGCGCTGCTCGCGAAGGCGAAGGCGGCCAACCTCCTGCCGATCATGGCGTGGAACGCCACGGCGAGCGGCGGCGGCCTCGCGTTCCCGCTCCAGAACCTGATGGCGGCCTACGGCCCGACCGATCCGATCAACGACTGGATCTTCCAGAAGCCGGGCGCGACGATCGACACGCCCACCAACCTGACCGCTGCGCAGCACCTGGAGCAGTGGGTCAAGTCCGGCTACTTCCCGAAGGACGTCAACGCCATCGAGTACACCGACGCGAACGCACGCTTCGGCAAGGGCGAGGGCGTGTTCATGTTCAACGGCGACTGGCAGGACGCCGGGTATGACAAGGACCAGCCCCAGGGCGTCGGGTTCTTCGTCTTCCCGCCGTCGCAGTCCGGTGGCAAGGTCGCCGCCATGTCCGCGCCGCTGACCTACGGCATCGCCGCCAAGGCCAAGAACGCCGACTGCGCCGCGTCCTTCCTGAACTGGGTCGCCACCAACGAGAAGGCGCGCGAGATCGATGTCGCCGTCGGCGGCTCGAACCCGGGCGGCCCGCCCGACCTGCCGGTTCCGCCGGCGGCCGCCGGGTCGGTCATCAACGAGACGCTCGCCGCGGGCGCGCAGGTCGGCAAGGACAACGGGGCGATGGACTTCATCGCCAACGCGACCGGGTCGATCTTCGCGCAGGGCTGGACGCCGGAGCTCCAGAGCCTCGTCGGCGGCAAGGAGGACGCCGCCGGCCTGCTCAAGGCCGTCCAGGCCGAGTACGAGAAGGAGCTCAGCCGGTGACCTACGCCGCCGGCGATGCCGGTCCGAGACAGGAGGCCTCGGCCTCGCCTGCTCGGACCGATCGCCGGCGGAGCCTTCGACGGGTTCCCTGGATCCAGGGGACCCGTCGACGCCAGGCGATGGTCGGCTGGCTGTTCGTCGCGCCCGCGCTCGTGATGTACGGGCTGTTCGTGCTCCAGCCGCTCGTCCTCACGGTCCAGTACTCGCTCTACCGCTGGGACGGCGTCGGCCCTGCGACCTTCGTCGGGCTGGCGAACTACGCGGATGTGGTCAGCGAGCCGCGTTTGATCGAGACGCTGTTCAACGCCTTCCGCCTCGTGATCTTCTTCTCGCTGATCCCGGTGACCCTCGGGCTCGTCACCGCCGCGATCATCCAGCGCGTCGCGCGTGGCTGGCTCGGGACGGTCTCGCGGACCGTCCTGTTCCTGCCCCAGGTCATCCCGCTCGTCGCGGCCGGCATCATCTGGGGCCGGCTGCTGTCGCTCCAGGGCCTCGTCAACGAGCTGCTCACCGCGATCGGTCTGGGCGGCGTCACGCGGGCGTGGCTCGGGGACTTCGACTTCGCGCTGCCGGCGGTCGGCGTGATCGGGATCTGGGTCCTCCTCGGCTTCTGCACGGTGCTGCTGCTGACGGGCATGGCGAAGGTCGACCCCGCGCTGTACGAGTCCGCGCGGCTCGACGGCGCCGGGTGGTTCGCCGAGTTCCGGTCGATCACGGTGCCCAGCCTGCGCTACGAGGTCGGCGTGTGCGTGACCGTGACGGTCATCGCCGCGCTCGCCACGTTCGACATCGTCTACGTCTCCACGGGCGGCGGGCCGGGGAATGCCACCGCCGTGCCCGGCATCCAGATCTACATCCTCGCGTTCCTCGAGCGGCAGGTCGGGCTCGCCTCGGCGCTCGCGGTCGTGCTGATCGTCCTCGTGCTGCTCGTCATCCTGCCGATCCAGCGGCTCACGCGCGGGGACGCCTGATGCGCGTCAGCCGCAGCGAGCTGTTCGCCGGACGCGCCGTGCTCCTCGTGCTGGTCGCGATCACGGTCCTCCCGTTCATCAGCATCTTCACGACCGCGCTCCATCCGTCGGGGGACGTGCCGCCCGGGCTCGACTGGCCGGCAGACCCGCAGTGGGGCAACTTCCTCGAGGCCTTCCGGGTCGCGAACATGACCTCGCTGCTCGTGTCCAGCGTGTTCATCGTCCTCGCCGTCGTGCCGATCTCCCTCGTCATCTCGACGATGGCCGGCTTCGGCATCGGCCTGCTCCGGATCCCCGGGGCGCGCTGGCTCCTGCTGCTGTTCATCTTCGGCCTGACCCTGCCCTTCGAGGGGATCATCACGCCGCTGTACTTCCTCGCGCGGTCCATGGGCATCCTCAACACGCGGCTCGCGATCGTGCTGCCGCTGATCGGGCTGTTCATGCCGTTCGCCGTGTTCTGGATGCGCGCGCACTTCGTGAACATGCCGAACGAGATCTCCGAGGCCGCGCGCGTCGACGGCGCGAGCACCTGGGACCTGTTCTGGCGGATCCACGTGCCGCTCGCGATGGCGCCGATCGCCTCGCTCGGGATCCTGATGTCCGTCTGGGCGTGGAACCAGTTCCTGCTGGCCCTGGTGCTCGTCGAGGACCCGTCGCAGCGGACGATGGCCGGCGCGCTGGGCGCGTTCCAGGGCCACTACGCGACCGACATCCCGCTCCTGTCGGCCGGCACGATCGTCATCCTGCTGCCCACGCTGCTGCTGTTCATCGTCTTCCAGCGACAGGTCATCTCGGCGCTCCTGCAGGGCTCGGTCAAGGGATGATCGGCCATCCGCCCCCGAACGCCGCCGCGACGCGAACCCTCGCGGACGGCCGGATGATCCACGGCATCGCCGACGAAGGCTACGGCACGCTCGTGGATGCGTTCGTCACCAACTTCGAGGAGCGATCCGACCTGGGCGCGGCGTGCACCGTGCACGTCGACGGCCGGGCCGTGGTCGACCTGTGGGGCGGGATCGCCGACGGGCGAACCGGAGCGGCCTGGCAGCGGGACACCGCCGCCGTGATCTTCTCGTGCACCAAGGGGCTCCTCGCCATCTGCGCGTACCTGCTCGTGCAGGACGGCCGGCTGGATCTCGACGCGCCCATCGCCGCGTACTGGCCGGCGTTTGCGCAACACGGCAAGGCCGCGATCACTGTTCGTGACGCGATGGCCCACCGGGCGGGGCTCGCCGCGCTCGACCGCGACCTCAGCCGCGCCGAGGTGCTCGCCTGGGAGCCCGTGATCGGCGCGATCGAGGCGCAGCCGCCGCGCGATCCGCCGGCCGCGGGCCACCTCTACCATGCGCTGACCTATGGCTGGATCGTCGGCGAGGTCATGCGCAGGATCACGGGCCTGATGCCGGGCCAGCTCTTCGCGGCCAAGATCGCCCGGCCCCTGGGCCTCCGGACGTGGATCGGCGTCCCGCCCGAGGCACGCCCGACCATCGCCTGGATGGAGGTCCCGCTGCCGGACGAGGACTCCGATGCGGCCCGGGAGGCGAGCCGTCTCGCCGAGGCCGAGCCGTCCGTCGCGCGCAGCCTGTCGATGGGCGGCGCGTTCGGCTTTCCCGTGGAAGACGGCACCGTGACGTTCAACGATCCCGCGATCCAGGCCGCCGAGGTGCCGGGCGCGAACGGAATCAGCACGGCGGCGTCGCTCGCGCGCGTCTACGCGTCGTGCGTCAGCACCGCTGACGGCCCGCTGCTGTCGCCGTCGAGCGTCGCGGACGCGCTGGTCGTCCGGTCCGCGGGCCCGCAGCTCTCGGGGCTGCCCGATGACGGGGCGCGCTGGGGCACCGGGTTCCAGCTCGCGTCGCCGCCGTCCCAGCCGATGCTCGGGCCGTCGAGCTTCGGGCACGCCGGCGCCGGCGGACAGCTCGGGTTCGCGGATGCCGACCACCGCGTCGGGTTCGCGTACCTCAGCAACCAGATGGGCGGCTACGGCGATGGGAGGGCACGGGCGCTGACGCTCGCGCTTCGCGACGCCCTCGGTGGGTGACGGGGCGGCGATGGCGGACCGGTCGGCGGTCGCGCCGCGGCCGCAGCTGCTGACCTACCCGGACTCCCTCGGCGGCGATCTCGGCAGCCTCGCGGATCTCCTGGACGGACCGTTCCACGGCCTGTTCCGCGGCGTCCACATCCTGCCGCCGTTCCCGTCGTCCGGCGACCGCGGCTTCGCGCCGGTGACCTACGCGGAGATCGACCCGCGCTTCGGAACCTGGGACGACGTCCGGCGCATCAGCCGCCGCCACGCCGTGATGCTCGACCTGATGATCAATCACATCTCGAGGCAGAGCCCGGAGTTCCGGGACTTCCTGCGCCATGGACGCCGGTCGGCCCACGCGGACCTGTTCATCACGCTCGACAAGATCTGGCCCGCGGGGATCCCGGACCCCGCCGACGTCGCGCGGATCTTCCTGCGCAAGCCGCACGCTCCGTTCTCCACGGTGACGGTCGGCGACGACGGCGCGCGGGAGCGGATCTGGACGACGTTCGGCACCGCCGACTGGTCGGAGCAGATCGACCTCGACGTCACGGCGCCCGCGACGAAGACGCTGATCACCGACTGGCTGGGGTCGTTCGCGGCGCGCGGCGTGAGCATCGTGCGGCTGGACGCGATCGGCTACGTGATCAAGCAACCCGGCACGAGCTGCTTCATGGTCGAGCCGGCGATCTACGAGTTCCTGTCGTGGGTCACGGACGTCGCGGCGTCGTTCGGCCTGGTCGTGCTGCCCGAGGTCCACGACACGTACCCGACGCACGAACGTCTCTCGGCGCACGGCTTCTGGACCTACGACTTCGTGCTCCCGGGTCTCGTGCTGCAGACGCTCTCGGGCGGCAAGGCCGCGCGACTCGCGGATCACCTCGCGCGCTCGCCGGCCCGCCAGTTCACGACCCTCGACTGCCACGACGGGATCCCCGTCCGCCCCGACCTCGACGGCATCCTCGAGTCCGAGGAGATGCTCGAGCTCGCGGGCCGCGTCCGCGAGCGGGGCGGCAACGTCAACCGCATCCTGTCCGATGCGCACGCAGGCGGCGTCGACGTGCACCAGCTCAACACCACGTACTACGCGGCGCTCGGCTGCCACGACGAGCGATACGTGGCTGCGCGGGCGATCCAGCTGTTCGCCCGCGGCGTGCCGCAGATCTACTACGTCGGGCTGCTCGCCGGCGACAACGACGACGCGGCCGTCGCGCGAACGGGCGAGGGCCGGGCGATCAACCGCCACGACTATTCCGCGGACGAGATCCAGGCGGCGCTCGCGCGGCCCGTGGTCCGGCGCGTCCTGGAGCTCGTCGCGCTCCGCAACTCGCATCCGGCATTCGATGGCGACCTGCGCGTGGCGACCGTCGACGACGCGGCGATCACGATGACGTGGACGACACCCGGCGAGGAGATTGCGCTCACGGTCGACTTCGGAGCGGGACGCGCGCTCGTCGACGTCGCCGGCACGAGCCGGCTCATCGCTTCATGGGAGCCGGCCGCGGCCGAGGCCGGCTGACCGCCGGCGGCATCCGGGCCGCCCGGACGCGAGTGAGCCGCGGATCCGACGGCGCGCGCCGGATCGTCATCTCGCCCGGACGACGCGCGTCCGATGGGCGGCTGCCAGACTCGCCCCGTGGATGACCTGATCCGCCTGTACCGCACGCAGCTCCGCGTGCTCCGCGAGTGGCGAGGCGGGCCGACGGCGCTCGTGAAGCGCGGCCTGATCGTCCTGCTCGTCTCCGTCGTCGCGTTCCTGATCACGGAGTGGGTCGACCCGTTCATCGTGATGCTCCATCCGGTCGGCGCGGTCGAGATCGTCGTCCTGATGGCGCTCCTCAACGCCGTCGTCCGTCCCGTGCTGCTCGCGTTCGTCGCCCCACGCTCGCTCATCGCCATGGGGATCGCCGTGCTGCTGGCCCAGGTCGCGGTGTTCTTCGTCGCGGCGAGGCTCGCGCCCAACGTCTACGTCGACACGTTCTTCCACGCGGCCATCGGCTCGTTCATCTACGCGATCGCGAACGTCGTGCTGACGTCGGTCGTCGGGGTCGACACCTCCGACTCGTTCTACGGGCTGCTCGTCCAGCGGCTGCTCCTCGAGCGCGGCGTCGAGCGCACCGACCGCCCCGGGCTCGTCGTGATCCAGATCGACGGCCTCGCCTACCCGATCCTCGCGGCCCGGATCCGGGCCGGCTCCGTGAACACGATGGCGCGCTGGCTCCGCGACGGCAGCCACGAGCTGTCGCGCTGGGAGGCGCTGCTGCCGTCGATGACCTCGGCGAGCCAGGCCGGGATCCTGCACGGCAACAACGACGGGATCCCGGCCTTCCGCTGGTACGAGCGGGACCGGCAGCACCTCATGGTGTCCAGCAACCCGCAGGACGCCGCCGAGATCGTGCGCCGCGTGTCCAACGGCGAGGGCCTGCTGTCGAACGATGGGGTCTCGATCTGCAACCTCGTGACCGGCGATGCCACGCGGTCCTACCTCACGACGGCCGCCCTCGCCGAGGGCTCCAAGGGCATCGGCGAGAGCAAGGCGTTCCTCGGCTTCTTCTTCAGCCCGACCGGGTATCTCCGGTCGCTCACCCTGTTCATCGGGGAGTTCCTGAAGGAGCAGTACCAGGCGCGCCGGACCCGTCGCTCCGGGGTGGTCCCCCAGATGAATCGCGGGCTCAAGTACGCCGGCATGCGGGCCGCGAGCAACGTGCTCCTGCGCGACGTCAACGTCTCGCTCGTGATCGAGGAGATGTACCGCGGCGCGAACGTGATCTACGCCGACTTCACCGACTACGACGAGCTCGCGCACCACTGTGGACCGGAACGCGTCGAGTCATTCGACGCCCTCGACGGGATCGACCGCGCGCTCGCGGTGCTGGAGAAGGCGGCCGCCAACACCCCGCGTCCGTACCGGTTCGTCGTCCTGTCCGACCACGGCCAGAGCCTCGGCGCGACGTTCAAGCAGCGCTACGGGCAGACGCTCGGCGACGTCGTCCGCGACCTCATGGGCGGCCGCGCGAGCGTCGTCGAGACGGAGTCGCGCGCCGAGGACGGCGCCTTCGTGAACAGCTTCCTGACCGAGTTCCGGCAGGCCCGCGGCATCGTCCCGGGCCTCGCTCGCGCGGCGCTCGCGAGCCGGACGACCGACGACGGCCACGTCCAGGTGGGGGACGGCGACCTCCCGCCGCCGGCCGGCGCCTCGACGATCGCGGTCGTCGGCTCGGGGAACCTCGGCCTGATCTGGCTGACGGGCCACGATCACCGGCTGGTCTTCCGCGAGATCGAGGCCATCCACCCCGGCCTGGTCGAGCGGCTCGCGCAGCATCCCGGCGTCTCGATGCTGCTCGTCGACACCCGCGACGACGGCGGGCTCGTGCTCGGCCACGACGGTGCGCTGTACCTGCGCGACGGCCGCGTCGAAGGCACCGACCCGACGGCGCGCTTCGGCCCGCACACGGCCCAGAGCCTCCGGCGGATCCACGAGATGCCCCACGCACCGGACATGCTCGTCATCAGCGAATACAACCCGGTGCTCGGCGAGGTCGCGGCGTTCGAGGAGCTGATCGGGTCGCACGGCGGCCTCGGCGGTCCACAGACCGAGCCGTTCATCCTGCACCCCGTCGACTGGAAGCTGGACGAGGACGTGCCGCTCGGCGCGCCGGCGATCTACCGCAACCTCCGGCGATGGCTGGCGGACATCGGCATCGAGCTCGGTCCGCGGCGTGACGGCGCCACGCGGCCGGTCGAGCCGCCACGGGCGCTGGAACCGGTGCCGACTCCGGTCCGCGGCTGACGAGGTCGCCCGCCGCTGCGTGGATACGGCTTGCTGCCGTGCACGTTCGTGACCGCAAGGCGCGTGCAACGTTCGAGCGACCGAACGCAACGGCGGCCACCCGCAGACGGACCAACAGTCGAGGGACATCCCCAACACACGGAGGCCTTCGATGCGCCGGTCCACCATCGCGCCCGTCGTCGCCGCCGTCGCCCTCGCATGCGCGGCTGGAACCGCGCTCGGCGACGTCGGCTCCCCAAACGTCACCACCGGCACCGCGGACTGCGGCAGCGCCGGCATGTTCACGTTCACCGTCGGCGGTAGCCAGGGGAACGGCGAAGCCACGACCTGGAACCCGGCGTTCGTGAGCGCCACGACGGGGCAGCGCTACCTCTTCATCCCGTCCGAGCTCAACCTGACGTTCACGACGCCGCAGGGCTCGTTCTCCAGCGACGAGGTCAAGGGCCACGCTCCGGGCGGGGTCACGTGCACCATCGCCAGCACGCCCGATCCGAACTTCAGCCTGTCCGGCACCGTGACCGGGATGCTGATCCCGCGCGGCTAGGACCCTTCAGAGCTCGAGCGTCAGCCCCACGCCACGGGCCTCCGCGGCGCGGAGCACGAGCATCGCAGCCGCGGCGTCCTGCGCCGCGACGCCGACCGACTTGTAGAGCGTGATCTCGCCGGCATCGGTCCGACCGCGGGCCATGCCGGCGACCAGCTCGCCGATCTCGGCGCGGGCGTGATCGCGCCCGATCAACCCGCGATCGACGGCGCGCGTGAGCTCGATCGCGCCCGTCGGCGGTGGGGCGAAGGCCGCAGAACGCGACTCCACGACGAGCGCCGCGTCGCGGATCGTCTCCCCGTCCACCTCGCCGTCGCCGGTCGAGTTGAAGCCCACGGACGTGACGTGCGTGCCGGGACGGATCCACGCCCGCCGGACCACGGGGTCCGCGGCATGCGTGGCGGCGCTCACGACGTCCGCCTCGCGGATCGCGGACTCGACCGACGGCGCAACCTCGACGGACACCCGGCGTCCGACGGGCAGGCCGGCCGGGCCCGTTCCCTCCAGGTCGCGTCGCACGGCGTCCGCGAGCGACTCGACGGCGTCGACGCGGCGCCCGGCGAGCAGCAACCGGCCGGCGCGCGCGTCGCGTGCGAGCGCCCGCGCATGCGCACGCGCTTGGGCGCCCGTCCCGATCACGGCGAACGTCCGGGCGTCGTCGCGCGCCAGCAACCGAACCGACAGCGCGGATCCCGCCGCGGTCCGCGCCTCGGTGATCACGCGGCCGTCCATGACCGCCGCCGGCGTCCCCGTCGCGGGGTCGAACGCGCAGATCAGCGCCTGGTGGGTCGGCCGGTCGCGGTTCTGCGGAAACAGGCTGACGAGCTTCGTCGTCAGCGCCCCCGCGGACGGCAGGAACGCCGGCATCGCGGCGAGCAGCGCGTCCCGCTCCGGGACGAGCGCCGCGATCCGCGGTGGCACGGACGCCCGGCCGGCGGACAGGTCGGCCATCGCGGCCGCGACCGCGTCGACCAGCGCATCGAGGTCGAGCAGCGCCTCGACGTCCGTGGCAGAAAGGAATCGCATGCCTACCTCCGGGGAGATCATGACGGCCTGCGCCCGCCGCCGCCGTAGGATCGATGGCATGGCGACCGAATCACGGCCCGAGGTCGTCGCGGCGACGCTCGACCGGTGGGACGACGTCCGCCGGTGCCTCGACGGCGATGGCGAGCTGGGCTGCTGGTGCCAACCCTGGCGCGGTGACGGGGCGAAGGGCGAGTCGCGCCCGGACGCGCTCCGGCGGCAGCTGGCGGAAGCGACGCCGCCGCCCGGGTTCCTCGCCTACGTCGACGGCGAGCCCGCCGGCTGGGTCGGCGTGACCGCGCGGTCGATCGCGCCGCGGCTGCGCAACTCGCGGACGATCCCGGCGATCGACGACCGCGACGTGTGGGCCATCGGCTGCTTCCGGATCCGCACCGGGTTCCGGCGGCGCGGCGTGGCGAGCGCGCTGCTCCACGGTGTGGTGGCCGCGGCGCGCGAGGCCGGGGCGCCGGGGGTCGAGGCGTATCCGGTCGATCCCGCCGGCAAGCGCATCGACGTCGCGTTCGACTACGTCGGGATCGCGTCGATGTTCGACCGCGCCGGGTTCCGGCGGGTCACGGAGACCGACGGCCACTCGGCGGGCCTGCCGCGGATCCTCGTGCGGCTCGACCTGCGGCCGAGCGCGACCGGGGACTAGCGCCCGCGAACTGCGCGATCGCGGGCACCAACCGACACAGGAGGACCGCTGGCGTCTGGGGACGCGGCAGCGGTCCAGGGTGGGCGGTGGAGCGACCCGTGCTACGGGCGGCCGGCTCCGTCGGGCGGACCCGGGTTGGCAGGCTTGCCGGGGTCTGCCGGCTTGCCTGCGCCGGCGGGCTTGCCGACGCCGTCCGGCTTGCCGACGTCGCTGGGCTTGCCCGCCGTGGCCGGCTTTCCAGCCGTCGCAGGCCGGTGGGCGGCGACTGCCGCGGCGCCCTGCTGCTTCGCGACGGCCGACACGTCGGCGCCGTGGTTCGTCTCGGGCGTCGAGTCGTCGGCCTTCGCGACCGTCGAAACAGCCGCGCCGTGGGACGCGGCTTCGGGCATCTCGGGCAGGTCGGCGGGAGCATTCACGACGGGGGCCGAGTCGTGGCCCTGCGCCGACACCACCGGCACGGACTTGCCGGCGTGCTGCGCCGCGATGGTCAAGCCCTTCGTGGCAGCGGCGGGCGGCGTGGACGCACCGACAACGCCAGCGGACACGACGAGCGCGGCGAGCGCCATGGGAACGGTTTGGAGTCGCTTCATCGACGACCTCGTCTAGGGGAGCGCGACCCGGCGGCTATGACTGGTAACGACCGAAAATGAGAACCCGTTAGGGGCGGCCTAGATCGCCGCAAGGTACCGCAGCAGCGGTGTGCCGATGGCGAAGGCCTCCGCGAGGGTGTCCGGCAGGCTCGGGCTCAGCGCTTCCTCGTCGGACAGCCGGCGACCGAACGTGACGTTCTTCTTCCGAAGCACGTCCGCTGCCGGATGGTCGGCAGGGTAGCCGGGCGGGACGCGCTTCAGGGACTCGCCATCGTCGCCGACAGACCCGAATGCCTTGACGAACTCCGGCGCCTCGACGATCGCCCGGAACTCGGCGGGCTTGGCCACGATCCGGTCCCGGAACCCCTTGAGCCAGGACGGCTCGGGATGCCAGACACCGCCCCCGACGTAGATGTTGCCGGGGCCGAAGCTGAAGTAGCCGCCCGAGGCATGGACGTTGTCGGAGTGCGATCCGCCAGACGCTTCCGCGCCATCGGGGCCGTCCCCCGCCCAGCGGAAGCTCGCCGCCGCCGCCGTCTTGTACGGCGACTTGTCCTTCGAGAAGCGCGTGTCGCGGTAGATGCGGAACGGCGATCGCGCCGGATCCGCGTGGAGCGCGATCCCGCGGCTCCGGAACTGCGCATCGAGCGCGGCGCACAGCTCCTCCATCGGCCGCTTGAGCAGGCGCTCGTAATCGGCCTTGCGCGGCTGGAACCAGTCCCGCGAGTTGTTCTCGGCGAGCTCCGCGAGGAACTGGATCGCGTCGGGGGAGAACCCGGCAAAGACGGCGGTCGAGCCAGCGACCATCGCGAGCCTCCTGTGTGACTACCCGACGAATGCGGTCATGCGGATCGAGACGAGGACGCCCGGGATCTGGGCGCCGAGCTTCGCGACGGAGCGGGCGGGCGGGTCGGCCGGGAACCAGGTCGCGTACTCGGCGTTCATGCCCGAGAAGTCCGCGGGGTCCGCCAGGAGGATGCCCACCTCCACCACGTCGTCGAGGGTCGCGTCTGCCGCTTCGAGGATCGCCCGGCAGTTCGAGAGCGCCTGCCGCGTCTGGTCCTCGATCGTCGCGCCGGCGAGCATTCCGGTCGTGACCGCGATCCCGACCGTCCCCGAGACGAAGACGTGACTGCCCGCCTTGACCGCCTGGCTGTACAGCGGCGAGCTCGGAGCGTTGGGCGTGCTGACGGTCTTCCGCATCGCCTCAGTGTGCACCCTCGCGTTCAGCCCGGGACGTCGGCCTCCGCCGGGCGGACGCGCCGTGAGCGCGGGGCGCGGACCCGGCCCTGCGAGATCGCCACGCCCAACAGCACGATCGCGCCGCCGACCGGCTGGTACCACGCGAGCGGCTCACCCAGGACCAGCGCCCCCGCGAGCACCGAGAACAGCGGCGTCAGGTAGCCCACGGAGCTCGCGGTCGTGGCGCCGGCCTCGATGAGGATCCTCGTGTTCAGGAGGTACGCGACCCCCGAGCCCAGCGCGCCGAGCGCCAGCATGCCGAGGACGGTCGACGACGCGATCGGCGTGGTCACGGTGCCGTTGCCGGCGAGGGCCGTCCCGGCGACGACGGGCAGCAGGAACAGCGCGCCAAGGAGAACCTGGCCGGTGGCGATCGCGATCGGCGGCTCACCCGTGGGCGCCAGGTACCGCCGGGTGTATGGGAACGCGACGCCGTAGCAGGTGATCGCCCCGAGGCACGCCAGGGCGCCGTGCGCCTCCCCAGCTCCGAGCCCGTTCCAGACGCCCAGGACGACGAGCACGGCGACGAACCCGACACCGAGCCCGACGACGCGTTCCGGACCCGGTCGCTGCTCTGGAAAGGCGGCGAGGACCACGGCCAGCACCATCAGCGGCGTGAACGAGTTGATGATCCCGGCGAGGTTCGACGAGACCTGCGTCTCGCCCCACGCGAACAGCGTGAACGGGATGCTGCAGAACAGCAGGCCGACCACCGCGAGGTGGCGCCACGTCGACCGGCGTCTTGGCAGCGGCGTGCCGGTCGCACGAGCGATCAGCAGCAGGACGGCCGCGCCGATGACCAGCCGGCCGAACGCGACCTGGACCGGCGTGAACGACGCGAGCCCGAGCTTGATGAACAGGAAGGAGCAGCCCCAGATCGCGCCGAGGGCGACGAACGAGAGCTGCCACGGCGTCGAACGGAGGGCCTGCATGGCACCGGAACCCTGGTCGGTCCGATTCGGTTGCAGGCCCCCCGGCGGCGGCGAGAGGCGCGGCGATCAGGCCGTCCGGCGGTTGAACGCCCGCGAGGCGACGAAGATCGACAGCAGGGCGAACGCCCCGGTCGTGAGGAGACCGGTGATCACGTCGGGCGACGAGAACTGGGCGTTGAACAGCGCGCGGATCGCGAGCGTGGCGTGGTACAGCGGGTTGAAGCTCGCGATCGTCCGCAGCCAGTCCGGCGCGAACGACATCGGCAGCATCACGCCCGAGAGCAGGAGCAGCGGCAGGGCGATCGCCTGGGTCAGCGGCGCCAGCGCGTCCTCGCTCCCGATGACCAGCGCCATCGCGTACGACACAGGCCCGAGCATCAGGCCGATCAGCGCCAGCAGCCCGAACGCGACGACGAAGCCGAGCGGGTTGATCGTGAGCCCGAACGGGATCGCGAGCGCAACGAGAATGCAGCCCTGGAGCAGGAAGACGACGACGTCGCGGAGGCTCCGACCGAGGACCGTCGCGGTGCGGCTCATCGGCGTGACCCGCATCCGCTCGACGACGCCGTGGCGCATCTCGTCGATGAACCCGAAGCCGACGAACGTCGAGCCGAACAGGGCCGTCATGACCAGGAGCCCGGGGACGAAGACGTTGAACGCGCCGCCCGGCGGGAAGCCCGGCATGCCCGAGAAGCTGTTGAGGAGCGGGCCGAAGAGGAGCAGGTAGACGAACGGCTGGACGACGCCGGCGATGAGCCAGGCGGGCTGCCGGAAGGTGAGGCCCAGCGATCGCTTGAACATGAGCCAGGTGTCGGAGAAGAGGCGCATCTGGAGGGTCCTTTCGGGATCGAGTCGAAGGTCGGTCGGAGCGAACGCGGTCAGGCGGCGTCGCGCAGCGAGCGGCCGGTCTGGCGGAGGAAGACGTCGTCGAGGCTCGGCCGGTGGAGCGCGAGCGACTGCGGGGCGAGCCCCTGCCCGTCGAGCAGCCGGAGGACGAGCGGCAGGCTCGCCTCGCCGTCGTCGACGTAGAGGCGGACGGCACCGTCGACGACCCCGGCCTCGCGCACGAACGGCTGCTGCTCCAGCAGCCGCGCAACGAGCTCGCCCGACCCGTCGACGCCGATCGTGACGACGTCGCCGGCAATCGCCTTCTTGAGCTCGGGCGCCGTGCCCTCGGCGACGATCCGACCGTGGTCGATGATCGCGAGCCGGTCGCACAGGGCGTCGGCCTCGTCGAGGTAATGGGTCGTGAGGAAGACCGTCGTCCCGGTCTCGCGCAAGCGTCTGACCTCGTCCCACATCCGCGCGCGGGCCTGCGGGTCGAGACCTGTCGTCGGCTCGTCGAGGAACAACAGGCCCGGCTTGTGGACCATGCCGATCGCGACGTCGAGACGGCGGCGCATGCCGCCCGAATAGCCCTCGGTCGCGCGGTCGCCGGCATCGGCGAGGTCCATCGCCTCGAGGAGCTCCTGCGCCCGCACCTTCGCGGCCTGTCCCGACAGGCCGAACAGCCGGCCCTGCATCACGAGCTCGCCGCGGCCGCTCATGCGCGGGTCGGAGCCGCCGCTCTGCGCGACGTAGCCGATCCTCCGCCGCACCTGCTCCGGGTCCTTCGCGACGTCGTAGCCCATGACCCGCGCCTCGCCGGCGCTCGGCGGGAGGAGGGTCGCGAGGATCCGGAGGGTCGTGGTCTTGCCGGCGCCGTTGGGGCCGAGGAAGCCGAAGATCGATCCGCTGCCGACGCGGAGGTCGACGCCGGCGACGGCCTCGATCTCGCCCTTCTTGCCGAAGGTCCGGCGCAGGCCGGCGGTCTCGATGACGTTGCTGTCCATGGCGTTGGGCTCCTTCGTGCCGCTCGGTTGTCGATGGCCTCCGGCGGCGCTACGCTTGCTGCCGGCATTCGGCTGCGCTACTATTTCTCTGCGCTGTGCAGATAGTAGCCTGACAAGGAGCCATGGTGTCAAGCCCCGAACCTGATCGCCGCCGAGAGGCAATCGACGCGATCCTCGGCGCGACCGACGACCTCGCCGCGGCGCGGCTCGCGCACGGCGAGCGCGTCGCGCAGCGCCTCGGCCTCGCCCCGACCGACGTCCACGTGCTCCGCCGGCTCGCGGCCGAGGGGTCCATGACCGTTGGGCGCATCGGCGAGGTGACGGGCCTCACGACCGGCGCGACGACCCGCCTCGTCGACCGGCTCGAGCAGGCCGGGTTCGTCCGCCGGGTCTCGGATCCCGCCGACCGGCGCCGGGTCGTCGTCGAGGCCGCGGGCGATCGGGCGTCGTCCGTCGCCGACGCGTTCGCGCCGGTGGAGGTCGCGGCGCGAGCCGCCCTCGAGCCGCTCGCCGAGCCGACGCTGCGCGCGGTCGCCACCTACCTCGACGCCGCCGCGGCCGCCTACGACACCGACGGCCAGGGGGCCGTCTCCGAGCGCGACGGCGCGCATGCCGTCGCCGGCGCCCCGATCGTCAACGTCGCGGGTCCGGTCGCGGCCGCTCGCGAGGGCCGCCTCATCGTCGTCACCGGGGCGCCCGCCGTGACCATCAAGGGGTCCCGAGACCTCGGCGTCGAGCTCTATCGCGCCCGCTTCTCGGGCGCCATCCCGAGCGCGCGCGTCCGCGACGGCGCGGTCACGATCCGCTACCCGAAGCTCGCCTGGTTCGACTGGCGGGCGCGCATCGGCGACCAGTGGGTCAACGCATCGGCGCACTGGCGCAAGGACCGGACCGACGTGCTCGTCAACGCCGGCGTCCCGTGGACCATCGTGCTGCGAGGCGGCGCGACGTCCGTGTCCGCCGACCTCCGCCAAGTCTCGCTGGCGAGCTTCGACATCGCGGGCGGCGCAGGATCCGTGGCGCTCGCGCTGGGCCGGCCATCAGGCGTCGTCCGGATCCGCGTCCGGGGCGGCACGGGCGACGTGACGGTGACGCGCCCGGCCGGCACCGCGGCTGCCCTGACGATCAAGGGCGGGGCCCGCGGCGCGACGCTCGACGGCCTGCCGGCGAGCGGCTCGTCCGCGCGCGTCTCGACGCCCGGCACGGAGGATGCGGCCGACCGGTTCGAGATCGAGCTCCTCGGCGGGGCGAACAAGGTGACCGTTCGCGGCGAGTAGGTCACGGCGTCCAGCAGGGCTCGATCCCCAACCGCAACCCAACGGCACCGATCGGGGTCCGTGCCCGCCGGGCCCTCGGATGGGTACGGTTCGCCCCCAGCCTCCACCAGGTGCTGCGGAGGGCGGCGCATTGCCACAGACCCGGACCCTCTACGAGCCGTCGACCGAGCACGATGCGTGCGGGTTCGGCTTCGTGGCGGATGTCGCGGGCCGGGCGAGCCACGGCATCGTCGCCGACGCGCTGACCGTTCTCGTCAATCTCGAGCACCGTGGCGCGAGCGGCTCCGAGGCGAACACCGGCGACGGGGCAGGGCTCCTGGTCGCGATCCCCCACCAGTTCCTTCGAGAGGTCGCGGCCGAGGCGGGCGTGACGCTCCCGGAGCGGGGCTTCGGCGTCGCGATGGTCTTCCTGCCGCGCGACGAGTTGAGCCGCCGCGGCGCCCGCGACCGGTTCGAGCAGAGCCTCGCCGCCGAGGGCCTCGAGCTGCTCGGCTGGCGCGACGTCCCGGCGAACCCGGATGGCCTCGGCCGAAGCGCGGCGACCAGCCAGCCGTCCATCGCCCAGGCGTTCATCGCCCGCCCGGCCGGGATCCCCGAGACGGAGGACGGCGACCTCGCCTTCGACCGCCGGCTGTACGTCGCCCGCCGCCTCGCCGAGAAGGCCGTCGGCCGCAGCGCGCTCCCGGGGCGCGCCGACTTCTACGTCCCGTCGATGTCGTGCCGGACGATCGTCTACAAGGGGATGCTCAACGCGCGCCAGCTGCTGACGTTCTACCCCGACATCACCGACGGGCGGCTCGAGAGCGCCATCGCCCTCGTCCACTCCCGGTTCTCGACCAACACGTTCCCGTCGTGGGCGCGCGCGCATCCGTACCGCTACATCAGCCACAACGGCGAGATCAACACGCTGCGCGGGAACGTGAACTGGATGTTCGCCCGGCAGTCCACGTTCACGTCGTCGGTGTTCGGCGACGACCTGGCGAAGGTGCTGCCGGCCGTCGACGTCGACGGGTCCGACACCGCGATCTTCGACAACGTGCTCGAGCTGCTCCACCTCTCCGGCCGCAGCCTCGCGCACGTGATGACGATGATGGTCCCCGAGCCGTGGGGCCGCGACGCGCGGATGTCGCCCGAGCGGCGCGCGTTCTACGAGTACCACTCGTGCCTGATGGAGCCGTGGGACGGGCCCGCGTCACTGGCCTTCACCGACGGCGTGCGCGTCGGTGCGACGCTCGACCGGAACGGCCTGCGGCCGGGCCGCTACTGGGTCACGAGCGACGGCCGCGTGGTGATGGCCTCGGAGTCGGGCGTCCTCGACATCCCGGCGAAGGACGTCGTGGCGAAGGGCCGGCTCCGTCCCGGCCAGATGTTCCTCGTGGACACGGCGCAGAGGCGCATCGTCGGCGACGAGGAGCTCAAGGCGGGGCTGAGTGCCGCGCAACCGTACCGCGACTGGGTGCGCGACAGCCTCGTCGCGCTCGACGAGCTGCCGAAGCCGGCGTCGGTCATCGATCCGGACCACGAGACGGTCCTGCAGCGCCAGCAGGTCTTCGGCTACACGACCGAGGACGTCCGGCTGATCATCGACGAGATGGCGTCGTCCGGCGCCGACCCGATCGGCTCCATGGGCAACGACGCCCCGCTCGCCGTGCTGTCGCAGCGACCGCAGCTGCTCTACAGCTACTTCAAACAGCTCTTCGCCCAGGTCACGAACCCGCCGGTCGACGCGATCCGCGAGGAGCTGATCATGGCCACGGACCGCTCGATCGGTCCCGAGGCCAACCTCCTCGAGCCGGGACCCGACGCCGCCCACCAGGTCGCGCTCCCGTCGCCGATCCTCTCGAACGAGCAGCTGGAGACGATCCGGGCGCTGGACGGCGGCGCGGCGAGCCGCGGCTTCCGGACGATCACCCTGCCGATCCTGTTCAACGTGGCCGACAACGGCGCGGGGCTGCGGCGGGCGATCGAGGACCTCCGCCGCGAGGCGTCGGAGGGTATCGCCGAGGGCTACAACCAGATCGTGCTGTCGGACCGCGGCCACAACGCGGTCGACGCACCGATCCCCGCGCTCCTCGCCGTGTCGGCCGTCCATCACCACCTCGTCAGGAACGGGACGCGCGGCCGCGTCGGGCTGGTCCTGGAGTCCGGCGAGCCGCGGGAGGCCCACCACTTCTGCCTGCTGATCGGCTACGGGGCGTCGGCGATCAACCCGTACCTCGTGTTCGAGACCATCGCGGACCAGGTCGCCGCGGGCTCGATCCGCGGCCCGGTCGAGAAGGCCGAGCAGCGCTACATCAAGGCCGCGACCAAGGGCGTGATCAAGGCGATCAGCCGGATGGGGATCAGCACCGTCCACAGCTACCACGGCGCGCAGGTGTTCGAGGCGATCGGGCTCAACCGCGACTTCGTCGACGAGTACTTCACCTGGACGCCGAGCCGGATCGGCGGCATCGGCATCGAGGTCGTGAGCCGCGAGGTCAAGCTCCGCCAGGACGTCGCCTACCCGCCGCGGGCGAGCGACGCCCAGGACAGCCTGCCGTCCGGCGGCCAGTACCAGTACCGCGCCGACGGCGAGCACCACCTGTTCAGCCCGCTCACGGTCCACACGCTGCAGAAGGCGGTCCGGTCGGGGAGCTACCCGACGTTCAAGGACTACACGGCGATGGTCGACGACCAGAGCGCGAGGCTCGCCACGCTGCGCGGGCTCCTCGAGCTGCGGCCGGCGCTCCGTCCCGTGCCGATCGAGGAGGTCGAGCCGGTCGAGGCCATCGTCCGCCGGTTCAAGACCGGGGCGATGTCCTACGGCTCGATCTCCGCAGAAGCCCACGAGTCGCTCGCGATCGCCATGAACCGCCTGGGCGGCAAGTCGAACACGGGCGAGGGCGGCGAGGACCCCGTCCGCTACGAGCTCGAGGCCAACGGCGACTCGAAGAGCTCCGCGATCAAGCAGGTCGCGTCCGGGCGGTTCGGCGTCACGTCCGAGTACCTCGTCAACGCCCGCGAGCTCCAGATCAAGATGGCCCAGGGCGCGAAGCCCGGCGAGGGCGGCCAGCTGCCGGGGTCGAAGGTGTATCCGTGGATCGCGAAGACCCGGCACTCGACGCCGGGCGTGGGGCTGATCTCCCCGCCGCCGCACCACGACATCTACTCGATCGAGGACCTCGCGCAGCTCATCTACGACCTCAAGAACGCGAACCACCACGCCCGGATCAGCGTGAAGCTGGTCGCCGAGGTGGGCGTCGGGACCGTGGCGGCGGGCGTCGCCAAGGCGCACGCGGACGTCGTCCTCATCTCGGGGCACGACGGCGGCACTGGGGCCTCGCCGCTCAATTCCATCCAGCACGCGGGCGTGCCCTGGGAGCTCGGCCTCGCCGAGACGCACCAGGTGCTGCTGATGAACGACCTGCGGTCGCGGATCGTCGTGGAGGTCGACGGGCAGCTCAAGACCGGGCGCGACGTGGTCATCGGGGCGCTGCTCGGTGCGGAGGAGTTCGGGTTCGCGACGGCGCCGCTCGTGGCGCTGGGCTGCCTCGTCATGCGGGCCTGCCACCTGAACACGTGCCCGGTCGGCGTGGCGACGCAGGATCCGGAGCTCCGCAAGCGGTTCGCGGGCGACCCGCAGCACGTCGTGAACTTCATGACGTTCATCGCCCAGGAGGTGCGCGAGCACATGGCGCGCCTCGGCTTCCGGACGATGGACGAGATGATCGGCCGCTCCGACCGGCTCGAGGTCCGGCCCGCCATCGACCACTGGAAGGCGCGCGGCCTGGACTTCTCACGGCTCCTCGCGCTGCCCGAGGTCCCGGGAACCTACGAGGGCCGGCAGACGAAGACGCAGGTCCACGGGATCGAGGGGTCGCTCGACGCGACGACCCTGCTCGCGTTGGCCGAGCCGGCCTTGACCGAGGGCCTCGCCGTCCGCGCCGACCTGGCGATCCGGAACGTCAACCGGGCCGTCGGGACGATGCTCGGCTCGGAGATCACCCGTCGCTGGGGCCGCGACGGCCTGCCGGACGACACGATCTCGCTGCGCTTCACGGGCTCGGCGGGGCAGAGCTTCGGCGCGTTCATCCCGCGCGGCCTCACGCTCACCCTCGAGGGCGACACGAACGACTACGTGGGCAAGGGCCTGTCGGGCGGGCGGCTCGTGGTGTTCCCGCCCGCCGACGCGCCGTTCGTCGCCCACGAGAACGTCATCGCGGGCAACGTGGCGCTGTACGGGGCGACGGCCGGCGAGCTCTATGCGCGGGGCGTGGCCGGCGAACGGTTCGCGGTCCGCAACTCGGGGGCGACCGCGGTCGTCGAGGGCGTCGGCGACCACGGCTGCGAGTACATGACGGGCGGCCGGGTGCTCGTCCTCGGCAGGACCGGGCGCAACTTCGCCGCCGGCATGTCCGGCGGCATGGCGTGGGTGTTCGACGAGGACGGCGGGTTCACCTCGCGCTGCAACACGGAGATGGTCGCGCTCGAGGCGCTCGTGCCGGACAGCGAGGAGGCGGCCGAGGTCCACGACCTGTTGGAGCGGCACCTCGAGCTCACGGGTTCCGAGCGGGCGGCGCAGCTGCTGGCCCGGTGGTGGGAGGTCGTGGCCTGCTTCGTGCGGGTGATCCCGAACGATTACCGGCGGGTCCTCGAGGCGCAGGCGCGGATGCGCGCGTCGGGGCTCTCGGGCGACGAGGCGGCGATGGCCGCGTTCGAGGAGAACGCGCGCGACCTCGCCCGGGCGGGCGGCGGCTGACCGATGGGCAACCCGACCGCGTTCATCCAGGTCCAGCGGCGCGCGACCCCGACGCGGCCGCCGCTCGAGCGCATCCACGACTGGAGCGAGACGCATCCGCACCTCGCGGAGCAGGAGCTCCGCGACCAGGGGTCTCGGTGCATGGACTGCGGGATCCCGTACTGCCACACCGGCGTGCTGATCAGCGGGATGGCGTCGGGCTGCCCGATCAACAACCTGATCCCCGAGTGGAACGACCTCGTGTACCGGGGCCAGTGGCGGGAGGCCTCCGTCCGGCTGGCCCGCACCAACAACTTCCCGGAGTTCACCGGGCGCGTCTGCCCGGCGCCGTGCGAGGGCTCGTGCACCGTGGGGCTCGACGGCGACCCGGTCACGATCAAGAGCATCGAGCAGGAGATCGCCGACCGCGCGTGGGACGAGGGCTGGATCACGCCCCGGCCACCCGCCGTCCGGACCGGGCGCTCCGTGGCGGTGATCGGGTCGGGGCCGGCGGGGCTGGCGGCGGCCGATCAGCTCAACCGGGCCGGGCACGCGGTCACGGTGTTCGAGCGGGCGGGCCGCATCGGCGGGCTGCTGATGTACGGGATCCCGAACATGAAGCTCGACAAGGGCGTCGTCGACCGCCGCGTCGGGCTCATGGAGGCCGAGGGCGTCACGTTCCGCACCGCCGTCACGGTCGGCGCCGACATCACCGCCGACGAGCTGCTCGCGAGCTTCGACGCCGTCGTCCTCGCGACGGGCGCCACCGTGGCGCGCGACCTGCCGGTGCCCGGGCGGGAGCTCGGCGGGATCCACCTCGCGATGTCGTTCCTGCGCGGGAACACGCGCCGGCTGCTCGACGGAGGGGCCGACGCGGAACCCCCGATCAGCGCCGACGGCCGCGACGTCGTGGTCATCGGCGGCGGCGACACCGGGACGGACTGCGTCGGGACGGCGATCCGGCAGGGGGCCAGGAGCGTGCGCCAGCTCGAGCTGCTGGCGCGGCCCCCGCTGACCCGCGCCGCGGACAACCCGTGGCCCGAGTGGCCGAAGGTCTACAAGCTCGACTACGGACAGGAGGAGGCGCAGGCGCTGTGGGGCGAGGACCCGCGCCGGTACTCCACCACGACGCGCCGGTTCATCGGCCGCAACGAGCACGTGACGGGCATCGAGATCGCGGACGTGACGATGGCCCCGGGCGCCGACGGGAAGGTCGCGCTGCGCGACGTCCCCGCCACGAACCAGGTCATCCCGGCGGACCTCGTGCTGCTCGCGCTCGGGTTCGTCGGGCCCGAGCCCGTGCTGCCCAGGGCGTTCGACTGCGAGCTGGACGCCCGCGGCAACGTCCGCGCGGGAGCCGACCGGATGACGTCCGTGCCCGGCGTGTTCGCCGCCGGCGACTGCGTCCGGGGCCAGTCCCTCGTCGTGTGGGCGATCCGCGAGGGGCGGATGGCGGCCGAGGGCGTCGACCGGTACCTGTCCCGCCCGTACTGACCGGCGGCGAGAACCCCGCGAACCTCGCCTAGTTCCGACCGGCCGTCAGGCCGCGACGATCGACGGTGTACGGCGCGAGCCGCCGGTCGAGCAGCCGCAGCTCGCGATCCAGCAGCGCGTCGATGTCCCGGAGCCGCTCCTCGGCGCTCGGCGCCTCGAGCAGGGCCTGCTTCCGATCGAGCTCCACCTGGACGATGCCCGTGAGCAGGAACGAGAGCGCCGTCGGATCGTCCGGGATGCGCAGCGCGGCGCGCGTCGCCTCCGGGTCGTCCACCGGGACCGGGCGCGTCTCCTCCTCGACGAGCTCGGGCTCGGCGGTCTCCTCCTCCACGGATGCCTCGGCCGGCTCGACGTCCGACGTCTCGACCTCGACCTCCATCTGGACGTCGATCGGCTCGGCCGTCTCGCCGTCGCGCGGCTGGAGCAGGCGGAGGTAGTCGACGAACCGCCGCGTGACCTTGGCGGCGAGCGCATCGGCGACCCCGGGATCCCCGTCGCCCGGCTCGTCGGGATACGGGTCGACGTCGGCGACGAGATACGGCTCGACGTCCGTCCGCACCTCGCGCACGAGGAAGCGCGACGTCCCGACCGCGAGCAGGTCGAACCGGCCGTCGGTGTACCGGCTCGCCTCGCGGATCTCGGCGAGCGTCCCGACGCCGGCGATCGACAGCGTCTGGGGCGCCTCACCACGGACCACCTCGGTGCCCTCGCGGATCAGCACGACGCCGAACGGCGACGAGCCTTCGAGGCAGCGCCGGACCATCACCCGGTACCGCTCCTCGAAGATGTGGAGCGGGAGCGCGATCCCCGGCGCGAGGACGGTGTGGAGCGGGAACAGCGGGATCTGCATCGGCGGTCCTTGGGTCCAGCCTACGTCACGCGGTCGCGTCCGGGCGATGACGAAGGCGGCGACCCGCGCTGCATCGACGCGCCGGACACACGAACGCCGCCGGTCGCCCGGCGGCGTCGATCGCGGTGGCGGGCGGGCCCGCCGTCAGCTGGTCAGTGGGCGCAGGAGCGGGCCTGGCCGGCGTCGTCCGCGGTGCGGAAGCTCGAACCGCACCCGCAGCCCGAGACGGCGTTCGGGTTGTTCACGGTGAAGCCCGCGCCCATCAGGGTGTCGACGTAGTCGATCTCGCTCCCGGAGATCAGCGGCACGCTGTTGTTGTCGATGTACACGCGGACGCCGTTCGCCTGGAGGACGTTGTCCTCGGGCGTCGGCTGGTCCTCGAGCATCATCCCGTAGCGGTACCCCGAGCAGCCGCCCGAGTAGACGTACACGCGGAGGCCGATCTCGGCGCTCGTCTCGTCCTTCGTGAGCTCGGCCAGCTTGAGGGCGGCGGCGTCGGTGAGCGAGACGATCGTCGGCGTCGCGTCGATCATGTGAGGCGTCTCCTTCGGGGGGTCGTGCTGCCGCACCCCTGGTGCGGACCGCTTCCGATCGTACGCACCGCAACCGGTTTCGTCCAGCACCGCGTGCTGACCCGATGGTCCTTGCGCGACTGCGGCCGCCGGATCACGCCTCGACGCGCTCCACGACCGCGGCGATCCCCTGCCCCACGCCGATGCACATCGCGGCGAGGCCATACCGCCCGGTGGTGCGCGCGAGCTCGTGGACGAGGCCCGTCACCAGCCGCGCCCCGGACGCCCCGAGCGGATGCCCGAGGGCGATCGCGCCGCCGTTCGGATTCACACGGGCGGGGTCGAGGCGGAGCTCGTCCATGCACGCGACGGACTGCGAGGCGAAGGCCTCGTTCAACTCGACCACGTCGATGTCCGCCACGTCCAGGCCGGCCCTCGCCAGGGCCTTCCGGATCGCGGGCACGGGCCCGATCCCCATCACGTCCGGGTGGACCCCGGCGACCGCCGTGGACACGACTCGGGCCATCGGCCGCAGCCCGAGCTCGCGCGCGCGGTCCGCCTCGGCCAGCAGCAGCGCCGACGCGCCGTCGTTGATGCCCGAGCTGTTGCCCGCGGTGACGGTTCCACCGGCCTGGAACGACGGCTTCAGCGCGGCGAGCGCCTCGGCGGACGTCTCGCGAGGGTGCTCGTCGCGGTCGACGACGGTCACGGTGCCCTTGGCACCGGCGACCTCGACGGGCACGAGCTGGCCGTCGAAGCGCCCCTCGGCGATGGCCGACGCCGCCCGCCGCTGGCTCTCGAGCGCGAACGCGTCCTGGCGCTCGCGGCTCACGCGGTACTCGTCGGCGACGCACTCGGCCGTCTGTCCGAGGGAGATCGGCGGGTACGCGGCCTGCATCCTCGGGTTCACGAACCGCCAGCCGAGCGTCGTGTCCTCCATCGTCCGCGGCCCGCGGTCCCACGGGCCCGCCGCCTTCAGCTGGACGTACGGCGACCGCGTCATCGACTCGACGCCGCCCGCGATGAACACGTCGCCGTCCCCGGCGCCGATCGCGTGGCTGGCGGCCACCACCGCCTGCAGCCCCGAGCCGCACAGCCGGTTGACGGTCTGGCCAGCGACCTCCACGGGGAGCCCGGCCAGCAGCACCGCCATCCGGGCGACGTTGCGGTTGTCCTCGCCGGCCTGGTTCGCGCAACCGAGGATGACGTCCTCGATGAGGACGGGGTCGATGCCGGTGCGGTCGACGATCGCGCGCACGACGATCGCGGCGAGATCGTCGGGACGCATGCCCGCGAGCGCGCCGCCGTAGCGGCCGAAGGGGGTGCGGACGGCGTCGACGATCCACGCCTCGCGGATCGGTCGGTCGAGGGGTCGGGGCATCGAGCGGGATTGTAGGCGGCGCCCGTCGACGGGTCAGCGGCCCGACCAGGCGGGCGGGCGCTTCTCGAGGAACGCGGCCATCCCCTCGGACTGGTCCTCGGTCCCGAACAGGTCCGCGAACCGCGCCCGCTCGAACGCCACCCCCTCGTCGAGCGGCAGCCGCGTGGCCGCGTGGACGGCCGCCTTCGCCGAGGCCACCGCCAACGGCGCCGCAGCCGCGATCCGACCCGCCATCGCGAGCGCCGCGTCGACGGTGTCGGCCGCGGGGACGATCGCCGCGACGAGCCCGAGCCGCTCCGCCTCGTCGGCGCGGAGCCTCCGGCCCGTCAGGATCAGCTCCATCGCGCGCGCCCGGCCGATCGCGCGGGGCAGCCGCTGGGTGCCGCCGGCGCCCGGGATGACGCCCAGGCCCAGCTCCGGGAGCCCGAGCTGCGCGTCGTCCGAGGCGACGATGAGGTCGCACGCGAGCGCGAGCTCGAACCCGCCGCCCAGCGCGAACCCGCGGACGGCCGCGATCACGGGGGCGCGCAGCGCGGGGATCCGCTCGAACACCGCGAACGGGTCCAGCTGTCGCAGGGACGCGGGGCTCTGGGCGGCGAGCTCGCGGATGTCGACGCCCGCGGCGAACGCGCGCTCGCCGGCGCCGGTGATGACGATCGCGCGGCACGCCGGGTCGTCGTCGAGCACCGCGAGCGCGTCGGAGAGCTCGCCCAGCAGCGCGAACGAGAGGGCGTTCATGACCCGCGGCCGGTCCAGGGTCAGGAGCGCGACGCCGTCGACCGGGTCGCCCGGAGCCCGGCGTGCCGGAAGCTCGACCCGGACCAGGGGTCCCTCAGCCTCGTCGCCCATCGACCACCTCCTGCTCCTCGCCGGCATCGATCTCCGGCGCGATGCCCAGCTCACGGTAGAACGTCGCGAGGGCTGCGTTCGCGATCGCCGGGCGCCGCCGGAACACCTCGTGCCCGCAGCCCGGCGCGACGAGGAGGCGCGCGCCGCGGATCGTCCGCCGGAGGCGCGTCGCCTGCTCGAGGGGCACGAACGGGTCGCGGTCGCCGACGAGGAGCAGGGTCGGGCAGCGGATCGCGGCGAGACCCGCGATGTCGACGAGCTCCTGGTCCGCGATGTCCGCCGCGATCGCGGGCAGCAGGCGGCGCCACGCGCCGTCGCCCTGCACGGGGTCGTGTCGCCGGGCGAGCGAGGCCGCCCACGCCGGCTCGTCACGCTCGATCCGCTCGGGGTCGAAGGTGCGGCGGGCCACCGTGCCCCGCGGCTCCCGCTCGTCGCTCACGCCGGCGAGCACGAGCGATCGAACGCGGTCCGGCGCCTGCGCGGCGAGCCCGAGGGCCGTGGCGGCGCCCATCGAGAACCCGAGCAGGTTGAACGTCCCGAGCCCGAGCGCGTCCGAGACCGCGAGCGCGTCGTCGATGAGCCACGCGTAGCGGAACCCGGCCGCGACGTCCCAGCGCGTCGCGCCGTGGCCACGCGCATGCGGGAGGTAGCAGCGGAACGCCCGGCGCAGCAGCGGCAGCTGGGCGGCGAAGTCATCGGGCCCGGAGCTCCCGCCGTGGAGGAGCAGGAGCGGCGGTCCGTCGCCCGCGACCTCGACCGCCACCTCGAGGCCGTTCGCGCGCACCACGTCCACGGGTCGAGGATAGGCGACGGCCCGTGCGACGACCGCGCGACGGCCAGGCGACGACCGCGCGACGACCGCGCCCCGGCCAGGCGTCCGCCGGCCGGCGGTACCATCGCGGCGATGACGACGAGCGACCCCACCGCCTCGACGGGCACCCGCATCGAGCGCGACTCGATGGGCGAGATGGAGGTCCCGGCGGACGCGCTGTACGGGGCCTCGACGCAGCGGGCGGTCCTGAACTTCCCCATCTCCGGCACGCCGATGCCGCGGCGGTTCCTGCGCGCGCTCGCGCTGATCAAGCTCGCGGCGGCCGAGACGAACCAGTCGCTGGGCCTGCTCGACGCCGCGAAGGCCCGGGCGATCGCGGCGGCGGCTCGGGAGGTCGCGTCCGGCGCGTACGACGCGCAGTTCCCGATCGACGTGTACCAGACCGGCTCGGGCACCTCGACCAACACCAACATGAACGAGGTCATCGCGAACCTCGCGTCGTCCCGCCTCGGGTCGAAGGTCCATCCCAACGACGACGTCAACCGCTGCCAGTCCTCGAACGACACGATCCCGACGGCGCTCCAGCTCTCGTCGGCCGTCGCGATCGAGGAGGAGCTCATCCCGGCGCTGATCGAGCTGCAGGGCGCGCTCGCGCAGAAGGCCGACGCGTTCTGGGACGTCGTGAAGACCGGCAGGACGCACCTCCAGGATGCGACGCCGATCCGGCTCGGGCAGGAGTTCGCCGGCTACGCCGGACAGGTCGAGGAGGCCATCCGCCGCGCCCAGGCGGCGCGCGACGAGCTGCTGACCGTCCCGCTCGGGGGCACCGCTGTCGGGACCGGGATCAACGCGCACCCCGAGTACGCGGCGCGCGCCTGTGGCCGGCTCTCGGAGCTGACCGGGCTGCTCGTCCGCGAGGCGCCGAACCATTTCCACGCCCAGGCGTCGCTCGATGCCGCGATCGCGGCGCACGGCGGGGTCCGTGCGATCGCGCTCGGGCTGTGGAAGATCGGGTCGGACATCCGGCTCATGGGCATGGGCCCCCGCGCCGGCCTGGCGGAGCTCGCCCTGCCCGAGACCCAGCCCGGCTCCTCGATCATGCCCGGCAAGGTGAACCCGGTGATCGTCGAGAGCCTCACGATGGTCGTGGCGCGGGTCGTCGGCAACGACGCGACGATCGGGTTCGCGCAGACCGGCTCGCTCCTCGAGCTCAACGTGATGCTGCCGGTGACGGCGCTCGCGATGCTCGAGTCGATCACGCTGCTCGCGGCGTCCGCCCGGAACGTGCGCTCGCGGCTGATCGACGGCCTCGCGGCAACCGATCGCGGACCCGCGCTCGTGGAGCAGGGCCTGATGCTCGCGACGGCGCTCGCGCCGGAGATCGGCTACGACGCCGCCGCCGCGCTCGCCAAGGAAGGGCTCAAGACGGGGCGGACGGTCCGCGATCTCGCGCTGGAACGGGGGATCCCCGCGGAGCGCCTCGACGAGATCCTCGATCCCGCGACCATGACCGAGCCGGGGCTCGAGGGCGGGCCGGCCGGGGGCTGATCTCGCGCGGTTTGCGCGCGGCGCGGGTCTCCGACGCTCGGGCTGCAACGGTCCCGCAACCCCGGCGCCCCGCCGGTTCTCGGCCGGTCGTCGCGGCCGGGGCGACGCTGGAGATGGCGGGCATTCCCGCCGACACGCGCTCGAAGACGGAGGACCGTCATGACCAACGAGCTGCAAGGCAAGCGCATCGCCTTCATCGCCACCGACGGCGTCGAGCAGGTGGAGCTGAGCGAGCCCTGGAAGGCCGTCGAGGAAGCCGGCGCGACGCCGGAGCTGATCTCGATGGAGATGGGCTCGATCCAGGGCGTCAACCACGACGAGCGTGGGATCACGTTCCACGTCGACCGCACATTCGAGGAGGCCTCGCCCGACGACTACGACGGGCTGGTGATCCCGGGCGGCGTTGCCAACCCGGACAAGGAGCGGACCCACCCGCCGGCCGTCGAGTTCGTCCGGACGTTCGTGACCCAGGCGAAGCCGACGGCGGCGATCTGCCACGGGCCGTGGATGCTCGTCGAGGCCGACGTCGTGCGGGGCCGGACCCTGACCTCGTGGCCCAGCCTGCAGACCGACATCCGGAACGCCGGCGGAACGTGGGTCGACGAGCAGGTCCACGTCGACGAAGGCCTCGTCACGAGCCGGAAGCCGGACGACCTCGCGGCGTTCTGCGCCAAGATGATCGAGGAGTTCCGGGAGGGCAGTCACGCCGGACGCGCGCCGGCCACGGCGAGCGCCCGGACGTCGGAGCCGATGGGCACGGCGGCCCGCCGCTGACGGAGCCGCCATCGGACGGCGGGAGGCGCGGCCCGGCTGCGGCTCCCGCCGCTACAATCCGGCGCATGTCCCCCACTGGTGCCTGGGATCGCGCCGGGCTCGTGCCCGTTCCCGCGGACGGCGCGCGCGCGCCCGAGCTGGCGGGCCTCGGGGAGGAGCTGCCGACCGTCGCCGAGCTGTTCACGTTCATGCGCGACGCCGAGCTGCGGTTCGAGACGCTCCGCATGCGCATCGAGGAGCGCAGCTGGACCACCCGCGGCGAGGACGTCGCGCTGTACGACGTGATGCTTCGACACCCGGGGTCGGCGAAGGTCCTCACGACCCGTCCCGGCGAGGGCCTGAAGGACCGCTACGAGGTCTGGCTCAGCGACGGGACGACGGTCCAGGAGTACGTCGCGTCGCGCAGGGTCGGGACCCGGCGCCCGGTGCGGCCGGTCGTCCGCGGCACCAACGGCCGCGACCTGCCGGGTCGCTCGAGGGTCTACCAGTCGCTCACCGCCCTGCCGATGGAGTCGCTCGCCGAGCTGTTCGTGCATCCCGCCGGGTACTGCCAGAACGTCCTCGGGACGGGGAGCTGCCGCGTGACGGGCACGACCGAGGTGGCCGGCCGCGAGGCGATCGTCGTCGAGTGCGACCACCCCCGGACGATCGAGCTCGTCGCGGACCGGCCGGACTTCTCGATCCGGATCGCCGTCGACCGGCTCGACGGCGTGATCCTGCGCCTCGAGGAGTCGATGGGCGGCCAGGTGACTCGCGATGCGGCGGTGACGACGTACCAGCCGAACGCCGCGCTGCCCCCGAACGCCTTCGAGTTCCGCTTCCCTTCGGACACGACGTTCATCTACTGACCTGCCGGTACCATGGGCCGCCCGCCGGCGGAGGACCCGTGGACCACGAGCCCGAGCTCATCGCGACGATCGCCATCGGGCGCGCGGCCGCGGTCGTGGGCCACCGCACGCGGTCCACCGGCGTCACCGCGGCTGCCGAGCGGTAGCGCGTGCCCGCCCTCCCGCTGCTCGAGCTGGCGCTGACGCCGGAGCTCGAGTTCATCCTGACGCTCGGCGTCGCCGTCGCGCTCGCGCTCGTCGCCGGTGCCGTCGCCGTCCGGCTTCGTCAGCCGCCCATCGTCGGCTACCTCGTCGCGGGCGTGATCATCGGCCCGTTCACGCCCGGCTTCGTCGGCAGCACCGAGCGGATCTCGGAGCTCGCCGAGGTGGGCGTCGTGCTGCTGCTGTTCGCGCTCGGCGTCGAGTTCTCGCTCCACGAGCTCGCCCGCGTCCGGCGCATCGTCGTCCCGGGCGTGATCGCCGAGATCCTGGCCGTCACCGTCGTCGGCGCGCTGCTCGCGGTCCCGCTGGGCTTCCCGCCGACGTCCGCCATCGTCGTGGGCGCGGCGCTCTCGATCAGCTCGACGCTCGTGGTGCTCAAGGTCCTCATGGATCGCGGCGAGGCCGACAGCCTCCACGGGCGCGTGGCGATCGGCTGGATGGTCGTCCAGGACCTCGCCGCGATCTTGCTCATGGCGATGCTGCCGCCGCTCGCCGGCGGCGACCTGCTCGCGCCGCTGGGGCTCGCGGTCGTGCGCACCGCGCTGTTCCTGGCCGTCTCGTACGTCGTCGGCACCCGGCTCCTGCCGTGGCTGCTCAGGACCGTGAGCCGGCTCGGGTCGCCGGAGCTGTTCCTCCTGGTCGTGTTCGCGACGGCGCTCATGACGGCGTTCGTGTCGAGCGCCGTGTTCGGCCTGTCGCTCGCGCTCGGTGCGTTCATCGCCGGGCTCATCGTCAGCGAGTCCGAGCTGTCCCACCAGGCCGCGGGCGAGGTGACGCCGTTCCGCGACCTGTTCGCGGTCCTGTTCTTCGTCTCGATCGGGATGCTGCTCGACCCCGCGGCGCTCGTCGCGGATCTGCCGGCGCTGGTGCTGCTGCTCCTCGCCGCGATCGTCGTCAAGGCGCTCGTCAGCGGCGTCGGCGGGCGCGTCGCGGGAATGCCGCTGCGGTCCGCGATCCTGCTCGGCGCGACGGTCGCGCAGGTCGGCGAGTTCAGCTTCCTGATCGCGGAGGCCGCGCTGCAGCTGCACATCGTCGACGCCCGCGCGTACAACCTCCTGCTCGCGACGGCCGTCGTGAGCATCGTCGTGTCGCCGCCGCTCGTGCAGGCCGCGAACCGGCTCGTCCTGCGCCTCGAGCGGACGCGCGTCAGCGTCCCGGCGCCGCCCGCGGCGGGCGCCGTCCCGACGTCGCGCGGCGAGCGGTCGCCCAGCGGCGCGGACGACGGGCGGCTGTCGATCGTGGTCCTCGGCTCGGGCCGGGTCGGACGGGTCGTGATCGGCGCGGTCCGGGCGCGGGGCTTCCGGTGCGTGGCGGTCGACCGCGACCAGCGACGCCTCGACGATGCGGCCGGCCTCGGCGCGGCGACGCTGTTCGGGGACGCCGCCAACCCGGCGATCCTCGCGCGCTGCGGCCTCGACCGGGCGCGGCTGCTCGTCGTGGCCGTGGGCGATCCGCTGACCGCACGGCTCGCCGTGGAGCGCGCGCGCGCGATCAACCCGCGGCTGACGATCGCCGCCCGGGCTCGCGGGTCGAACGAGATCCGGCCGCTGCTCGCCGCCGGGGTGCGGCGCGTCGCGGACCCCGAGGTGGAGGCGGCGCTGGAGCTCGCGCGCGCGGCGCTGCACGGGATGGGCGTCTCGGGCCCCGAGCAGACCGCCGTCCTCGGTGGCCTCCGGCGGCGGGCGTACGGCGAGCTGCCGTCGCGGACCGAGGAACGGGCCTGAGTCGCGCCGCTGACAGCCCGGCGACGGCTCCCGTCCGCTAGCGTACGTGTCCACGATGACGACTGATGACGCGCCGGCCGCGGGCGACCTCGAGGGACGTGTCGAGGGGCTCGAGCGGGAGCTGCGCGTCCAGCGCGCCCTCGTTCGGATCGCGGAGGCGGCGGCGGCATCGGCGGATCTCGACGCGTTCTACGCCGAGGTCCACGAGACGCTTCGCGGCCTGACCTACGCCGAGAACCTGTACATCGCGCTGTACGACGACCAGCGCGGCGCGATCAACTTCCCGTACTACGCCGACGCCGTCGACCTCGACGTCCCGGATCCTCGGGCCTGGGAGCCGTTCGGCGTGGGCGACAGCCGCGGCGCGACGGCGTACGTGCTCCGAACCGGTCGCCCGCAGCACATCGCCCCCGAGCGCCATCGGCGGCTCGTCGACGCGGGCGAGGTCGAGGTCGTCGGGATCGTCGGGGCGGACTGGCTCGGTGTCCCGCTCACGGTCGAGGGGCGGACGATCGGCGTGCTCGTCGTCCAGACGTACCGTGACGACGAGCTGTACAGCGACGAGGACGTCGAGCTCGTCGTGTTCGTCGCGCGCCACGTCGCCTCGGCGCTGGCGCGGGCCAGGTCGATCGACACCCTGCGCCAGCGGAACGTGGAGCTGGCGCTGATCGACGAGATCGGCCGCGGGCTCGTCCAGCACCTCGACCTCGACGCGATCATCCATCTCGTCGGCGAGGGCATCCGGCAGGCGTACGACGCGGGCTCGATGTTCATCGCGCTCTTCGACGCCGCGTCGAACGAGGTCTCGTTCCCGTACGAGATCGAGAACGGCGTTCCCCAACACACCCTCGACCCGAGCCCGCTCGGGCCGGGCCTGACGTCGATGGTGATCCGCGAGCGCCGGTCCTTCCGCGCGAGCACGCACGACGAGGTCATGGGCGCGGGCGCCATCGATGTCGGCGGCGCGTTCGCGACCGAGTCCTGGCTCGGGGTCCCCATCCTGGCGGGCGATGCGGTGATCGGCGTGATCGGCCTCGAGAGCGCGGAGCGCCACAAGTTCTCGGAGGAGACCGAGCGGCTGCTGGCGGCCCTCGCGTCGAACCTCGGGGTCGCCCTGGAGAACGCGCGCCTGTTCGACCAGACGAAGCGGCTGCTGGCGGACACGAACTCGCGTGCCGCGGAGCTCGCGGTCATCAACGAGATCGGCGAGGCGCTCGCCAAGCAGCTCGACTTCGACGCGATCATCCAGGTCGTCGGCGAGCGCGTCCGCGAGCAGTACCGCGCGA
>JAICUI010000097.1 GCA_025935925.1 Chloroflexota bacterium
CTGCATCGAGCGGCAAGAGCTCAGTCGGCGCCGCGGCCGCGGAACAGCTCCAGCTCCGGTTCGTGGACACGGGCCTGTTCTACCGGGCCGTCACGGCCCTGGCGCTGCTGGAGGACGTTCCGCTCGACGATGCCGCCGGCCTCGTCGCCCTCGTGTCGCGGGTCACGCTGGGCGATGACGGCACCGGCCGCCTGACGCGCGTGCTGCTCGACGGCCTGGACGCGACGGACGAGGCGCGGAGCGCGACCGTCGACGGCTACGTCTCGGCCGTCGCCCGGGTGCCCGAGGTGCGCGAGGCGCTGCTCGAGCGGCAGCGGGAGCTGGCGGCCGCCGGCGGGATCGTGGTCGCGGGCCGGGACATCGGCACGGTCGTGCTCCCGGACGCGGACCTCAAGCTGTTCCTCGACGCGTCCGTCGAGGAGCGTGCCAAGCGGCGGATCGAGGAGCGTGGGCTCGATCCCGACGGCGACGAGGCCGAGGAGGTCCGCGAGCAGCTCCGCATCCGCGACGCGATCGACACGGGGCGCGCGGTCGCGCCGCTGCGCGCCGCCGACGACGCCGTGCACGTGGTCACGGACGGCAACGTGTTCGACGACACCGTGGAGATCGTGGCGGCGGAGATCGCGAGGGTGATGCTGACGCCGCGCAAGACGACCCGCTCGCGGTCCAAGGCGTCGCCGAGCCGGACCGCAGCCGCGGCCGCCGCGGCCGCCAAGGCGATGGACGCCGAAGCTGCCGCCGAAACCGCCGCCGCGCCCGAGGCGGGACTGGGCGCCGTCGTCCCGTCGGAACCGGCGGTCGTCCCGACCGATGCAGAAGCGGCGCCCGAAGCCGCGCCCGTGCCCGTTGATCCAGGGCCGTTCGCCTCGACGGTGTCGGCGCCGCCGGCGGCCGGGGTCGCGAACGCCGTCGCGGGACCGTTCGCCGTGTCGAGCGACGTGGAGATCGCGCGTCCCGAGGTCGCCGCCGTGCCCGTCCCGGTGGATCCGGGGCCGTTCGCGGTCGCCGCGGGGCTTGCCTCGGCGCCCGTCGCGCACCCGATCGCGGGCCCGTTCGCCGTTTCCACCGGCGTCGAGGTCGTGCTGCCCCCGCCGCCGCCGCAGGCCACACCGGTCGAGCCGGGCCCCTTTGCGGCCGACGCGGCCGCCGGCTCCGACCCGGTCGCGCACCCCGTCATGGGTCCGTTCGCGGTCTCGACCCAGGTCGACGTGACCCTGCCGCCGGTCGCAGTCGAGCCCGAGCCCGTGGATCCCGGGCCGTTCGCGGTCGGCGTCGCCGCGTCGCCCGACGCGATCACGCATCCCGTCGTCGGCGCGTTCGCGGTGGCGAGCGACATCGAGGTCGTGCTTCCGGAGCCCATGCCCGAGCCCGCGCCCGTCGACCCGGGGCCGTTCGCCGTGCAGGCGGCTGCCGGGGAGGGGATCGCGCACGCCGTCGTGGGTCCGTTCGCGGTCTCGGACCAGGTCGACGTGACCTTGCCGGCCATGTCACCGGCGCCCGAGCCCGAACCCGTCGACCCGGGGACCTTCGCGGTGATCGCGGCCGTCGCCTCGGCCCCGGTTGCGCACCCGGTCGCGGGGTCGTTCGCCGTGTCGTCCGAGGTGCAGATCGAACGGGCTGAGCCCGCACCGCCCGCCGTTGATCCGGGCCCCTTCGGCCTCGCCGCCATGACCGCCGGCGGACCGGTGCGCCACCCCGCGCTCGGCGCGTTCGCCGTCTCGTCCGCGGTGGAGCACGAGCACCCGCCGCTCCACGCGCCGGAGCCCGAGCCGGAGCCCGCGCTCGCGCCAGAGCCCCAGGCCGCCGCAGAGTCGGAGCCGGAGCCCGCGCCCGCGCCGGGCCCCGAGGCGGGACCCACACCCGAGCCCGCTCCCGTCGCGGCGGCCGCCGTCGCCGCGCACCAGCCCGCCACCCACGCCCGCTCGTCGATCCTCGAGACAGCCATGCGCCTCGACAACGACCAGACGATGCTCGTGCGGATGGTGGCACTCGTGTCGCGGATCGGGGCCCGCGCAGTCGCGAACGTCAAGGTCGAGGGCCTCGACAACATCCCGCGCAAGGGTGCCGTGATCCTCGCGATCAACCACATCTCGAACGCCGACGCCGTCGTCTCGGGCGCCTGGATCTCGGAGTCGCTCAAGCGTCGCCGGATCCACTGGCTGGGCAAGAAGGAGCTGTTCGAGTGGCCGGTCTTCGGCTGGCTGGCGGCGAACGGCGGCGTCCACCCCGTTGACCGCGACAGCGCCGACATCGAGGCCTTCCGGCTGGCCACCAGGATCCTGGAGCAGGGCTACGTGCTGCTCGTCTTCCCGGAGGGCACCCGGAGCCCCACCGGCCAGCTCCAGGAGGCGAAGGACGGGGCCGCGATGCTCGCCCTCCGGACCGGCGCCCAGGTCGTCCCGGTCGGCATCAGCAACACGGACGCGGTCTGGAGGAAGGGCCAGCTCCTGCCGTACCCCTTCCCACGCAGGACCGTCCGGGTCCGCATCGGCAAGCCGTTCCGCGTGCAGGACGTGATCCCGGAGGGGACCGACCGGCGGAGCGCGAAGGCCCTGGCGACGCGCGCGATCATGGGCCGCATCGCGGAGCTCCTGGACCGTCGGCACCGCGGCGTCTACGCCGACGCCATCCGCGAGGGCCACGCCGTCGAATCCTGATCGGGAGCCGGGCGGCTCCTGCGCACGTTCGCCTGACGTGTGCGACCATCGGGTCACTATGGGTATGGTCCGGGAAGTCCGAATCGCGCATCGAACAGGGTTCTGCTACGGCGTTCGCGAGGCGATCGACAAGGCGAAGGAGTCGGCCGCGGCCGGCAAGCTGACGCATACCCTCGGGCAGGTCGTGCACAACGAGGGCGTGATCAACGACCTCCAGCAGCTGGGCGTCCGGAGCGTCGACAGCCTCGACGACGTGGACAGCGGCGCGGCCGTCGTGATCCGGGCCCACGGCGTCAAGCCCGAGGTCTTCGAGCGCGCCGAGACGCGCGGCCTGGACGTGATCGACGGCACCTGCACCTGGGTCATCCAGGAGCAGCGCCAGCTCCAGGAGCTGGTCGACGAGGGCTACACGATCGTGCTCCTGGGCACGCCCAAGCATCCCGAGGTCGTCGGCCTGCTCGGCTTCGCGCCCGACGCCATCGTCGTGGACGAGGAGGCGGACTGGTCGCGCATCCCGCGCCGCAAGCGCATGGCGCTCATCACGCAGTCCACGCAGCCGCCCTGGAAGTTCGAGCAGCTCGCGGCGTTCATGGTGAGCCGCGCCCATGAGCTCAAGATCGTGAACACGGTGTGCCCCGTCACGATCCGCCGCCAGGAGGACACGCTCGAGACGGCGCGCGGCGTCGACCTCATGGTCGTCGTGGGCGGCCGGCACTCGGCGAACACCAAGGAGCTCACCCGGCTGTGCGAGATCGCCGGGACGAAGGCGATCCAGATCGAGAACGCCAAGGACCTCGTGGACCCGGCCCCGTTCGAGGCGGCGCAGGTCGTCGGCGTCACCGGCGGCACGTCGACGCCGATCGAGGACCTCCGGGACGTGGCCGAGCGGATCATCACGATCGCCGGCACCCCCGAGATGCAGCCACGCGCAGCCGAGCTGGCGCGAGAGGCCCTGGACGCCGCCGCGACGCCGGCCGGTCGCACCACCTCGCTGCCGGAGCTCAAGGTCGCCGCGGGCGCGGCCTGATCGTGGTCTCCCGCTCCGCCGGCCTGCCCGTCGTCGCCTTCGTCGGGCGCCCCAACGTCGGCAAGTCCACGCTGTTCAACCGGGTCGTGGGCGACGCGCGCGCCGCGATCGTCGAGGACCGTGCACGGACGACGCGTGACCGCCTCTACGGCGACGCGGAGTGGAACGGGCGCCGGTTCGTGGTCGTGGACACCGGCGGGCTGGAGATCTTCCCGGGCGACCCCATCGAGGAGCAGGTCCAGCTCCAGGCGCGGCTCGCGATCAGCGAGGCCGACGTCATCGTGTTCCTCGTGGACGCCGCGGTCGGGCCCACGCCCGCGGACCAGGACGCCGCCGAGCTGCTGCGCAAGACGACGAAGCCCGTGCTGGTCGCCGCAAACAAGGCGGACAACCAGCAGCGCGAACTTGCGGCGGCCGAGTTCTACGCCTTCGGCTGGGACGAGACGTTCGCGATCTCGGCGAGCCACGGGCGCGGCGTCGCGGACCTCCTCGATGCGGTGGTGTGGGCGCTGCCGCCCGAGAGCGAGGCCGAGATCGCCCGCAAGCAGCGCGAGGACGAGGCCGAGGCGTTCGCGAAGGAGATGGCCCGCGCCAGGCCCGCGCCGTTCGTGGTGGGGGAGTCGGACGACGACGACGACGGCACGGACGACGAGGACGCGGAGGCCGGCAGCGCCGCGGACATCGGCGCGCGCTGGGACGCGGCGATGGCCGCGGACGACGACGAGCCGCCCGCGATCGCGTTCGTCGGCCGCCCGAACGTGGGCAAGTCCAGCCTGCTCAACGCGCTGCTGGGGGAGACCCGGACGATCGTGTCCGACACCCCGGGGACGACCCGTGACGCCATCGACACCACGATCCCGTGGGGCCGGAGCGAGGTCGTGCTGATCGACACGGCGGGCATCAAGCGCCGCGGCAAGGTCGCGAGCGGCCCGGCGGCCGAGAAGTACTCCACGATGCGCGCCCTCAAGGCGATCTCCCGGGCGGACGTCGCGGTTCTCGTGCTCGACGCCGCGGACGGCCTGACGGCCCAGGACGCCCACGTCGCCGGGTACGTGATCGAGGAGGGCCGGGGCCTCATCATCGCGGTCAACAAGTGGGACCTCGTCGAGGACAAGACGCACAAGTCGTTCGACGACCTCGTCACCGAGCTGCGTCGCGAGCTCGCGTTCATCGACTACGCCCCCATCGTCTCGATCAGCGCCAAGACCGGCCAGCGGGTCCAGAAGGTGCTGGAGCTCGCCGTCGATGCCTGGGGCGAGCGACGTCGGCGGATCTCGACCGGCGAGCTCAACCGGCTCGTCGCGGCCGCCGTCGAGCGCACGCCGCCGGCCGTCGTCCACGGCAAGCGGCCGAAGATCCGGTACGCGACGCAGGTCGGCGTGGCGCCGCCCACGTTCGTGTTCTTCACCACCGACCCCGCGTCCGTGCACTTCTCCTACCGGCGCTACCTCGAGAACCGCCTGCGCGACGCGTACGACTTCACGGGCACGCCGATTCGGCTCGTGTTCCGCGAGCAGGTCCGCGAGAAGCGCCCCAAGAAGGGCCGTCGCACGCAGCGGAGCTAGCGTCTCATCCCGTTTGGGCGAGATGCGACGCCCGGCCCGGTTGTAGCCTTCGAGTCGCGCCGGTCGAGCCAGCACGGTTCGGCGGCGGACGTCGAGGGAGCGCTGCATGGACGAAGACCGGCCGTTCGGGATCCCCTTGCTGGGGATCATCTCGTTCCTGGGCGGGGTCGTCCTCGCCTTCATCGGGATCGTGCTGATGGGCGTCATCATCTTCGGCGACGTCCCCACCGGCAGCGGCTCGTTCATCGCGGGCGCCCTCACCTTCGGCGTCGGCATGCTGTTCATCGCGGTCGCCATCGGGGCGTGGTTCACGCTCCCCTGGGCGCGGACCGTCGGCCTCGCCACCGCGGTCCTTGGGCTGGTCGCGGGCGTGATTACGCTCGTCACGACGGGTGCGATCGCCCACGGCATCGCGACCTTC
>JAICUI010000019.1 GCA_025935925.1 Chloroflexota bacterium
ACCCCGGCCTCCGGGACGACCTCCTCCACGCCGGCGGCGACCCCTTCGAAGACCTCGCCCGTCGAGCCGTCGATCGAGATGACGGCGCCCTCGTCGAGCCGCCGGCCGCCGATGTCGACGGTCGATCCGTCGATGACCAGGCCGGCCGCCCCGACGACCGCCGGGATCCCCCACCCCCGCGCGACGACGGCCGCGTGGCTCGCGAACCCGCCGCGGGACGTGAGGACGCCGCGGGACGCCCGCATGCCGACGACGTCGTCCGGCGACGTCTCGGCTCGCACGAGGATGACGTCGCGACCGGCGGCCGCGGCATCGGCCGCGCCCTCGGGTGTCAGCCGGATCTCCCCGGAGACGACGCCCGGCGATGCACCGAGACCCCTGGCCAGCGCCGCGGGTCGAGCGCCCCCCGCGACGACCCGTGTCGGCGGCGACGCGAGGATCGGCAGCACCCGCCGGACCGCCGCGTCCCGCGACAGCGGGAACGACGGGTCCGAGGCCATCTCGACCGCCATCCGCAGCGCCGCCTGCGGCGTCCGCTTGCCGACCCGCGTCTGGAGCAGCCACAGCCGCCCCTCCTCGATCGTGAACTCGATGTCGCAGCAGTCCGCGAAGTGGCGCTCGAGCGTCGCGGAATGCCGTCGAAGCTCGTCGAACAACGCCGGCATCCGCGAGCCGAGGCCCGACACGGGCTCCGTGGCGTGGGTGCCGGCGACCACGTCCTCGCCCTGCGCATCGAACAGCACGTCGCCGTAGAGCGCGGCCTCGCCCGTCGCCGGATTGCGCGTGAACAGCACGCCGGTCCCCGAGTCCGAGCCCCGGTTGCCGAACACCATCGCCTGCACCGTCACGCCGGTGCCGAGGTCGTCGGGGATCCCCTCGACCTTCCGGTACGCGACCGCCCGCTCGCTCAGCCACGACCGGAACACCGCCTCGATCGCGCCGCGGAGCTGCGCCCACGGCTCATCGGGCGCCGGCGCACCGACGACGGACGCGTACTGGTCCCGGAACCGCCGCAGGCAGTCGGCGGCGAAGGCCTCCGAGCCGGAGGCGCGCGCCAGCCCCGCGGCCGTCGAATCGTTCAGGCCGAGGTTCAGGATCGTGTCCATCATCCCGGGCATCGAACGAGGCGCGCCCGACCGCACGGACACCAGCAACGGATCCGACGGATCGCCGAACCGCCGCCCGACCCGGGCCTCGAGCGCCGCCATCGCCTCGCGCAGCTCCTCGTCGAGGCCCGCGGGCCAGCCGGACGCGAGGTACGCGCGGCACGCCTCGGTCGTGATCGTGAACGCCGGCGGCACGGGCAGCCCGAGGTCGACCGCCATCGTCGACAGGTTCGCCGCCTTCCCGCCGAGCAGCAGGACGCGCTCCTCGACGGACCCCGCGGGCGGGTCGTCCGACGCGTGGACCGAGGTCACGCGCCGGCCTCGCCGCGATCGCGCTCCTGGATCGCGCGCCATACGCGTTCGGGCGAGAACGGCAGGTCCCGGATCCGCACTCGGGCCGCCGCATGGATCGCCGCGCCCACGGCCGGCGCGACGCACAGCAGCGCCCCCTCGCTCATGCCCTTCGCGCCGAACGGGCCCGGCCCGTCCTCGTGCTCGACGAACGCGCTCTCGAGCGACCGCGGGAGGTCCATCGACGTCGGGATGCGGTAGTCGATCGCCCCGAGGTTGCGGATACGCCCCTCGTCGTCGAACAGGTAGTGCTCCATGAGCGTGTGGCCGAGGCCCATGATCGCCGCGCCCTCGTCCTGCATCGTGACCTGGAGCGGGTTGAGCGCCTTGCCGACGTCCGACACCGTCACGTGCCGGTGGATCGTCACGTCGCCCGTGTCCTCGTCGACCGACGCCTCGATGGCCGTGCAGTTGAACTCGAAGAAGGCCGCCGAGCCGCCGAGCGGGTGCGACGGATCCGCCTCCTTGCGCGCCTCGCCGAGCCCGGTGATCTCGCCGCCCAGCCGTCCGAGGCTGGCGGCGACGACGTCGGCGATCGGGAGGACCGCGCCGCCCGGCAGCCGCACCACGCCGCCTTCGACGGCCACGGCGCCGGCCTCGACGCCGTGGACCCGCGCCGCCATGGCGGCGAGCTTGCGCTGGATGTCGCGACAGGCATTCAGTACGGCATTCCCCATCAGCACGGTCGACCGCGACGCCGACGTCTGCTGGTCGTACGGCACGACCGCCGTATCACCCATGACCACCGTGACCCAGTCCAGCGGCGCCCCGAGCTCCTGGCTCGCGACCTGCGCGAACACCGTCCGCGCGCCCTGCCCCATGTCGGACGTGCCGGCGTAGACGACCACGGAGCCGTCCGCCAGCAGCCGGACGATGGACGTCGACAGCCCGGTCGTCGGGCCTGACTTGATGCCGACGGCGATCCCCCGTCCGCGACCCTCGGGCATGGGGCTCCCCCACCCGATCATGTCCGCAGCCTTCCGGACCGAGTCGGCCCAGTCGCCGTCGCACGGCGTGTCGAACGGGATGAACGGCTGGCCCTTGGCGGCGAGGTTGCGCAGCCGGACGTCGAGCGGATCGAGGCCGAGCGCCTCGCACGCCTCGTCCAGCGTCGACTCCACGGCCCAGTTGATCTGCGGGTTGCCGAAGCCGCGGAAGGCCGTCGACGGGACGGTGTGCGACAGGATCGACCGGCCGCGGATCCGGACGGCGGGGATGGCGTACGGACCCGCGCCGACGTACGAGCCCTTGCCGACCACGCGGTCCGCGATGTCCGTGTAGGCGCCGATGAGGTAGTCCGCGCGGATGTCCTCGAAGCAGATCGAGCCGTCGCGCGCGAGGCCGATGCGGACGGTCGCGTCGCACGCCGCGCGGCGCACCGCCTGGAACGTCTCCTCGAGCGTCAGGACCAGCTTCACCGGGCGTCCGACCCTCAGCGCGGCGAACGCGAGGGCGGGCTCGTACTTGGGATGCTGCTTGCCGCCGAACGCGCCGCCCGGGTCCGGCGCGACGACGCGGACGCGCGCCAGGGGCAGCTTCAGCACGCCGGCGAGCATCCGCTGGAGCCAGTACGGGTGCTGGATCGCGCTCCACACGACGATGCCGTCGCCGTCCGGGGCCGCCATCCACGCGTGCGGCTCGATCGCGAACTGGGTGACCATCGGGAACGTGTAGCGGCGCTCGAGGACGACGTCGGCGCCGCGCGCGGCCTGGTCGAGATCGCCCCAGCCCACCTCGTGCTCGTTGAGGACGTTGGTCTGCGCGAGCGCCTGGCCCTCGCGCAACGACGGGTCCTGGACCAGCGGCGCGTCGGCAGCGAGGGCGCCCTCGATCGTGAACACGGCCGGCAGCGGCTCGTGCTCGACGCGCACGGCGGCGGCGGCCGCCTCCGCCTGGTCGACCGTGTCGGCGACGACGATCGCCACGGGGTCGCCGTGGTACTTGGTCTCGCCGACGGCCAGCACGGGCCGGTCCCGGTTCTGGGGGCCGAAGCGCGGCACGGGCTGTGGGAGGTCGTCCGAGGTGAGGACGAGGTGGACGCCGGGCAGCGCGAGCGCCCCGCTCGCGTCGACGGACACGATCCGCGCATGCGCCGCGTCCACGGTGACGAGCTTGGCGTGGAGCGCGTCCGCGGGATGGAGATCGGCGACGTACTGCTGGGCGCCCGTCACCCGGCCGAAGCCGCCGACCCGGGCGGGGGAGTCGCCCACGCGCGACGCGGTCATCGGGCGGCCGCGGCCGGCGCGCGCGGCTCGACCACGGCGGTGGCCGCGGTCTCGCGCACGGCGTCGAAGATCTGCTCGTAGCAGGCGCAGCGGCACAGGTTGCCGGCGAGGCCCTCCTCGATCTCCGGGTCCGACGGCTGCGGGGTCGTCTCGAGCAACGCCTGCGCCGCCATCAGCTGGCCCGGGATGCAGTAGCCGCACTGGACCGCGCCGTGCTCCAGGAACTTCGCCTGGAGCGTCGACAACCCGCCACCCGCCGGTGCCAGCCCCTCGACCGTTCGGACGTCCGCGCCCGCGACCTCGGCGGCGAGGACCAGACACGAATCGACGGCTCGACCGTCGACCATCACGGTGCACGCGCCGCACTCGCCGACGAGGCAGCATGACTTGGCGCCGGTCAGGGCGAGGTCGTCGCGCAGGGCGTCGAGCAGCGTGTGGTGCGGTTCGACCTCGACGCGCCGCCGCGCCCCGTTGAGCACGAGCTCGATCGCGACACGCTCAGCCATCGGCGAGCCTCCCGAGCGCGGTCGCACGCGCACGACGCGCCAGCACGCGCAGCATCGCGAGCCGGTACCCGGGGCTCGCGCGCATCGACGTCCGCGACGGCGCGGCGTCCCCCAGGAGCCGATCCAGGATCGCGTCGACGTCGGCGTCGGTTGCCGACCGGTCCCCGAGGGTGGCGGTGTCGTCGACCCGCACGACCGGGCGCGGCCCCACGCTGCCGAAGGCGAGGCGTGCCGCCCCGCGGGCGTCGACCCCGACCGCCATCGTGACCGCCGCGAGGTCGTGGCCGCGCCGGCGCGTCCGGCGCTCGTGGGCGCTCGCGAGGCGCGTCGAGGGCAGCGGGAGGTCGACCGCCGTCACGAGCTCCCCGCGGGCGAGCGTCGTGACGCCCGAGCGCACGAAGAACGCGTCGAGCGGGATGCGGCGCGTGCCCTCGGGTCCCGCCGCCACGACCACGGCGCCGTGGACCAGCAGCGCGGGCGCCGTGTCGGCTGCGGGGGAGGCGTTGCACAGGTTCCCGGCCAGGGTCGCCCGGTTCCGGATCTGGACCGAGCCGACGTACGCCGCGGCGTCGGCCAGCGCGGCGAACTCGTGCCGGATCACCGGGTGTGCGGCGATCTCGGTCATCGTGGTCGTCGCGCCGATGACGAGCCGGCCGTCGTCGGCCCGGATCCCGGGCGCGAGCTCCGGGACGCGCTTGACGTCGACGACGACCTCCGGGTCGAGCGACCCGTCGCGCAGCCGGATGAGCAGGTCCGTGCCGCCGGCGAGGACGCGCGCCCCGGGACCCCGCTCCTCGAGCAGCGCGACGGCCTCGGCGAGGGTTCCGGGCCGGGAATACGCGAACGGCTGCACGATGGACGGGCCGGCCTCAGGACCGCGCCGGGCCGGCAGCGATGCCGCCGCCGTCGACGCGCGGCCAGCGCTCGGCCAGGGAGGTTCGAGCGGTCGCGAAGTGGTCCCGGATCACGGCCTCGGCCCGCGGCGGATCGCCCGCGCGGAGCGCCTCGAGGATCGGCCGGTGGAGCTCCGCCATCTCGCGGCGGTCGCCTCCGGGGACGGCCATGTTGATGTACGTCCGCGAGTACGGCTCGAGCTGCGCCCAGACCCGCCGCAGCGTCGCGTTCCCGGCGGCGTCGACGAGACGCGCGTGGAACGCCGCGTCGGCCGCGGCCTCGCCCACGGTGTCCCCGGCATCGGCGCAGCGTCGCATCTCGTCGAGCAGGGCGGCCATCGCCTCGACGTCGGCACGCGACAGCCGCGTGACGGCGTGGCGCGCGGCCATCGCCTCGAGCTCGGCACGGACGCCGTACGCCTCGAGCAGCTCCTCGAGCCCGGGGCGCCGGACCCGCGCGCCGCGGAACGGCGAGATCTCCACGACGCCCAGCGCCTCGAGGTCGCGCAGCGCCTCGCGGACCGGCGCCTGGCTGGTCCCGAGCTCGCGGGCCACGCGCGTCTCGACGATCCGCGACCCGGGCGGGTACGTGCCGTCCACGATGCGCTCCAGCAGCCGGTCCTTGACCGCGTGGGACAGGACGCCTCGGGTGATCGTCGCCTCGGACATCGACGGCCGGCGACCTCAGTCGAACGCGACGACGTCGGCAGACGCGGTGACCGGCTCCGCCGCATGCCCACCGGCCCGCTCGAGGATCTCGACGACGCCCTCGCTCCCGGTGGCGTCGATCCGGATCCGGTCCCCGGTCCGGATCCTCGCGCTTCCGACCGACGTGCCGACGACGGCCGGGATCTCGTACTCGCGGGCCAGCACCGCCGGGTGCGCCGCGAACCCGCCCGCATCGGTGACGAGCCCGCCGATGCGGCCGAACAGCACCTGCCACGCGGGGTTGGTCATCTGGCACACGAGCAGGTCGCCGTGCTGGACCTGGTCGAACTCGGCCTCCTCGAGGACCACGCGGGCCGTGCCCTCGACCACGCCCGGCGAGCCCGGGATCCCGGTGACCCGCCCCGTGTCGGCCGACTGGCCGCGATGGAACTTCTCCGGGAACCCCCAGTTGACGAGGTACGGGAACGCGAGCTGGGTCTCGGTCGCGGTCCCGACCCAGTCGCGCGGCTTCATCCGGTACGCGCGCTCTCGGGCCGCGCGCGCCCGGGCCACGATCGCCCGGCCGTCGATGCCGTGGGGGTCGCCGATGAACGCGCGCAGCTCGTTGTACCGGAACAGGACCACATCGTCGGGCGCGTCGAGGACGCCCAGCTCCACGAGCTTCTCGCCGATCGCGATCAGCACCAGGCGCACGTGGGCGTTGGCCCCCTGGTCGATGTAGAAGTGGTGGTCGGGCGTCAGCGGCGCCATCCGGAGGTTCGTCTCGTTCGCGACGCGCATCCGGTCGAGCGCGTCACCCTCGAGGCCGCGCAGGATCTCGGCGCTCGCGGCCTCGATGTCCGCCTTGAGCGCCGCGATCTTCGTCGGGTAGTCGTAGTCCTCGGCCACCTGGTCGCGGACGAGCTGGAGGACCGGCTCCATCTGCTCCCGGAACGTCGGGAAGATGAACTCGTGGCTCCACACCGCGTGCCAGCCGAACTCGCGCTGGTAGGGCTCGACGCGCTCGCTGATGAACCTGCGGCCGCGGTCGGAGTCCTTGAGCGCCTGCGCGATGCCGGCGCCCGTCGGCGCCTCGAAGATCCGGGCGAGGTCGGCGTCGGCCTTGACCTCCTCCTTCATCTCCCACAGCGCGCGGATCTTGTCCCAGTTGCGGTCGCTGGCGGAGTTCTGGAGGCGGCCGAGCAGCGCGTCGTCGACCCGGCCGTGCGTCAGCTGCATGACCGCCCGCAGGTTCTGGGTCGCGCTGAACTGGGCGAAGTTCAGCATCCAGTGGATCTTCCAGTGGCGGTCGTGGATGTCGATCGCGTCCTCGAACAGGACGGCGAGCCGGGCGAGGCTCATCTCCGAGCGCCGGTCGAGCGCCTCCTCGAGGTACGCGAAGTTGCGGTCCATCTCGGGGACAAGCCGGTCGCGCCACCAGTCCGCGAACTCCGCGCCGTACACGGGCAGGACGGCACCCAGGTACTTGTCGATCGACCCCGGGTACCGCGGGTCCTGCGGCACGACGGCGTCGATCTCGTAGCCGTACTCCTGGGTCGCGACCTTCACGCCCGCCTCCGCGGGGATCGCCGCCGTGTACAGGTAGCCGTTGATGTTCTTCGCGATCCAGTCCGAGGCGAACGGCGTCCCGAACCGCCGGAACATGTGGTCGCAGGTGAGCCACCAGCCGCCGATGTCCTCGAACATCGGGCTCAGCGGGTGCGGGCAGTGGAGGTCGTCGAAGACCCAGAACAGGTCCCGCTCGGTCTCGGAGGCCCACTCGATGGGAAACGTGTCGTCGCCGTGGAAGGTCGCGAGCGGGGCTTCCTTGAGCGGCACCGTGGCTCCTCCAGCCCGTCGATCATCGATCATTTGATGGTAGGAACGCGGTCGCAGGGGGTCAAGCGAACGGCGGCTGCAAGAATGGCGTCGTGACGGCCCCCGCGATCCCGATCCACCCCGCTCCCTCGCGGCGCATCCGGTGCGTCCCGGACGACTGGACGGTGTGGGCGTTCTCCGACGTGCACGCCGTGCTGAGCGGTCTCGAGGCGGCGCTGCAGGAGGCGGGCGTCGTGGACGAGGAGCTCCACTGGGCGGCGCCGCCACGGACGGCCGTCGTCGGTTGTGGGGACTACGTCGACCGGGGCCGCGAGAGCCGCCGGCTGGTCGAGTGGCTGCGACAGCTCGAGGGCGAGGCGGCGGCGGCCGGGGGCGCGGTCGAGCTGGCGCGTGGCAACCACGAGCTGCAGCTCCTCCAGGCGGCGAACGGGGATGCCGAGGTCGTGGACGTCTGGCTGCGCTACGGCGGCTGGCCGACGCTCGCGTCGTGGGGCCTCGCGGGGACCCCCGAAGAGGTGCCGGCGCTGCTGCGGCGGCTGGACGCGCTGACCCCGGGCGTCCTCGCCTGGTTCGCCGACCTGGCGGAGGCCGTGCGCTGGCGGGACGTCCTGCTCGTCCACGGCGGGCTCGTGCCCGAGGGCTCGCTCGCCGACTTCGGCACCCGGACGGACGACCACCTGTACGTCCGGGCGACGTTCTTCACGACGCCGTGGTCCAGCGGCGAGTTCGCCCGCTACGAGATGGCGGGCGTGCGGCGCGTGGTGTTCGGCCATACGCCGCAGCCGCAGGGCGACCAAGCGTTCCACGGCGGGCGGTCGCTGGCGATCGACACCAACGCCGGCCGGAACCCGACCCTGCCGCCGGACGCCCGGTCGCTGATCACGCTCGTGGAGCTGCGTGGCGACGTGTCGTTCAAGGACGCGCGACGGGTCGTCGTCCCGGTTGAGGACGCGCCGGACGCGGTGGCACCCGACTAGGCCAGCTGGGCGGGTACCCATCCGCCGGGCGATCCGTCGCGAACAGGGGTCAGACCGCGCGCCATCGACCGGCAAGCCCCGCCGGCCGCGCGGCTGGAGGAACACTCGTGCGTCGTCTGGTCCCGGCCGCTCTCGCGGCCCTCCTCGCCATCGGCGTCGTCGCCGCCCCGGTCGCGGCGCGAACCGCGCCGTCGGGCTCGATCGTCGACACCGCGCTCGCGGTCAACGCCCAGTCCGGCGAGTTCTCCACGCTCGTCGCCGCCGTGCTCGCGGCGGACCCTGCGGTCCTCGCTCGCCTTGCCCGCACCGGCCAGGTCACCGTCTTCGCGCCGACCGATGCGGCGTTCGCGAAGCTCGGGCTCGACGCCGGCAACATCGGCTCGCTGCCGCAGGGCACCCTCACCCAGATCCTGCGCTACCACGTCGCGCCGGGTGCCCGGGATGCGGCGGACGTGGTGTCGTCCTCGCGCATCCGGACGCTCCAGGGCGGCTTCCTCCGCGTCTCGCTCCACGACGGCGGCGCGTACGTCAACGACTCGCGCATCGTCGCGACCGACATCCGGACGTCGAACGGGATCATCCACGTCATCGACTCGGTGCTGCTCCCCTAGCGTTCCGCCGCTCGTCCGCTCATCCCCTCCTCCCTCGCGCGCGGCGCCCCGGGTTCCAGGCCCGGGGCGCCGTGCTGCCTTCCCGTCGGCTTGACGGGACCGCCCCCGGGTGGGATAGTTGCACGCGCAACGATCTCCACCGAGCCGGGTCGAGGAAGGACCGCTCTCCGCATGCCCGCCATCACCGTCGACGACATCACCGTCCTGCCCCGCCTCGCGCTCCCCGACCCCGCGGTCGCGAACCAGCGCCCCGTCCGCCAGCTGACCACGGCACCGAGCGGCTTCGAGGGCGAGGGCTTCCCGGTCCGGCGGGCGTTCGCCGGCGTCTACCTCGAGGACCTCGACCCGTTCATCCACCTCGACCAGATGGGCGAGGTCGAGTACGCGCCGGGCGAGGCCAGGGGCACGCCGTGGCACCCCCACCGCGGCTTCGAGACCGTGACCTACATGCTCGACGGCGTCTTCGAGCACAACGACTCCAACGGCGGCGGTGGCGTCATCACCAACGGCGACACCCAGTGGATGACCGCGGGCGCGGGGATCCTGCACATCGAGAAGCCGCCCGAGTGGCTCGTCGCCCAGGGCGGCCTGTTCCACGGGTTCCAGCTGTGGGTGAACCTGCCGAAGGACCAGAAGCTGGCGGCGCCGCGCTACCAGGACATCCGCGCGTCCGAGGTCTCGCTGGTCGCGTCGCACGACGGCGGGACGCTGATCCGCGTCATCGCCGGCGAGGTCGCCGGGCACGCGGGGCCGGGCAGCACCTGTACGCCGATGACCCTCGTGCACCTGACGCTCGCCCCGGGCGCGGCGGTCCAGGTTCCGTGGCGCTCCGACTACAACGCCCTCGCGTACGTGCTGGCCGGGCACGGAACCATCGGCGCCGATGGGCTGCCCGCGCGGATGGGCCAGCTCGCGGTCTTCGGACCGGGCAACACGCTCACGTTCCGCGCGGACGAGGCCCAGGAGGCCCGGTCGCCGAGCCTGGACATCCTCGTGCTCGGGGGGCGCCCGATCCGGGAGCCGGTCGCGTGGATGGGCCCGTTCGTGATGAACACGCGCGACGAGGTGGTCCAGGCCTTCGAGGACTACCGCGCGGGCCGGCTCGGCCGGATCCCGGCGGTCCACGGGGCGCCGACGACGCTCCGGGAGACGCGCCCGACGCAGGGCTCGCGCCGGTGAGGGTGGTCCCGCACCGAGGTCGCGTCGTGCTCCGCAACGGCGCTCGAGATCGGCGCGGCGGCGCCCGTCTGGCCCGTTCGCGGCGCCCGCTCACCCGGCATGGTGCGGCTGGAGAACCACTTCGACCATCACGGCCGGCGGCGGGTCCACTCACGGTGGAGTGCTCGTCGATCGGTGCGCCAGGAGCACCATTGGAACGAGATACCGGCCGCGGAGCTCGCCCCGACGCGCGCACGTCGTTCAGATGGTCCTCGAGGGCCACCAGACGACGAGGATCACCCTCCGGCGGGGCCGTCATCGATCGAACGTGGTCGGTTCGGTTCGCCAGGTGCACGACGCGCGGGTGAGGACCGCGGCGCGATCGCGCGGCTCAGGTCAGGCGCTTGCCGGCGCGCCCACCGCGGCGTCGACGATCGCACGCGCCTCGTCCAGCACCTGCTCGAGGTGCGCCTCGCCGCGGAACGACTCGGCGTACAGCTTGGTCACGTCCTCCGTGCCCGACGGCCGGGCCGCGAACCACGCCTGGTCCGTGGCGACCTTGATCCCGCCGATGGGGGCGTCGTTGCCGGGGGCGCGCGTCAGCCGCGCGACGATCGGGTCGCCACCGAGCGTCGCAACCGACACGGACTCGGGGGCGATGCGCCCCAGGGCCGCCTTGCCCTCGGGCGTCGCCGGCGCGTCGATCCGCCGGTAGGCCGGCGCACCGAAGCGCTCGGTGAGCGAGCCGTAGACCTCGGCCGGGTTCCGTCGTCTCGTCGCCGTCAGCTCCGCCGCGAGGAGGCACGCGACGATCCCGTCCTTGTCGGTCGTCCACACGGTCCCGTCCCGGCGCAGGAACGACGCCCCGGCGCTCTCCTCGCCGCCGAAGCCGACCGAGCCGTGGACGAGCCCCTCGACGAACCACTTGAACCCGACCGGCACCTCCACCAGCCGCCGGCCGAGCGAGCCCACCACGCGATCGATGATCGAGGACGACACCAGCGTCTTGCCGACGGCCACGCCGTCGCCCCACAGCGGCCGCGCCTCGCCGAACAGGTACGCCACGAACGCCGCCAGCACGTGGTTGGGGTTCATCAGCCCGGCGCCGGGCACGACCACGCCGTGCCGGTCGGCGTCGGCATCGTTGCCGAGGGCGAGGTCGAACCCGTCGCGGAGCTCCACGAGGCGGGCCATCGCGAACGGCGACGAGGGGTCCATCCGGATCCGCCCGTCCCAGTCCAGGGTCATGAACGCCCACTGCGGATCGACGACCGGGTTCGTGACGGTGAGGTCGAGCCCGTACCGCTCCCCGATCGCCGGCCAGTAGTCCACCGATGCGCCACCCAGCGGATCCACGCCGATCCGCACGCCGGACGACGCGATCGCCTCCATGTCGATGGCGAACTGCAGCGAGTCGACGTAGGCGTCGCGGAAGTCGTAGCCTGTCGCGGCCGCGCGGGCCCGCTCGAACGGGACCCGCCGGACCCCGGACAGGCCGTCGCCGCCCGATCCCTCCAGGATCCGGTTGGCCTCGTCCTGGATCCAGCGCGTGACGTCGGTGTCCGCCGGGCCGCCGTTGGGCGGGTTGTACTTGAAGCCGCCGTCCTCGGGCGGGTTGTGCGACGGGGTGACGACGATGCCGTCGGCCTGCCCCCGGTTCGGCGCGAATCCCTGGTTCGCGGCGAGGATCGCGTGGGACACGGCGGGCGTCGGCGTGTACCCGTCCCGGGCGTCCACGCGGACGTCGACCTCGTGGGCCGCGAGCACCTCGAGCGCGGTCCGCCAGGCGGGCCCCGACAGCGCGTGCGTGTCACGCCCGATGAACAGCGGCCCGGTATAGCCCTTCGACGCCCGATAGCGGCAGATCGCCTCGGTCGTCGCGACGATGTGGTCCTCGTTGAACGCCGCGTTCAGGGCCGAGCCGCGGTGCCCCGACGTGCCGAAGGCGACGCGCTGCGCGGGATCGGACGGGTCGGGATGGACGTCCGAGTACGCGCGGAGCAGGGCGTCGAGGTCGACGAGGTCCGACGGCTGCGCGCGCTGGCCGGCACGCGGGTCCTGGCTCATGGAGGCCTCCGGCAAGTGCATCGCCGTTGGCGCGCCGCGCGGACGCGACGCACCCGGCAACGTTACCGCCGCGGGCGGCGCGCGACGACCACCGCCGCGTCGTGCCGCCACGCTTCGCCGCGTTGCAAGCGGGTGTCGGTTCGCGCGGCGGGATTGCGGCGCGGGATCGGTCGTGCCTACCATGCTGGCACCCGAACCAGCTCCTCGTACGGGGCTCGTCCGAGTCCGCCAGACCTGTCCGGCGGCCGGATGCAGGAGCCCGCGATGCCCTGGACGGGATGGAGGCTCCTGCATGGCGACCGTGACCTTCGATCACGTGTACAAGCGCTACGGCGACGTGACCGCCGTATCGGACCTCAACCTCGAGATCGGCGACGGCGAGTTCATGGTGCTCGTCGGCCCGTCGGGGTGCGGGAAGACGACCAGCCTGCGGATGATCGCGGGGCTCGAGGAGATCTCCGAGGGCGAGCTGCGCATCGGCGACAAGGTCGTCAACGACGTCGCGCCGAAGGACCGCGACATCGCCATGGTGTTCCAGAGCTACGCGCTCTACCCGCACATGTCCGTGCGCGACAACCTCGCGTTCGGCCTCAAGCTGCGCAAGGTTCCCAAGGCCGACATCGAGAAGCGGATCAGCGAGGCCGCGGGCATCCTGCAGCTCGAGCGGCTGCTCGACCGCAAGCCCAAGGAGCTGTCCGGCGGCCAGCGGCAGCGCGTCGCGCTCGGCCGGGCGATCGTCCGCGAGCCCGCGGTGTTCCTCATGGACGAGCCGCTGTCGAACCTCGACGCCAAGCTGCGCGTCCAGACGCGTGCCGAGATCGCACGGCTGCACCAGCGCCTGGGCACCACGATGGTGTACGTCACCCACGACCAGGTCGAGGCCATGACGATGGGCCAGCGGATCGCCGTCATGAGCGAGGGCCTGCTCCAGCAGGTCGGGACGCCGCAGGACCTGTACGACAACCCGAAGAACCGCTTCGTCGCGGGCTTCATCGGCAGCCCGGCGATGAACTTCGTCGAGATCCCCGCGAACCAGAGCGCGAACGAGCTCCGCAGCGGCGGCTTCACGTTCCCGCTGCCGCCGGACTACAAGGAGGCCCTCGCGTCCGCCAACGGGGCCAAGGTGATCGTCGGCTTCCGGCCCGAGCACCTCGAGCTCGGCGAGGTCGGCGGCACGGTCGCCACGATCCAGGGCACCGCCGACGTCGTCGAGTACCTCGGTAACGAGGAGCTGCTCCACGTGTCGGTCGAGGGCACGGAGATCGTCGCCATCGTCGACTCCGAGCATCGCGTGCGCCCGGGCGACGTCGTGACGCTCAAGCTGCCCGTCGAGAAGCTCCACATGTTCGACGGCGAGACGGGCCTGTCCCTGACCCGGCACCGCGTCGCCGCCGCGGCCTGACCCCTTCTTCGCCACGACCACGGCCGGTCCGTCGCACGACGGGCCGGCCGTCGCACGTCCGGGAGCCCGCGATGCCCGACGACCTCCATCCCGCCGGCGACCCCGGCGACCCGCTCGCCGAGCGCGTGGTCGCGTCCGACGTCGTCCACCAGGGGCACTACCTGCAGTTCCGCGTCGACACCATCGAGCGCGCCGACGGGACGACCGGCAAGCGCGACATCGTCGGCCACCCCGGAGCGATCGCCGTGCTGGCCCTCGACGAGGATGGCCGCGTCCTGCTGGTCCGCCAATGGCGGACGGCGACCGGCCAGGCGCTGCTCGAGATCCCGGCCGGCACGCTCGACGTCCACGACGGCGTGACCGAGGACCCCGACGAGGCGGCGCGGCGCGAGCTCGAAGAGGAGACTGGGCACCGCGCGGCGTCGTGGCGGAAGCTCGCCTCGTTCTGGACGGCGCCCGGGTTCGCGACGGAGCTCATGCACCTGTACCTCGCGACCGGCATCGCCGGCGCCTCGGCCGACGACCGGCTGACGCCCGACGAGGACGAGCGGCTCGAGCTCCGGGCGGTCCCGGTCGACGAGGCCGTCGGGCTCGCGCTCGACGGGTCGATCCGGGACGCGAAGTCGATCCTGGGCCTGCTGTGGCTCGACCGCCTCCGGCGCGACGGCGAGGTCTGAGCCCGGCGCGACGGCGAGGGCTGAGCGCCGCGCGAACGCGATGCGGTGCGATCAGCCGTCAGAACGCGTCGGCGACGGGCAGCTCCACGCCCAGCTCGGCGCCGCCTTCCGGACGCGTCCTCGCCCACACCCGGCCGTTCATCGCCGCCGCGAGCGCGCGGACGGCGTACAGCCCGATCCCCGCGCCGGGCGCCGTCCGCATCGCCGTCGGCGACCGGTAGAACAGCTCGAACACGCGCTCCTCGCTGCCCGGCTCGAACCCCGGCCCGTCGTCGAGCACGCGGATCGTCACGTGCTCGCCCTCGTGCTCGAGCACGAGCCGGATGACGCCGCCCGGCGGTCCGTACTTGGCGGCGTTGGACAACAGGTTGCGCACGATCTGCTCGGCATACGAGTCGTCGCCCGTGATCGCGGGCAGCGTCGGCGGCATCTCGAGCTCGAACCGGACGCCCGGCCAGCGCTCCGCCTCGTAGGCCAGCACGCGGCGCGCGAGGTGGTGGAGCAGGACGGGATCGTCGCGATGCAGGTCCGCGCCGCGCTCCACGCGGGACAGCACGAGCAGGTTCTCGACCAGCCGGTGGAGCCGGTTCGCCTCGTCGGCGACGCCCGACGCGAGCTCGTAGTTGGACTCGTCGCCGGCGAGGCGGCGCGCCAGCAGCTCGGCGCCCGCGTAGATCGACGTGATCGGCGTGCGCAGCTCGTGCGACAGGACGCCGAGGAACGCGTCGCGCGCGTGGTCGGCGTCGATCCGGCTCGTGACGTCGACATGCGTCGCCACGCCGGCCACGAGCCGCTCCTCGCCGTCGCGCACCGGCCACGCGTTGACGAGGACCGAGCGCCGCGTCGCACCCGGCTCCCCGATCAGGATCAGCTGGTCGCGGACCGTCTCGCCGTGGAGCGCGCGGATCACCGGCCGCCGGTCACGGCCGATCGGGTTCCCTGCCTCGTCGAGCACCTCGGTCATGCGGTCGCCCGGCTGCCCGAGCTCGGCCAGGCCGAAGATCGCGGTGTACGCCTGGTTCATGTACAGCGGCCGCGAGCCGTCGGGCTCCATGATCAGCAGCCCGAGCGGGATCTGGTCGACGATCGCGCGCAGCAGGTAGCGTGTGCGGCGCTCCGCGTCCTCCAGCCGGGCGCGGCCGAGCGCCTGCGCGCCGGCGTCGACGAGGGCCTGGAGGTGCGCCATCGTGGCGGCGTCGAGGTTCGGCTCGTGCGGCCACGACAGCCCGGCGGCGCCGATCGGCCGCATCCCGGGCATGATCGGGATCGACACGTAGCGCGCGAGGGTCTCCGGGTCCGCGATCGACGTCCGCTCCTTGTAGCGGGCGAGGTACTCGTCGCGGCTCAGGCTGACCGGCGTCCCGGTGACGACGACGTCGTGCGCGGCCGATGCGACGTCGAACGACCACCGGTCGCGGAACGTGGTGGCGTGCTCGCCCGTCCGGCGGACGCCCACGAGCTCGAACTCGCGCTCCGCCTCGTCGAGGAGCGCCACGCCGGCCGACGCACCGGGCATCGCGGCCGTGAGCTCGTCGAGCAGGATCCGCGCGACGTCGGTGGCGGTGGATGCGCGCGCGACCCCGATGCTCAGCCTCGCCAGCGCCCGCGCGTCGCGCAGGGCACGGCTTTCGTCGACGTCGATGGTCAAGCGAGCACGCTCCTTGGGCCCGGGCGCGCCGTCACGGGGCGCCCTCAACGGGCGAGTGTCGGACACGTCGCCGCGGCCGTTGCCTTACAACATGCTCGCAGATGGCCGCGGCGCGGATCGTCGTAGGCGTCCGGCGCCGCGCCGTCACGCCTCGGCCGGGTCCTCCGGCGCGGGCAGCCGGGCGAGAGCCGAGCGGTACAGCGCCGAACGCGGCTCCAGCGCCGTCGCGAGCCGCAGGTGTGTCCGGGCCTCGTTGGGCCGGCCGAGGCGCTTGAGGCTCTGCCCGAGGGCGAAATGGCCATAGTGCGAGGAGGGGTCCACCTCGAGGAGCGCCTCGAACGTCGCCCGCGCGCGCTCGGTCTGCGCCGAGTTGAAGTACGCGCGGCCGAGCGCCTCGAGGATCGATCCGCGGCCGGGCTCGAGGCGGGCCGCGCGCTCGAGCACGACTGCGGCCTGCGCGTGGTGCCTTCGACGCATGAGCTCGGTGCCGCGCTGGAGCAGCTCGTACGGCGACTCGCGGTCGGACGGGTCGGCGGCCATCGCTCGATGCTGCCACGGAACGCACGAGCACGCCGCCGGACGGACGTCAGGGGTCGCGCCTGTGACCCGTGCTACCCCTCGCGTGCGGCCTCGCGCCACGGGGACAGGTCCATGGCCTGCAGCCGCGGGCTGTCGGTGCGCCCGGGGATGCGGCCGCGCTTCGCGATCGGCGAGCCGTCGATCTCCTTGATGTCGCCCGTGAAGTCGATCGGCGTGGCGCCCGAGATGTACGACCCGACGGCGAACGAGTCGACCGGCGCCCCCTCGTCGAGGAAGTACCGGATCCGCTCGGGGTTGAGGCCGCCGGAGATCGTGATCGTGACGTGGTCGAAGCCGGCCTGGTCGAGGCGGGCCCGGACCTCGGTCACGAGCGCGGCGGTCACCCGGCCGCGCTCCGACGGCGTGTCGAGCCGGATGCCGTACAGCTTGTCGCCCAGGGCCCGCGCGACGCGCAGCGCCTCCTCCGCCTCGTCCTTGAACGTGTCGACCAGCACGATCCGCGGCACGTCGGGCGGCATGTCCCGATCGAACGCCTCCGCGGCGCGGACCGTGTCGCCGAAGATGAGCACCAGCGAATGCGGCATCGTGCCGGTCGGGTTGAGGTTCGCCAGCCGCGCGCCCGCCGGCGTCGACGCGCCGACGCAGCCGCCGACGATCGCGGCGTAGTCGAGGACGTCGGTGATGTCCGGGTGCACGTGCCGGGCCCCGAACGAGATCACCGGGTGCGGGGATGCGGCGTCGACGCACTCGCGGGCCGCCGTGGCCCAGCCCGTCGATTGCGACAGCATCCCGAGGATCGCCGTCTCGTACAGCGCGAACGCGCGGTACCGGGCGCGGATCCGGAGCACGACCTCCTTGGCGGAGACGCGATCGCCGTCCTCGAGGGCCTCGATCACCGCACCGGGCTCGTCGACCAGCACGTGGCCGAGGAGGTTCGTCGCCTCGCCCATCCCGCACAGCACGGCGTCGCGGCGGCAGAAGACCTCCATCGTCACGACGGGGTCGAGGCCCTCGCGGTCGAGGATGCTGTTGGCGCGCGCGAAGTACACGTCGGCGGTCGCGCCGGACAGGATCTCGTGCGACGGACGGATGCGCTGGAGGCCCATCAGCGGACGCCGCGGACCGCGGTGACGGGGGCGGTCACGATCGGGGAGCTCCTTCGTCACGGGGCGACGGGGCCGGCGTTGGGCCGCTCGGGGGGCCGTCGGGCGGGAGTGTAGCGTACGGCTCCGTCCACGCCGGGATCGCAGGCGGCATCGCCGCGAGCGCCGGAGCGCTGTTCCGCCGCCGCCGCAGGAGGAGCACGGCCGCCGCGACCAGCAGCACGAGGACCGCCGCACCGACCGCGGCCGCGATCGTCGTGACCCGCGACCGGCCCGCCTCGGGCGCGGCCGCGAGCATCGCGACCGCCTCGTCGGCACCGGCGGTCGTGGCCGCGTAGTCGCCGTTCGTCCACGCCGCGCGCGCGGCGTCGACCGTGACCGCCGGGTCCTGCCGGTCGAGCCCGACCTCCGTGAACCAGTCCCGCGGCACGGCGAGGGCGTTCGACGCCGCGGCCAGGTGCTCCAGCGCGGTCTCGCTCGAGCGGAGCTGGTCGCCGAGCGTGGCGAGATCCGCCTGCGAGCCCGCGTCCTGGTAACGCGTCTCGGTCGCGGGCGGCAGGGCGAGCCCCTGCCCCGTCGCCAGCGCGGCGACCTGGTCGCGCTCCTCGAGGACGGTCGTCGCGGCGCGCATCGCGTCCTGCGCGGCGCCGAATCGCCACGCGTCCATCGACGTCCGCACCGTGTCCGGCGGCGCCCACGTGCCGCCGAGCGCCTCGAGGTCGTCGTACGCGCGGCGCGCCGTGGTGCGGTCCGCGAGCAACCGGCGCTGGGCGGGTTCCAGGACCCACGCCTCGAACAGGTCGCCGACGCCCGCCTGGGTCGCGTACGTCTCGGCGAGGTCGAGGAACCGCCGCCAGTCGCGCGGGAGGCGCGTCGGCTCCGGCGCGCCCTCGCCGGGATACGCGGTCGTGCCGGCGGCCGCCGAGGCGAACACCTTGCGCATGCCGTCGAGGCCGACGTGGCGCACGATCGCGCGCATCACCGTCCACGAGGCGTCGTAACCGAACCGCTCGTGGGCGTCCGCGGCCGCGTCCCGGATCGGCGCCGGCGGCCCCCAGCTCTCGAGCCGGAACGCCGCCTTGCCCTGGCGGTTCGCGGTCCCGGGATCGGGGCGCTTGCGCCCCAGCGCGACCAGCACCCGCGACGCGTACTCGTCTGCGAGACCCTCGTCGATCCAGCGCTCCGTGAACAGCGACGTGTTGAACCACGCGTGCGAGGCCTCGTGCACGATGGTCAGGTCGTCGAGGTCCTCGCTGATCGTGATCGTGTCGGCGCTCGGGTCGTAGAACCCGGCGTAGCCCTCGAGCAGCGGCGTGTGGACCTCGGTGACGGTCAGCGGGCCCTTCACCGGCCACGGGAGGCCGATGCGGGCGACGAGGTCCGGCACCCCGTCCGTCAGCAGGCCGCGAACCCGCGTGTGCCAGCGCGTGTCCTCGGGCCACGCACGGATGACGACCTGCTCGCCGTCGCTCAACGACAGGGTCTCGTGGGTCAGGTTCGCGTCGTTGGTGGCGTTGACGGAGGCGTACCAGCCGAGGGGCGTCGACGTCGTCGCCGTGTACGCCTGGTACCCGTCGGGTCCCGGCGTCGTGGCCATGGCGGCGCCCGCGATGTCGACCCGGAAGTCGGACGGGACCTCGACGCGGACCGAGCCGCGATCGCCGAACGCCCAGGCCACGAAGGTCGCGAACGCGGATCCGACCCGCACGTCGCTCGAGGACCGCGGCGCGCCGGCCGGCAGGTCGTACGACAGCCGCACCGTCGTCGACTGCTGGTAGTAGAGCTTGCTCCGGAAGCGCAGGGTCACGAGCCGGTAGCCCGCGCGGGTCGCCGCCTTGACGCCGATCGCGGTGCCGTCCTGCACGGCGTGCAGGCGCGCGGCGTCGGGCTGGACGCCGAGGTTCAAGCCGTCGAAGAAGTACCGGGTGAGGGAGCCGCCCGTCGTCGCGTCGGGATGCTCGTTCGCGGCGGTGATGTCGACCGTGACGCGGACGCGCTGGTGCGCCGGGTCGACGACGTACCTCGCGGTCGTCTGGAGGTCGAGCGCGTCGGCGGCCCGGGCGACGCCCGGGCTGAACGGCGCCGGGAACGGGACGGACGGCGCGGCCGCGGGCAGGATCGAGCCGGCGACGGCGAGCAGCAGCCCGAGGAGTGCGGCGATCGCGGCGACACGGGCCGGCGCTCGGCGCTCGGGGAGAGGGCGCACGGCGGCGCGCGGCATGGGCGGCGGAGACCCCTCGCGATGGCGGCGACGACGACGGCGCCCATCGTGACACGGGCGCCCGGAATCGGCCGTGGTCGCCCAGACCTCAGCCGGCGTCCGGGTGGAGGTCGCGGTGGCCCATCATCCGGCGGCGGCGGAGGCGGCCGCGGCGCGCGCTGCCGATCACGGCGGCGCCGAGCACCAGGATCGTCGCGAGGAGCGCCACGCCGACGAGCGCGCGCCGGCGGCCCTCCTCCCAGGCGCCCGTCCATGCCCGCTGGGCCCGGCTCGCGGCGTCGTGCGCGCCGGTGAGGTCGCCCGTCGCGATCGCAGCGCGCGCCGACGCGAGGTCCGCGTCGGGGGTCGCGCCGATGTTGCCGATGCGGCTCAGCACGTCGTCGTCCGAGGAGCGTGCCGCGGCCGCGGTCTCGATCGCGACCAGGGCCTGGCGCTCGGCCTCGGCGCGCGCGCTCGTGGCGACGAAGCCGCCCGCCTCGAACGTGGCCCGGAGGTCGCCGGGGAGCGTCACGCCGTCCCGCGCCGCCACCGACTCGAGCGCGGTCCGCTGGGCGATGACGGTCCGCGCGTCGGCCATCAGCGCGTCGGCCGTGGCGAACTGCCAGGCGCGCATGGCGTCCCGCACCGCGCGCGGGAGCGCCCAGTCCCCCGCGAGCGCGACGGTGCGCGTGTACGCGTCCCGCGCGCTCCGGCGCGCGGCCAACTCGCCCGCGGCGGTGGGGTCGGCGACCCACGTCGCGAACACGTCCGACACGTCGGTCCCCGACTGCTCCTCGAGCAGGTCCAGCAGTCCGCGCCAGCCCGGCGGCCCGTCCACGAGCTCCGGCGACATCGGCGCTCCGGTCGACGCGCCGATGGTCGCCGGCGGCTGGTATGCCCCGACGCGTCCCGCCGCCGCGGCCCACGTCCGCGCGAGCGCCTCGGGCCCGACGCGCTGCGCGATCGCGTCGGCCGCCGCGTACGACGCCGCGTAGCCGTACGTCTCCTGAGCCGTGCCGCTGCCCGACGGCGACCACGTCTCGAGCGGGAACGCGGCCAGCCGCAGCGCGTCGGTGAGCGCGGGCTGCGTCGACTTGACCTTGAGCCCTGCGGCCGCGTGCTGCGCATACCACGACGCGAACCCCTCCGCGGCCCAGCGATCCGCGACCAGCTGCCCGTTGAACCAGGCGTGCGCGGCCTCGTGGAGCGCGACGGCGTCGCTCGCCCAGTAGGCGACCTCGATCCGATTCGCCGCCGGGTCGAACAGCCCGGCGTACGCGCCGGACTCGCGGCTGACCGCCTCCTGGACGACGAGCGGGTCGGCGTGCGGCCACGGGACCCCGATCGCGTCGCCGAGCGCCGGCAGCGCGCGCTTGAACAGCGCCGCCATCCGCGCCGACCAGCCGGCGTCGTCCGCCCAGCCGCGGAGCACGAGCGAGGCGGTCGCGCCGCCGACGTCGACGCTGAGCGGCTTGTCCTTGTAGACCGCCGGGTGCTGCGCGGAGACGAACGCGAAGAAGGTGAGCGGCGAGGACAGCGGGCCGGACCCGAGCACCGTCCCACCGTCCGCGGCCTTCGAGCGCTGCGGGAGCGACCCGGACTCGACGGCCACGTCCCAGCCCGCCGGGAAGCGGACGGAGACCGAGCTGCCGGTCGCGCCCGTCGACGCGAACGCCCACACCGGCAGCGTCACGAGCCCGCTCCCCACGCGGACCTGCGGGTTCGCGCCCTTGCCGGTCGCAGGGAGCACGAACGACAGCCGCAGCGCTGCCGTCTTGCCGCTGTACAGGCGCGGGAACCCGATCCGGAGGAGCCGCGCGTCCTTCGTCGTCCTGGTGACCCGAACCGTGGCGCCCTTGACGCCCGTGACCTTGAACCCCGTCGAGCCCGGCTGGACCGCGAGGAACGCGTGGTCGAAGTAGAACTTCTTGGTCCTGGTCTCGGACGTGTGGTTCTTCGCGCTGATCGCCACCGACACGCCGATCCGCCGATCCGCCGGCAGCACGGTGTAGGTGGCGCTCGTCACGAGCGTGAGGTCGGTCGAGGCGCCGCGGACGGTCGCCGGCGCGAGCAGCCCCGCGCCCGGCGCCGCGACGGCGAGGAGCGAGAACGCCGCGACCGCGAGCGCGACGAGCCGGAGGCCGCGAGCGGCCGTGGTGCGCAGCGGGCCGCCCACCCTCGTCACGCGTCGCCTCCACCGGCGAGGGCCGCCCCGCCGCCCCGCGCCTCGCCCGGGAGGAGTGCCGCCACGGTGGATCCGTCGGCCGGCTCGAGCAGCTCCCCGAGCGCCGCGGCGTATCGCGCGACGAGCCGGACGCCCGGGCCGTCGAGCTGCTCGGGCGTCGGCGGGTCCGACGGCCAGCCGGCGGCCTTGAGCCAGCCGACGGTCTCGTCGTGGAGCCGGTCGGCGACGGCGAGCTCGCGTGCGAGCGCGACGCCCAGCGCGTCGCGCGACACGTCGGCCGCCGGGATCTCGACCAGCAGCAGCGGGCGCTCGTCCTCGCCCACCGAGAACTTGATGAACGGCAGCTCGTCGTTCCAGCGCAGCAGCTTCCGGTAGGACTTGCGGAAGGCGTCCGCGATCGGCGGGGCGTAGTGGGCCCAGCAGATCAGCGCGAGCGCGGGATCGAGGATGATCGTGACCCGGAGCGACGCGCGCCGGCGACCGTCGAGACGCAGGTCCCACGAGGTCACGCCGTCGCGATCCGCGCGCTCCAGGGGCACGAGGCCGAGCTCCGCGAGCCAGGCCTCGACGTCGGCCGCGCCGGCAGCCGGCGCCCGGCGGGCGATGGACATGCCCGCGAGTCTACCCGAGGACGACCGGAATCCCGATCACGGGCGCCTTGCGGGTGTGGCGGCGACGGTGCAACGACGGCGCCCGAACGCGCACGGTCGGGCCGTCCCGGCACCGTCCGGCGCGGGTGCGCGAACCGCCGGGCCGTCGATGCGGATGGCGCCGCGCTCCTTCACATCTCGCGGCCCTCGGCCGTCAGGCGGACGCTGTGCCCCGATCGCGCGACGGCAGCGCCTGGATCGCGGCGCGCTCGACCCCGAGACCCGCGCGATGGCGCGCGAAGAACACCTCGAACCCCGCCGCGTCCCGTGGGTCTGGCGCAACGGGAGCCCCGACGGTGCCCGCGATCCGCTGGTCGAGGTAGTCGGGGAGGGACTCGTCCCGGTCCTCGCGCAGCAGGTACGCCGCGAGCACGGCGATGCCCCATGCGCCGCCCTCGCCGGCCGTGGCCGGGACGCTCACCGGGACGTTGAGCGCGGCCGCGAGCATGCGCTGCCCGGTGTCGCCGCCCTTGAACAGGCCGCCGTGGCCCCGGAGCTCGTCGATCGCCACGCCCTCGTCGCGGGTCAGGATGTCCAGCCCCGCACGGAGCGCGCACAGCGACGCGAAGTACTGGGCGCGGAGGAAGTTCTCGAGCGTGAGGCGCGCGTCCTCGCTGCGCGCGACCAGCGGCCTGCCCTCGGTGAACCCGGTGATGTGCTCCCCGGAGACGTAGTTCACCGCCAGCAGCCCGCCGGCATCGGGATCCCCGGCGAGCGCGAGCGGCAGCAGGCGCGCATACAGCTCGTCCGTGCCGACGGTGGCGCCCAGCACCCGTCCGACCTGGGCGAACAACGCGAGCCACGCATCGAGATCCGACGACCCGTTGTTCGCGTGCGCCATCGCGACCGGCGACCCGTCGGGCGTCACGACGATGTCGATCGCGTCGTGGATGCGCGACAGGCTGCGCTCGAGGACGATCATCGCGAAGATCGAGGTCCCGGCCGACACGTTGCCGGACCGGGGCCGGACCGCGTTGGTCGCGACCATGCCGGTGCCGGCGTCGCCCTCGGGCGGACAGGTGGGTGCGCCCGCCTCCAGCGCGCCCGATGGGTCGAGGAGGCGGGCGCCGTCGATCGTGAGCCGGCCTGCCTCGGTGCCGGCCCGACGGACCGCGGGCAGGACGTCGCGGAGCGTCCAGCCGAGTCCGTGCGGCGCGAGCAGCGCGTCGAACGCCGCGAGGCGGCGACCGTCCCAATCGCGGCGCACGGGATCGATCGGGAACATGCCCGACGCCTCGTTCAGGCCCACGACGTGCTCGTTCGTCAGCCGCCAGTGGACATGGCCGGCGAGGGTCTGGAGGCGCGCGAGCCGCGTCACGTGGGGCTCGCCATCGAGGATGGCCTGGTAGAGGTGCGCGATCGTCCAGCGCTGTGGCACGGCGAACTCGAGGACGGGCGAGAGCGCCGCGCAGGCCGCGCCCGTGCTCGTGTTGCGCCACGTGCGGAACGGGACGAGCAGCTCGCCATCGCCGCCGAGCGCCACGTAGCCATGCATCATCCCGCTGACCCCGAGCGCGGCGACGCGCCGGAGCTCGACCCCGTACCGGCTGCGGACCTCGTCGGCGAGCCCCGCATAGCACGCGGCCAGCCCCGACCAGACGTCGGCGGCGTCGTACGTCCAGATGCCGTCCCGCAGCCGGTTCTCCCAGGCGTGCGAGCCGGCCGCGAGCGGCGTGGTATCGGGCGCGACCAGCGCGGCCTTGATCCGCGTTGACCCGAGCTCGATCCCGAGGACCGCGCCCCCGGACGCAATCAGTGCCGCCGCGCCGTCGTCGCGCTCGTTCACAGCCCCTTCGCCAGGAGCCAGTAGACGTCGTTCCAGCGGAGCTGGTCCCGAAACGCGTCGAGCGACGTCGTCTCGTCGATGACCAGGATCTCGATGGCGTTGATGGCGGCGAGGTCCCGCAGCTGCTCGCGTGTCACGGAGAAGCCGAGGCTCGTGTGATGCGAGCCCCCGGCATGGATCCATGCCGCCGCCCCGGTCGCGAGGTCGGGGCGCGGCCGCCACATCGCCCGCGCCACCGGCAGCTTCGGCAGCGGATGCGGCGGCGCGACCACGTCGACCGCCGCGACCACGATCCGGAACCGCTGCCCCATGTCCGTGATGCACGCCGCGACCGCGGACCCCGGGTGCGCGTCGAACACGAGCCGGACCGGGTCCTCGCGACCGCCGATCGACAATGGATGGACCTCGAGTCGCGGCCGTCCCGACGCGATCGACGGGCAGACCTCGAGCATGTGCGCGCCGAGGATCAGGTCGTCGTCGTCGTCCAGGTGGTAGGTGTAGTCCTCCATGAACGAGGTCCCGCCCGGGAGCCCCGCGGACATGACCTTCATCGCCCGCACCATGGCCGCCGTCTTCCAGTCCCCCTCCGCGCCGAAGCCGTAGCCGTCGGCCATCAGCCGCTGCACCGCCAACCCCGGGAGCTGCTTGAGGCCGTGGAGGTCCTCGAACGTGTCCGTGAACGCGATTGCCTTGCGCTCGCCGAGAAATCCGCGGAGTCCGAGCTCGATCCGGGCCGCGTCCCGCAGGCTCGCGGCGCGCTCGCCGGCCGGACGAAGCTCCGGCGCGACGTCGTACTCGTCGAGGTAGCGCGCGACGAGCTCGTCCACCTCGGCGTCCGTTGCGTCGTCGACCGCCGCGGCGAGATCGCCCACGCCCCAGGTGTTGACCGAGAAGCCGAGGCGCCGCTGCGCCTCCAGCTTGTCGCCCTCGGTGACCGCGACCTCGCGCATGTTGTCGCCGATCCGGACGACGGCGCCACCGGCCCAGTCCGCGCTGGCGCAGGCGGCGCGGCTCCACGTCCCGATCCGGTCCTGGACGTCCGGGTCCGTCCAGTGGCCGACGACGACCTTGCGGTCGATCCGCAGGCGGGCGGCGAGGAACCCGAACTCACGGTCGCCGTGGGCGGCCTGGTTCAGGTTCATGAAGTCCATGTCGATGTCCGCCCACGGAATGCCGCGGTTGTACTGCGTGTGCAGGTGGAGGAACGGCTTGGCGAGCAGCTCGAGGCCCGCAATCCACAGCTTCGCCGGGCTGAACGTGTGCATCCACGTGATGAGCCCCACGCAGCGCGGGTCCGCGTTCGCGTCGGCGGCGAGCTGGCGGATCGCGTCGGCGCTCGTGAGGACGGGCTTTGCGACGACGCGCACCGGGATGGACGGCGCATCGTCGAGCGTCGCCGCGATCTCGCGCGCATGGTCCGCCACGCGCTCCAGGGTCTCGGCGCCGTACAGGTGCTGGCTGCCGGTGACGAACCACACCTCGGACGCGGCCAGGGTCAGCACGGGCAATCTCCTGGGTCAGGACGCGCGTCGCGCTGGCCGTAGCGGTTGACGTAGCGGTCGTGGAGCCGGGCGACGGCCTCGGCGGGGATCTCGTGCGGCGTCCCCAGCTGCAGCGCCAGGAACACGGTTGCCGCGACATCCTCGGTCATGACCGCCGTCTTCACGGCGGCGGTCGCCGTGCGGCCGACCGCGAACACGCCGTGGTTGCGGAGCAGGATCGCGGGCGAGGCGCCCAGGCCGTCGACGACGAGCTTGCCGATGCCCTCGTCGCCCACCAGCGTGAAGCCCGCGCACGGAATCTCGCCGCCGAACTCGTCCGCCTGCGCGGTCAGGTAGACGGGGATCGGCCGGCCCACGGCGGCGAATGCCGTGGCGTAGCGGGAATGGGTGTGCACGATCCCGTTCACGTCCGGCCGGTGGCGATACACGTACAGGTGGCTGAGCGTGTCCGAGCTCGGTGCGAGCGCCCCGTCGACCACCGTGCCGTCAGGCTCGACGACCACCATCGTCGCGGCGGTCAGATCCCCGTACCGGACGCCGGACGGCTTGATCGCGACGAGTCCGGTCTCGGGATCCCGCGCAGAGACGTTGCCGCCCGTCCAGCGCACCAGGTCGTTGGCCGGCAGCTCGGCGTGGAGGTCCGCGAGCTGCTCGCGCAGCGCCTCGAGAAGCATCAGGCGTGGTGGCTGTCGGGCACGATGGGATCCGTTGCCGGCGGACGGGTCAGTCCCCGGCCGCGAGGAGGTCGGGCGCCGAGGGCTCGGCCGCGCGCGCCCGGCGTTCGACCGTGCCGCCCGAGCGCACGATCCGCGCGCCGAAGTCCGTCGAGCGAACCTTCTCGCCGACCCTGACGTTGCGCCCGATCCGCGTCCCGCGCGGGACCACGGACTGCTTGCCGACGACCGTGATGCCGGTGTTGAGCCGCCCCGGCTCCTGCTTGTTCGGCGTGTCGAAGTCGGGGCCGTCGCCGACGATGGCGCCCTGCCCGACCACGACCTCCTTGTCGAGGATCGCCCGGTCCACGACCGCGCCCGACCGGATCACGGTGTCGAACATCACGATGGAGTCACGGACGACGGCGCCGACGTCGACGCGCACGCCCGGCGACAGCACCGAGTTGACGACCGTGCCATTGATCACGCACCCGTGCGAGATGAGCGACCGGTGGACCTGCGCCGTCGGCCCGACCTTTGCCGGCGCGCGCTCCTCGGACTTGGTGTGGATCAGCCACTCCTTGTCGTACAGGTCGAGCTCGGGGTTGTCGTCGAGGAGCGCGAGGTTCGCCTCCCAGAACGACTGGATCGTGCCGACGTCCTGCCAGTAGCCGTCGAACCGGTAGCCGAAGACGCGCGCGCCGCCGTCGAGCATCGCCGGGACCACGTCGCCCCCGAAGTCGCGGCGATCCTCCGACAGCCAGCGGGCCAGCGCCCGCTTCGAGAACACGTAGACGCCCATCGACGCGAGGTCGCTCCTCGGCTGCTTGGGCTTCTCCTGCCACTCGACGACCCGGTCCTGGTCGTCGAGCGCGAGCACGCCCATCCGCGATGCCTCGGCGATCGGGACGCGGCGGACCGCGATGGTCACGTCGGCGCGCTTCCGGCGATGCGCGGCGATGAACGGCTGGTAGTCCATCTTGTAGATGTGGTCGCCCGCGAGCACGAGGATCGTGTCGCCGCCGCGGTCGATGACGTTGAAGTTCTGGAGCACCGCGTCCGCGGTCCCGCCGTACCACTCCGCGACCCGCCCGCGCTTGATGTACGGCTGGAGCATCCGCACGCCGCCGTTGCTGCGGTCGAGGTCCCACGGCCGCCCGACGCCGATGTGGTCGTTCAGCGAGCGCGGGTTGTACTGCGTCAGGACGAGGACGTTGTAGATGCCCGAGTTGACGCAGTTCGACAGCGTGAAGTCGATGATCCGGTACTTGCCGCCGAACGGGACGGCCGGCTTCGCGCGCACCGACGAGAGGATCGACAGGCGCTCCCCCTCGCCGCCGGCGAGGATGACCGCGATGGCCGGCTTGGGCATGCGTCCCTCCGGAGCTGCGCTGATCGGATCGGAGCCGATCCTAGCACCGGGGGATTGCCGCCCGGTTACCGTCGGGCGGCGTCGCGACGCGTGTCGTTAACGGCGGCTCACGTGAACAGCATGGGGTTCACGAAGTTCCCGTTGAACTCGACCATCCAGTGCAGGTGCGCGCCGGTCGAGTGCCCCGTGTTCCCCTCCCAGCCGATGACCTGCCCCTTGCGGACGACCTGCCCGGCATGGACCGGGTAGCGCGACTGGAGGTGCGCGTACCAGGTCGACAGGCCCGACGAGTGCGCGATCACGACGATGAACGCGGGATCCGGGCCGTCCGCGTAGTTCCAGCCGATGTACACGACCCGGCCCGCCCCCGACGCCCGGACCGGCGTCCCGTACGGCGCCACCATGTCGATGCCGTTGTGGAAGTGCGCGCAGCTGCCGAGGGGCGGCTCGAAGACCACCCCGGTGCAGCCGAACGGCTGGGTGATCGACCCGCCCATCGGCCAGATCAGCGACCCGTTGTACTGCGACGGGATGTTGCCGTGGTTGTACTGCGCGGCGATGAGCTTGTTGATCCGGCTCTGCAGCTTCCGGCGGGCCGATGCGGCGGCCGCGATCGCCTTCCGCAGCTTGACCTTGTCGGCGGCGAGCTTCGCGTATTGCGCCTTCTGGCGGTCGAGCGCCGCCTGCGCGGCCTTCTCGAGCTGCCGCAGCCGCGCGGCCGCCTTCTGGAGCTCCGCCATCCGGCGATCGAGCTTCTGGCGCTGCACGGCGGTCTGCTGGCGGAGGAGGTCGGTCGAGGCGCGGGTCTCGTCGACGGTCTGGTGGAGCGCCATCAGCGTCTCGCGGTCCTGCGCGATCTGCTGCGCGAGCGCCCGGTCCTGGTCGGCCACGTCGAGCTGGGTGCTCATCTCGGCGAGCATGTCGGTGAACGTCGCGCCCGAGAGGAAGGTCTCGAGCATCGACGTCCGCTCGGCCTCGTACGCGTCGCGGATCCGGTCGGCGAGCTCCGCCTTGCGCTCGCGGAGCTGGTCCTTCTTCTCGGACTCCTGGAGCTCGATGCGCTGGAGCTGGAGATCGAGGTCGCCGAGGTCCCGGACCAGCCCGTCGTACTCGGCCTTGATCTGCTCGATGTCGGCGGTCAGGGCGTCGACCTTGCGCCGGGTCGCCGCGAGGTCCTGGGTGAGGCCCTCGAGCTGGTTCTTCGTGTCGTCGATCTGGCCGGCGAGCGCGTCCTGCGACGCGGAGATCTGGGCGACGAGCGCCTTCTGGTCCTTGATCCGCTTCGCGAGCGCGGCCTGCTGCGCGCGGGCGTCGGAGAGCTCGTCGCCGTTGACCGGGCCGGGCGCGACGACCGGTGCCGCGATGATCCCCATGACGAAGGGGACGAGGAACATCGCGACGATCAGGCGGCTCCGATGGCCGCGGCGGGCCCTCGGGAAATGCTGCGCGACGGGTTGCGGGCTCAACCTGCGGGCGTCCTCATCGATGACTGGCGCTGGGGGGCGGAGGCGCGGGTCGCCCCGGGCTCGGAGCCGGGCGCGACACGTGCTTCCGCCGGACGGGCGCCGCCCCGGAGGGCACGGCCGAGACGACCTGAACCGGCGTTCCGCGGGAGTGTACCAGCGTGCGGCAAGGCGGCCACTCGGACGAACCGCCTATCGCGCGCATATCAAGGCGGCTCTCGCGACCGGCACCGAGCGCGTGTCCGGACGAGCCGTTCGTCCGTAGCCGCGCCCGGCGCGGGAGTTCGCCGCGTTCAGACCGATTCGGTGCCGGCGGGCCGCGCCACGCGCGGAGCGGCGCGAAGCGTGCATCGGGACACGCGGCGCGCGCGGCTCGCGCCCGGGGCTCACGGCGGAACCGCGAGCCACGAGCCCGTGCGCTAGTTGCCGCAGGGCGCCACGTTGCGCCAGTTCTCGACCGTGTCGTTGACCGTCTGCGTGCCCGTCGACCCGTAGCTCAGCGTGAGCTGCCGGTTCGCGATCTCGCCGCAGGCGCCGTCCTTCTCCACCGAGTCCCACGACCCGAGCGTGTACTTGTACTCGAGCTGGGTCGCCTCGAGCCCCGTGAACGTCATCGTCCAGTGCGTCGCGTCGACGCGGGTCAGCGACGTCGCCGCCGGATCCCACTGCGGGTAGCCGCCGTCGAGCCGGTCGAGGAAGCCCGCGATGTGCACGGCCAGCCCCGTCCCGTCGGTCGACGCCGGCACCGTGACGTTGAACACCAGCGTCACCGTCCGCAGCTCGGCCGTCGCCTCGACCGGCACCGAGGGCGCCGAGCGGTTGAACGACTGGTCCACGGCGAGCACGCGGTAGTGCCAGGTGTCGCCCTCGCCGACGGCCGTGTCGGTGTACGAGGTCTCGGTGAGCCGCACGAGCGTGTCCCACGACCCCGACCCCGTCGCCGAGCGCTGGAGCTCGTAGCCGTACAGCGTCGGGTCGCCGGCCACGGCGTCCCACGACAGCTCGATGCCCACCGGCGACGCCGAGGCCACCTCGAGCCCGGTCGGCGTCGCGGGTGCGGTCGTGTCGCCGGACGACGTGACCGTGAGGTCTCCGGCCTGGTCGGCCGCATACCCATTCCCGATGCCGTCGAGGTCCGCGTAGACCCAGTCGCGACCACCGGTCGTGGAGTACCGCCACGCGTAGTCGAACTCGCCGACGGCCTCCGGCAGCATCGACGCCTTGAACTCGTCGTTGTTGCCGGCATCGGTGTTGAACGCGCCGTCGACCCAGGTCCAGGCGGGATTGCCGTCCGGACCGGAGCCCGCCGGATCGGACCCGTCGGGCCCGAAGCCGAGCTGCGCGCGGAGCCCCGGCGTGGCGCCCGGCTGGTTGGTGACGCCGTCGATCCACACCTGGCCGTACGCGGTGTCCGTGCGGGTCGTGGCGCTGATCGTGTGCGTCATCGTCGGCGGCCACTGGAGGTTCGCCCAGCCGATCGCGTAGTGCGGCAGGCCGTCGACCTCGTTCGAGAAGCCGGACGCGTTGCCGGCGGCGTCGCTGGCCGTGACGACGACGTAGGCCTCGGTCGCGTTCGGGAGGCCGGTGACGGTGAACGACGTGCCGCTCACGGGCGAGCCGTTCGCCTTCACGTAGCCGCCGCCGGTCACGGGGCTGACCCAGACGTCGTACGACGCCGCGCCGGGCACCGCGTTCCAGGACACCGACAGTTCGCCGTTGCCCTCGCCGTCGAGGGTCGCGTGCGGAGCCGCCGGCCCGGCGAGGTCGATCGACCCCGATGCGAGCAGGACGCCGCCGTTCGCCGGCACGGTCACGGACACGACGCCACCGGTCGACGAGGCGGATCCCGACGCACCGGTCCCCACCTGGTAGCGCCGCGTGAACGCGACGCCGTCGCGCAGCCAGCCACCGACCGGCACGTCGACCGTCGCGTCGCCCGATCCGCGGTTGATCACCACGATCGCCGCCTGCGAGCCGGTCTTCCGGCCGTAGGCCGCGACCCCGGCGCCGTCGTCGGCGAGCAGCGCCTTGAAGTCGCCGTCACGCAGGACCGGGAGGCCGCGACGCGCCGCGGCGAGCGCGGTGTAGTGGGCGAGGAGCGACGTGTCGGGGCTGCCGCCCACGTCGGCCCACGGGTACGTGCGCCGGTCGCCCGGATCGTCGTCGCCGGTCACGCCGACCTCGTCGCCGTAGTAGACGGTCGGTGCGCCCGGGATCGTGTACTGGATGAGCGAGGCGAGCCGCACGCGCTGCTTGCCTGCGGCGACGTTCGCCGCGTCCTGCTCCTTGGCCGCCGTCGTCTCGACGCCCGGCGTGAGCGTCCACAGGAGCCGCTCGGTGTCGTGGCTGTCGAGCAGGTTCATCGCCGAGTAGTACGCCGCGTCCGGGTAGTCCTCGCGGATCGAGGCCAGCCGGTCGAGGAAGTCCGACGGCGCGATGACGTGGCCGCTGTCGCCGAAGCCCTTCGAATCGAACGCGCCCGGGGCCAGGAAGCCGATGACCGCGTCGCGGAACCGGTAGTTCATCGTCGTGTCGAAGCGGTCGCCACGCAGCGAGCGCAGCAGGGTCGAGTCCTTCTGCCACGTCTCGCTGATCGTGAGCGCGCTGGGCCGGGTGGCCTTCACGACCTCCCGGAACGTCTCCCAGTAGCCGGCCGGGAACGAGGCGTCACCCGCCACGTCGAGCCGCCACCCCGACGCGCCGGCCTGGAGCCAGCGCTTGGCGATCGCGTCGGCGCCGGTCAGGAAGTAGCGCCACACGGACGTGTTCGATGCGGCCTTGTTGATGACCGGGATCGAGTCGAAGCCGAACCAGCCGTCGTAGCTCGCAGACGTGCTGCCCCCGGCGCCGGCGCACGTCCCGTTGCCCTGCCCGACCTCGTGGAAGAAGAACCACGCTCGATATGGCGAGCTGACGGATTCGCAGGCGCCGACGGTGGCGGAGTGGTGGTAGCGATCGAAGAACGGGCTGTCCGAGCTCAGGTGGTTGAACACGCCGTCGAGGATGATCCGGATCCCGCGCGCGTCGGCGTGCTTGACCAGCGTCGTCCAGTCCTGCTGGGTGCCGAAGTACGGGTCGACCTTCGTGTAGTCCTGCGTGTCGTAGCCGTGGTCGGATCCCGCGTCGAAGATCGGGTTGAAGTAGACGGTGTTGACGCCGAGGGCCTGCAGGTAGTCGAGCTGCTGGTCGACGCCCTTGAGGTCGCCGCCCATGTAGTCGCGACCAAGCGGCTGCTCGATCGGTCCCGGCTGGCCGCCGAAGCGGACGGGGCAGGTCGTCGCGCTGGCGTCGCTGTAGTTGCGGCAGTAGCCCTCGGGCAGGACGCCCCAGCCGAGCTTGACCACCGGCGTGTCGTAGCGGACGTCGCCCGTCTTCGGGTCGTTGTCCTTGCGCCCGTTCCGGAAGCGGTCCGGGAAGATCTGGTAGATCACCGCGTTCTTCGCCCACGCGGGCGCCTGGAAGCCGGGCTCGTAGAGCATCAGCGCCCAGCTGCGGTCGATCGCGTCGTCGGACGGCGCGCCGAGGCCACCGTCGAGCGCGGCCGTGTCGTCGCCGTAGTAGTCGGTGTCGGTGCCGTCGGTGACGATGAACCGGTACCAGAGGTTGTCGCTGCCCCAGCTGCCGGGCAGGGTCGTCTGCCAGAAGTCGCAGGCCTTCCCCGCGAGGTCGGCCTGGTAGCAGTCGACGCCCGACGCGACCCGCCGCATGGCCACGATCTGCTGGCCGTTCTTGTCGACGCTGTAGAAGCGGACCTTCACGCCGGTGACGTCGTCGTGGAACGTGCGGAAGCGGAGCGTGACGGGGGTTCCGGCCGGCACCGCGCCAGCCGGCGTGCGGTACAGCGTGTCGCGCGAGTCGTGGCGCAGGCCGTCCCACTCGATGTTGTTGTCGTGGCTCGGCAGCGCGCTCTGCGAGCCGATGGTCAGGACGTGGGTCGAGGCGTTGTAGCTGAACGTGACCGTCGCGTGCGCGGGAACCGTGAACGCGATGTTCGCGCCGCCGGCGACGCCGCCGTCGCCGTAGTTGACGTCCCAGCCCTCGTTGAGGGCGACCTTCGCCTCGTAGCTGCCGGCGGGGATGCTCGTCGTCGAGAACGCGTAGGTCCCGTCGCCGTCCGGATCCTGCAGCCACGAGCGCAGACAGCCGGGGTCCCAGTCGCCGGGGCAGCCGAGCTCCGACTGGAAGCTGCCCGCTGCGGTGGCGATGACGCTGTTGACGTTGTCGGTGATCCAGTGCGTCTGGTGCGAGTAGTAGAACTTGACGGGCTGGCTCGCGCCGAGGCCGAGATTGACGTTCGCGCCGCCCGCGGTCGCGTGGTCGCCGTAGTTCTCGTCCCACGCGTCGTTGAGCGCCGCCTTGTACTGCCAGCTGCCGGCCGGGAGGGTCCAGGTGCCCTGCCAGGCGTCGTCGGTCGCGTCGTACGTGAGGTGGGTCGCGGCGCAGCCGGGATCCCAGTCGCCGCCGCAGCCGAGCTCCGACTGGAGGTCGCCGGCCACCGTCACGCTCGTGGGGTCGGGAGTGTTCGCGGCGAGGGCCGCGGGCGCCGCGGCGTGCGCGATCGGCAGCAGCGAGGCGAGGAGCAGCGCGAGGGTCGCGAGCGCGAGCAGCCTGTGCGGCAACGGACGCAGCTGACGCAGCGACGACACGGCGAACACCGATGGATCCTCCTCCGACGGGCGCGTGGGCGAGCGGGTCCCGACGCGGCGGGGCGAGCCGCGGCGGTGCGAGCGAGGGGCCAGGGTCCGGGGCTACGCCGGTCGGGGCGGGTGGCGGCGCGGTCGCGCGGCCAAGTCCGGTAAACCGGTTTAGTCGGCCGATGTCCCGCAATGGTGCGACGCCGCAATGGCCGCTGTCAACGGGGTGCGCGGGTGCACCGGGGGCGTCGTGGGTTCCGGGCCGTGCGTTCGGCGCCGTGGGTTCCGCGCCGCCCGTTCCGGGCCGCGTTCCGCGCCGCCCGTTCCGCGCCGCGTTCCGCGCCGCCCGTTCCGCGCCGCCCGAGTCGGCCAGCTGCGGCGCGCGGCCAGAGGGCAGGCGACCGCGCGCGCACCGAGGGGCCACGCGACTCCGCGACTCCGCGCGCACCGAGGGGGCCACGCGACTCCGCGCGCACCGAGGGCCGCGCGGCCCGGCGCGCACCGAGGGCCACGCGACGCGGCGGGCGACCCGGGAGCACGTGACCCGCGCGCGACCGGGCCCCACGCGACTCGGCGGGCGACCCGGCTTCACGCGACCCGCGACTCTCAGTCGCTGATCCACGGCGCTACCCGTCGCGGAGGACGCCGTCCGGCGGTTTCCGCGACGGACAGTCACGGAACCCGGGGCGACGAACGGTTTTGGCCGCACGTGCCGCCGCTAACGCGCCGGTTCAGCGACCGAGAGTCGCGCCGCGCAGCGACCGGCCGCGCAGCGACCGGCCCGCGGCCCGACCGTCAGCGGCCCGTCGACGCGGCGGCGCGCGGCAGGAACACGAGGAGGTTCCAGCCCGCGACGCCGAGCACCAGCACGAGCCGCACGACCAGCGGCCAGCTCGTCTCCCAGGTCCACAGTCCGAACATCACCGGCAGGAACAGCAGCCACGCGACGGCCTGGGTCATCAGCGGCCAGCCGCGGACCAGCTCCCACACCCGGTCGAGGCTCCCCTGGCTCCAGACCAGCGCGACGCCGAACGCGACCCACACCGCCGCGAACACCAGGAACAGGACGCCGTGGTCCGCCATCCAGCCGATCGCGTCGCCCAGTGCCGTCGCCATCGATCCCACCACCCGATCCGCCCAGCCCTTCCGCTCGACCGCGTCGTCCGAGGCCGCCATGTCGACCACCCTCGATGCCGGATCCGTCGCCGCCATCACACGCCGAAATGGGCAACGGAGAACAGGGCGACCCGTCGTCGAGGCGCGGGCCACCGGGCCGGTCAGGATGGGCCGGTCAGCGGATGACGATGGCGCCGGCCACCGGAGGGCGACGAGCGGGCGTCAGCGGATGACGAGGATCGACCAGATCGCGCCGATGATCAGGAACGGCCCGTACGGGACGAACGTCTTGAGCGTGATCCGCCGCAGCAGCAGCAGCACGACCAGCACGACGCCCGCGAGCACCGCGCCGTAGATGACGCCGTACACCAGTCGCGCCACCCCGGCGATGATGCCGACCGAGACCAGCAGCTTCAGGTCGCCCTGCCCGATCGCGCCGTGTCCGAACGGGATGGAAATCACCCACAGGCCGAGCGGCACGAGGATCGCGACGATCGTCGCCACGATGAGCCCCTGGGGCAGCAGCGGGTTGAGACCCGAGAAGCTGAACAGGAACGCGAGGGGGATCGCCGGCAGCGTGAACACGTCGGGCAGAAGCCGCTGGTCGAGGTCCGTCGCGAGCAGCAGCACGAGCACGACGAGATAGATCCCGAACACGACCACCGGGACGGGATCGGTGAATCGAAGCGTCAGGCCGCCGAGCGCGAGCGCCCCGACGACGACCACGACCGGGGTCCGCCAGTCGATCGGCCGGACGGACGCGTCGTCGTGGACGGGCCAGCGCGCGGCGATGCGGTCGGCGATGAACCCCCAGACGGCGCCGGCGACGGCGAGCAGGACGGCGAGCGGCGTGAGCACGGCGGGGAGTCTATCGGCCGCCGGGCCGCGGGCGCGGGCCCCCGATGGTCCGGGGTGGTCGCTACGCCTGCGCGCCCGCGAGTGCCAGCTCGACGAGCGTCGCGTGGGTGACGCCCGTCGCGCCGCGCGTCGCGTACGGCGTCGCCTTGCGGAAGTACGCCGTGCCGCCGATGTCCAGGTGGGCCCACGGCACGGTCCGGAACTGCTCGAGGAACAGGCCCGACTTCACGAGCGACCCGTCGGGCGTCCCCGTGTTCTGGAAGTCGGCGTACCAGCTCTCCATCTCGGCCATGTAGTCCTGGACCAGCGGGAAGCGGTGGTAGCGCTCGCCGGCCCGCGCGGCCGCGGCCTCGACCTCTCCCCACCACGGATCGGGGGTCGCGAACACGCCCGTCACGAGGTTGCCGATGGCCCGGCCGACGGCGCCCGTGAGGGTCGCGACGTCGACGATGTGGGTCGCGCCCAGCCGCTGCTCGGCATACGACATCGCGTCGCCCAGGATCAATCGGCCCTCGGCGTCGGTGTTGATGAGGTCGACCCACTTGCCGTTGAAGGCCTTGATGATGTCGCCGGGCTTCGACGCGCCACCGCCCGGCATGTTCTCGACCGCGGGCGCGAGCGCGAGGACCGGCAGGCCCGGGGACAGCTTCGCGACGGTGGCGATGGCCGCGATCACGGTGCACGCACCGGTCTTGTCCATCTTCATCTCTTCCATCCGGTCGGCGGGCTTGATGCTGATGCCGCCCGAGTCGAAGCAGACGCCCTTGCCGACCATCGCGAGCAGCCGGTTCCGCGCATCCTTCGCGCCCTCGTCGCCCGAGCGCAGCACGATCAGCCGCGGCGGGTTGTGGCTCCCCTGCCCGACGCCCAGGAACATGCCCATCCCGAGCTCGGCGGCGCGCCGCTCGTCGATGACGTCGATGGCGAGACCGTTCGCCTCGGCGATGGCGCGGGCCTCGTCGGCGAGGACCTGCGGCGTGACGTCGTTCGCGGACCGGTTCGCGAGCCGGCGCGCGACATTGGCGCCCTCGCCGATGATCCGGCCGCGCTCGGCACCGCGCTCGGCGTCCGCCTGGTATCGCGGGTTGCCGACGAGCAGGACCAGCTCGTCCAGGGCCGGCGGTGCCGCATCGCTGTCCTCGCGGTAGATCGTCTTGGGCTCGAACGCGCCCTCGATGAAGCCCCGGACCACGAGCTCGGCCGCCAGGGCGGCGTCCTGCCCGAGCCCGACCGCGACCGGCCCGAGGACGAACGCGGCCGACTTCACCTCGCGCCCCACGAGCCGCCGGATCGCGGACGCGGCCAGCCGCCGCGCGGCCTCGCTGTCGAACGTCTCCGGCTCCCCGCCCGCCACCAGCAGGATCCGCTTGAAGTCGAGGTCGCCGGGCGCCGCCAGCGCCGTCGCGTACCGCTTCGACGGGAGCTCGCCGAACGCCGCCAGCGCGCGGATGTCACCGCCCGTGTGCGTGTCGAGCTCGCCGAGCGGCGTGCTGAAGTCGGGCTCGCCGACGAACGGCACGACGAGGAGCTCGCCGCGGGTCTCCCACGGCTGCGCGGAAGCGACACGAATCTGCACCAGGGACCTCCGGATCAGCGCGCGAGCGACAGCGGGGCCCGCGCGGCGGGCAGTGGGCGGCGAATGCGGACGAGTGTACCGGCGGCCCGTCGGCGGGGCGGCTGGCCGCGCGAGCCCGGGCGGGGCGCGACCCCGCGGCCTCGTCGTGCGACGCTTCACCCAAGGCCGCGCCCGCCGCACGAGCGGCTGTCACCCCGGCCACGTCGCCCGTGCGGGGCGTCACCCAGGACCGGGGCTGGCCTCCCCGGTCGGCGGCGCCGGCCTCTATCCCTGGGACGGCGTCGCGTCGGGCGGCAGCGTCGCGTCGGGCGGCTCCGTCGGGCCGACCTGGAGCTCCTGCTGCGTGTCGAGCGCCTCGTTGAGCGCGCCGCGTGCCTGCTCGATCGAGATGACCGCCTGGTTGAGGCCGCCCTGGGCGATGTCGGACATGATCACGACCAGCGGCTTCGTGTCGGGCGGGAGCTGCGCGCGGGCGGCCCGCTCGGCGTCGATCGCCCGGCGCACCGGCGTCGTCACCCGGCCCTTCGAGTCGATCAGCGACCGGTACAGCGTGCGGAGCGCGGCGTCGTACGCGGCGTTGCGGTCGATCCACGCCGTCAGCGTCGTGACGTCGGAGGTCTTCGCGAGCGAGTCGCGCAGCGACCGCGCACGGGCGATGGTCGCGTCGGAGTCGTCGAGCGCCTTGAGCGCCTCCGCGTACCGCCCGGCCGTGCCCTCGCGCGCGGCGCCCGCGGTCTGCGTGTCGTGCTGCGCGAGGAGCTGGGTCATCGTCGCGGCCTCGAGCGCGCGGCCGGCGAACAGCGTCCAGTCGCGCTCGAGGCCGGACGTGAGCTCGGTCGTCGACGCGATCTCCTCGTACCGGTGGCGGGTGTCCGCCGAGACGCTGAGCGCCCAGTCGGCCCCGGCGTGCGGCACCGCGCCGACGCTGCCTCGCAGCTTCGTGTTGGCGGCGTCGATCGCGTCGAGCACCGTCGCGCCCTTGGCGATCGACGCCTGGAGCGCGTCGACGTCGCCCGCCGACACCTGGCTCAGCGCATCGCGCGCGGTGGCGCCGAGGTCGTCGACCCGGTCCGAGAGCGCCTGGAGGTCGACGGTCGCGGCGTCCAGCGCGGTCCCCGCCTCGTGGTCGCCGGTCCACGTCAGCTCGGCGCGCGCCGGGCTCCCGGGCGGACGGCCCATCGTGGCGGCCACGCCGGCGACGCCGACCGCGATCACGACGGCGATCGCGAGCCACACGACGGCGGCGAGGACGGTCCGGACGGCGCTCACGAGCGCGGAGCGTAGCGGGTTCGGCTACTGCTCGCGCTTGCGGCGGCGGAGATGCGTGAGCCCGCCCTCCATCGGCCGCGGCTCGAAGCCGAACCCGGCGCGGACGCCGTCGAGCGGACCGATGTTGTCGAGCCTGAGCTGGCGGAGCTGGTCCGTCGCCACCGGGAACGGGAGCCGGACGAGCTCGGCGGCCGCGGCCACGAGCCGGATGAGCGGCACGGGCATCGGGACCAGGAGTCGCCGCGTGCCCATCCCGCGCAGCGCCTCGTCCATGATCTCGCGGTAGGTCCAGTAGCGCGGGCCGCCGACCTCGTATTCGTGCCCGATCGTCGCGTCGTCCTCGAACGTGCGCACGATCACCCGCACGAAGTCCTCGATCGCCAGCGGCTGGAACCGCGCCCGGCCGGTGCCGGTGAGCGGCGTGAGGCCAGGTGACATCCGGACGAGGTCGCCGAGGATGTTGAAGAACCCGTCCCGCGGTCCGAACAGCAGCGACGGGGAGAGCACCGTCCAGTCGAGCCCACTCGACCTCACGAGCGCGATCGCCTTCGCCTTCGAGCTGGCGTAGTGGAGGTCCGGGTCGTCGACGACGCCCATCGCGCCGAGGTGCACGAATCGGCGGACCCCGGCCTCTCGCGTCGCCGCGATCACGTTCCGCGTGCCTTCCGTGTTGACCAGCCGCAGCGTCGCGCCGCCGTCCCAGTCGCGCGGGATCGCGACGAGGTGCAGGACGGCGTCGACCCCGTCGAACGCCGGGCCGAGGCTCTCGAAGCGCGTCACGTCGCCGTGGCGGACCGTCACGCGGTCCTTGATCCGGGATCAACGCGCGTGAGGAGTCGGTCGGCGCCCGCTTGGTCGCGCGTCAGGGCGACGACGTTGTGGCCCGCTTCGAGCAGGGCGGGGACGGCGTGGCCGCCGATGAAGCCGTGGGCGCCGGTGACGAGGATGGTCGACATGTCACCTCCATCTTCGCGCGGGTCGCGCCACCGGATGGCGCCCGCCCTACCATCCCGTCATGACGCGACTCGACGCCCGGAGCCTTCGTGCCCTGACCCTCGCGATGCCCAAGGCGGAGCTCCACCTCCACCTCGACGGCTCGCTGCGGATCGACACGGCGCTCGACCTCGCCCGGACCCGCGGTGTCGAAGCACCCACGACGTTCGAAGGGATGCGCTCGGTGCTGGTCGGCCCGGACCAGGTCGCCGATCAGGCGCAGCTCCTCCTGGCGTTCGACCTGCCGATCGCCCTGATGCAGGACGCGGAGGCGCTCGAGCGGACGGCAGCCGACCTCGCCGAGGACAAGGCGCGCGACAACGTCCGCTACGCCGAGATCCGCTGGGCGCCGCTGCTCCACACCGAGAAGGGGCTCGGCGGGCGCGACGTCGTCGAGGCGGTATGGCGAGGCGCGGAGCGGACGGCCCGGCGGTACGGCACGGAGGTCCGGCTGATCGCCACGCTGATGCGCTCGCACGCGCCCGAGGCGAACCTCGCGTTCATCGAGGACCTCGCGACGCGCGGCTATCCGGATGGGCTGGTGGCCGTCGACCTCGCCGGGCAGGAGGCGCGGTTCCCCGATCCGGAGCTCCATCGACCGGCGATCGAGCGGGCGCGGGCGATCGGCCTCCACGTCACGCTCCACGCCGGTGAGTGGGGCGGCGCGGCGCAGGTGAAGCGATCGCTCGCGCTGGATCCGGAGCGGATCGCGCACGGGCCGCGGTCGATCGACGATCCGTCGCTCGTCGCCGAGCTCGCCCGGCGCGGCACCTGGCTCGACCTGTGCCCCACCTCGAACACGCAGGCCAGCGTCGTGCCGACGATCGCCGACCACCCGCTCCGGCGCCTCGCCGAGGCGGGCGTGCGCGTGACGCTCAACACCGACGACCTCACGGTGTCCGACATCACGCTCTCCGAGGAGTACGCGCGGGCGGTCGAGCACATCGGCGTGACGCTGCCCGAGCTGTGGCGCCTGGACCTCGCCGCGGTCGAGGCCGCGTTCTGCGACGACGGGACCAAGGCGGCCCTGCGCGACGCGTTCCTCGCGTGGGGCGCCGGAATCCCGGAGCTCGTCGCCGGGTGATGTCGCCGACGACGCTGCCGCTCGTCGCCCTCACGCTGCTGCTCGTCGCCACGCGATCGCTCGAGGAGCGGTGGTGGAAGGCCGGGCGCATCTCGGACCGGTTCGCCGCGTGGCTGATCGTCGGGCGGCTCGTCGTGCTGGGGGTGGGGTTCGGGCTGATCGTCGGGTTGGAGCTCCCGCAGCTGCTGCTCGTCGCCGCCGGTGCGACGATCGCGGCGGTCGTCCTGGAGCCCGTTGCGGAACGGCGGATCGTCGCGGCGCGGGAGCGAGGCGTTTCGCCGCCGGCCTGAGACGCTCGCTACCCGTCCGCCAGCGCCGCCAGCACGGAGGCCAGCCCGTCGGCGTCCGCGGCCACCACCGTCGGCCGCTCGCCCTCGGGCAGGTGATCCGCCGTCTCGCGGGTCGTCACGCCCGTGAGCATCAGCACGGTTCGCGCGCCGACCGCTCGCCCGGCCTGCACGTCCGTGAGCGCGTCGCCGATCATCACCGCCTCGCGGGGATCGGCGTTGACCAGCTTCGCGGCGGCCTCGAGGAGGTACGGCTCGGGCTTGCCGATGCTCGCCCGCGACATCGTTCGCGACGCCGTCTCGATCGCCGCGACGACCGACCCAGCGCCCGGCCGGAACCCGCGCTCGGTCGGATACAGCGGGTCCTTGTTGGTCGCGATCAGCACCGCGCCGGCGCGCACGCAGTCGGCCGCCGCGGCCACCCGCAGGTACGTCAGTTGCGGGTCGAGGCCGACGACCACGGCATCCGGATGACCGGCGGCGGCCCAGCCGTCGATCCCCTCCTGGCTCATCCGCGTCGCGGCGTGCGCGGCGGTGACGACGTCGAACCCGAGCTCGCGCAGCTCGCGCTCGAGCCCCGCCGCGCCGACGGCCAGCACCCGCCGGACGCTGGGCATGTGGTCGCGGACGTAGACGGCGCTCGCGCTCGCTGACGTGACGACGCGGTCCGGGCCGACCGGGGCGCCGTGCGCCGCGAGCCTGGGCACGTAGTCGCCCCGGTAGTGCATCGCGTTGTTCGTGACGTACACGACGGTGTCGCCGGCGGCCGCGCGATCGGCGAGGACCTTGGCGACGCCGGGCACGGACTCCGACCCACGGTAGACGACGCCGTCGAGGTCGACGAGGAGCAGCACGGCCCGATGCTACCGTCACCCCATGCCCGCAGCCCCCCGCCGGTCGCCGCTCGAGGGCACCGATCGCGTGATCGTGGACGGCACCAACCTGCTGTACCGGATCGGGGCGAAGGCGGGCGGACCCGCGCCGGCCTCGGCGGTGGTCGGCCGGATGCGCGGCGCGATCCCGACGGCGATCTCGATCGACCTCGTCTTCGACGGCGTGGGCCACGGCATCTTCGGCCGGCTCGCGCAGCACATGCTCGTGCGCTACTCGGGCAAGCGGACGGCCGACGACGTGATCCTCGACCTCGTCTCCGAGGCCGCGATGCAAGGCCAGGGCGGACCAGCAGCCGCGGACCGCGTCCTCGTCATCACGAGCGACCGCGCGCTCCGCGACCGGGTGGCATCGAAGGGCGGCCGGTCCGTGCCGCTGCAGTGGCTGACCGCGCGTCTCGACCTCCCCCAGCCGGCCCCGGGCTCGTCACCCGGCAGGCCGCCGGCGATCGGCGCCGGGCGGCCCAGGGGCTCGTCGCCGAGCGAATCACCCGACGACGCCGACCGCCCTGGCTGGAAGCCCGGCCGCGGCGCGACCTCCAAGGTCGGCCCCGCTCGCCGTGTCGCACGCCACAAGCGCCACCCGCGGTAGCATTCGGCCGTGGTCATCGACACGCTCGAGCAGTGGTGGAACGCGCTCCTCGACTTCACGAGCAAGCTGATCGTCCCGGACTGGGGCGCCCTGATCAACCTGCTGCCGATCTTCCTCCTGATCGGCGTCGTCGGCCCGCTGCTGACCCTGCTCGTCCTCGGCTGGTTCATCTACTTCGTCCGCAAGCCGCGACTCAAGGTCGCGTTCGCCGACACCCGACGCCCCGCCGAGCTCGATGCCGACGGCATCCCGGTCTATCCCACCGGTGAGCCGTACAGCCCGCGCGAGCGGATGATCTACGAGCCGGGCGCCACCCGGTCCGAGTCCGGCGAGGATCTCCTCGTCGCCTGCCCCAAGTGCGGGCTCGTCCGCAAGGCCGCCGACGACGTCTGCGGCAACTGCGGCCTGTCGTTCACCCTGACCCCCACCACCCGATCCGTTCGCAAGACCGGGCCCAAGCCCGGTGGCGCCGCCGCCGCCTGACCCACACCCACCTTCTCCCGCGGTTCGCGCGGGACCGAGCGTCAGGAAGTCCGAGATGGCACAGGTCTCCTTGCTCCTCTTCGTCGCCGGCGTCATCGCGACGGCCATCGGGTTCGCCGCGCACGTGGGCCACGCCGTGCTGCTCGCCAACGGCCGCCGGATCCTCGCGCTCGCGCCGCTCGGCGTCGCCCAGCCGGCATTCGCGACGGGCGGCGTGACGGGATCGTTCGTCACCTCGCGCGCGGCGTCCGGGTCGGGCACCGTCGGGCTCCCCGCGTCGCCCACGCCGCTGTCGCGGGCCGCCATCGGGACCACGGTCGTCGCGTTCTCGCTGCTCCTGGCATCGATGATCGTCCGTGCGATCGTCGTGGGTCGCGGCCCGTACGGGAACCTGTTCGAGTTCAGCGTCGCCTTCTCGACCTCGATCCTCGGCGGCTACCTCTTCCTGCAGCGCCGCTACCCGATGCGCCAGATCGGGTTCATCCCCACGGGCGTGGCCCTCGCGATGCTCCTGTACGCGTCGTCGCTGCCGTCGGACATCGAGCCGCTCGTGCCCGCCCTCCAGAACGCGCCGCTGCTCACGATCCACGTCGGGATGGCGGTGCTGGCCTACGGGATCTTCGCCACCGCGTTCGCGGCCGGCATCGGGTACCTCGCCCAGGGCACGGAGGACCGGTTCGCCTGGCTGCCCTCGCACAAGACGCTCGACGAGGTCGCGTACCGGGCGGTGATCATCGGCTTCCCGATCTTCGCCACGATGATCGTGCTGGGGTCGTGGTGGGCGTCGATCGCCTGGTCGCGCTACTGGGGCTGGGATCCCAAGGAGACGGCGGCGCTCGTCACGTGGCTGACGTACGCGATCTACCTCCACGCGCGCAACCAGCGGCGCTGGGCGGGACGTCCCGCGGCGCTGCTCCTCGTCGTCGGCTTCGGGATGGTCCTCGTGACGTATTCGGGCTCGCTCTGGTTCAGCGGGCTCCACGCCTACTCGGGGCTCTGACCGCCTGGCTCTGACCCGCCCGGTCAGGCTCCGTCGGCCGCTCGGCATCCCGGTCGCCGGGCGAGGTCAGACCGCCTCCGCGACGAGCAGGAACCGGCGCGTCATGAACGCCACGGTCGCCTGCATCTCCTCGAGGTCCCGTCGCATGTCCTCGACCGGGACCCCATCCTCGGCGGCCAGCGCCTCGGCCTCGGCGAGCAGGCCCGCGTGCATCTGCTCCTGTCGCCGACGCCAGTCGTCCGTCTCGTCGTAGGCGATCTCCCGGAAGCCCGCCGGGGCGAGCAGCGGCCGGTGGTCCGGGACCTGCGGTGGGCGGCCGACGGGCTGGCCGTGGTAGTCCCAGGAGGTGAGCACCAGCCGCCCGCCCGGGCGCAGGATCCGACGCAGCTCGATGACGGCCCTGGCCTTGTCGGGGGTGAAGAGCAGGGCGTCGACGCTCATCACCGCGTCGGCCGTCGCGTCCGGCAGGCCCGTCGCCTCGAACTCGCCGCGGCGGAACTCCGCGCCGAGGCCCATCGCGCTCGCCCGATCCCGGGCCGCGACGAGCGCTGCCTCGGCGATGTCGATGCCGACGAGGTGCGCGCCGGTCGTCGCCGCCACCCACAGTCCCGCGCCGCCGCGCCCGCAGCCGACGTCGACGAAGGTCTGTCCCGGACCGACGCGGAGCTCGAGCGCGAACCGTCGCAGCTCGCTCCGGGTGACGTAGCTGTACGGATCGAGTCCGTCGGGATATTCGTCGCCCAGGGTCGCGCGCCAGACGCGCTCCTGGACCTTCGACGGCGAGCCCGCGTAGGTCGCCTCGAACACGTGCCGCCAGTCCGTCGTCGCGGGGTCAGCCATCCCGACGAGCATAGGCAACGAGCTCGACGCGTGTGATCGCTCCGCTGCTCGTCTCGAGGAGCGCCCACGTGAACGTCGGCTGTCGCCGCTTGTCCGTCGGCGAGCCGGGGTTCACGAGCCAGCGGCCGCTCGCCAGGTGGCGGACCGACGGGACATGGCTGTGGCCGAAGACGATCGCGTCCGGGCGCGGGTCGTCGGCCTCGAACGCGCGAACGGCGCGGTCCTCCGTCGAGCGCCCCGGGCCGAGGTGGCCGTGCGTGATCCCGATCCGGACGCCGTCGATCTCGAGGATCCGCCGCGTGCCGAAGCGCTCGTGGAGCTCGGGGCCGTCGTTGTTGCCGGCCACGCCGTCGACGGGGGCGATGGCCTCGAGGAGATCGACCGCGAGTGGCGTCGTCCAGTCGCCGGCGTGGAGGATCCGCTCGATCCGGTGCTCCCGAAGGCCGTCGACCAGCGCGCGCGGCAGCTCGCGGCCGAAGCGCGGCAGGTGCGTGTCCGAGACGAGCGCGACGCGCATGGCCCCAGCGTATGCACTCCATGCCTGGGCGCCCGCGCTTCCTCGCCGACAAGGCGTCGGCGCGGTGTCGATGTCGCCACGCGCAGCCGGTGCATGCATCGGATGAGCGGCATGGCGGGCCAGGTGACCGTCCCGCGTCCGCTGGCGCCCGGTATCTCGCGGCGTGCGATGGGACCAGAAATGGAGCGACTACGGGCTCGCACAGCGAGCGAGCGCGGGCGAGGCCGCGTGGCAGCGCGGCGAGCTCGGTACCAGCACGGACGAGCCGCCCGACAACGAAGACGCGGAGCGTCGGGCCGCCGGCGTCCGCGTCAGGTGGAGGCGCCGCCCTCGTCGTCGCGTGCGATGAACCCGGCGACGGCCCCGGTGACGACGCCCGCCGCCACCACCCCCAGCGCGATCGCCCGCGTCGTCGCGTTCGACGCGACATACCGGGCGCCCGAGACGCGGCTCGCCTCCGGGCGGCTGGCCAGCACGACCGGGCGAGGACGTGAAGAACCGGGTTGGGCCGTTCGACCCGGAACCGAGACCTTCCCCGGGCCACCCTCGCGCTTGTCGCCCGACGGGCCAGGGCCGCCATCGTCGATCCCGGTCGCCGCCTCGACGGCGCCCACCACCTCGCCGGCCTTCTTGCCGACCTCGCGCAGGGCCTCGTTCGCGTCGGAGATCTCGCGCTTTCGCGCGGCGATCTTGTGCGGTTCGTGCTCCTTCGCGAGCTGCGCGGTGAGCTCGGCGCCCACGAGCAGCAGCAGGGCGGTCAGGTAGAACCACAACATCATCACGACGACGCCGCCGAGGGCGCCGT
>JAICUI010000104.1 GCA_025935925.1 Chloroflexota bacterium
CGGGCGAGGATCGGGATCAGCGGCAGCTCGATCTCGCGGAACAGGCGGTCGACGCCCTCGTCCGCGAGCGACTGCTCCAGCGACGCCCGGACCGCGAGCCCGCTCAGGGCTTCGAGCCCGGCGACCGCGACCGGCGACAGCCCGGCCGCGGCCGGCGGCAGGACGAGGTCGAGCCGTTCGGCGACGACATCGGCGATCTTCTGCGCGCGCAGCGCGGCGTTGACGAGGTACGCGGCGATCTGGGTGTCGAACGCGACGGGGAGCGGGTCGGCGTCGGGGGCTTCGCCGAACCGCTCGGTGAGGAGCGGCTTGACGTCGTGGCCGACCAGCGGCATGCGCAGGTCCTCGAGCAGCCGCCGCAGGGCAAGCGACGCCTCGGGTCCCTCGGCGGCGACCACCCGGCCGTCGGCCGCGGCCACCGCGAGCGACTGCATCTCGCCGGCGAGTGGACGGGGGTTGTCGACGACGAGGCCGATGCCGACGGCGACCTGGCCGCGGAGCCACGGTGCGAGCCCCGCGACGCCGCCCTCGTCGACCACCTCGATGCGACCAGGATCCTCGATCGCCTCCGCCAGCGCGCCCGGCAGGTCCCCCGCGGCCACGGCGATCGCTCCCGCACGCCGTTCAGCCGTGCGCTCCGCACCGTCCCCGCTCGCCGCCGGGGCGACCGCGGCGGCCGCAACTGCCCCGGCCGAACCCGCCTCCCGCCGTCCCGAGACGACGTCGAAGTCCAGCGACAGCTGGAGCTGCCCGCCCGCACGAGCGCCACCGCCGGCCGCCGCGCCACCGGCGAACCCGGCCCCCTGCCCGCCGCTCCGCAGCCCCTGCGCGGCCGGGAACCCGGCGTCCCGCAGCTCGCGCATGGCCGCGACCGCGTCCTCGGGTCGCTCGCCGACGAGCGGCGGCAACCGGTCGATGAGCGTCCGGAACTCGTACTCGCGGAACAGCCGCACGACGGCCTCGCGGTCGTACTCGCCGACGCGACCGCGCGTCGGATCCAGCTGCACGTCGATGTCCCGGACGAGGCGCATCAGCTCCCGGCTCTCGAGCACCTGGTCACGGTGCTCGGCGAGCGGCCCGCGCAGCTTCTCGGGCGTCACCTCGTCGAGGTGCGCATAGAGCTCGTCCAGGCTTTCCCACGTCGCGACCAGCTTCGACGCGGTCTTCTCCCCCACCCCCGGGATGCCCGGGATGTTGTCGGTCGAGTCGCCCTTGAGCGCCTTGTAGTCGAGCATCTGGTCGGGCCGGAGGCCCCATCGCTCGTCGACCTTCGCGAGGTCGTAGCTGACCGTGTTCGCGACTCCGCCGCGCAGCGAGACCATCAGCCGCGTCCGCTCGGACACGAGCTGGAGCATGTCGAGGTCCCCGGTCAGGATCACGACCTCGAGCCCGGCCGCCTCCGCCTGTCCGACGAGCGTGGCGATCGCATCGTCCGCCTCGAACCCGGCCTGCTCGTAGACCGGGATCCCGAGCACGCGCACGACCTCGCGGACCTTCGGGATCTGGTCGCGCATGTCGTCGGGCATCCGCGTGCGGGTCGCCTTGTACTCGGCGTACCGATCGTGCCGGAAGGTGGGCGCCGGGAGGTCGAAGGCGACCGCGATGAGGTCCGGCTTCGCGTCCTGGATCGCGCGCAGGACGATGTTGGTGAACCCGAAGACGGCGGTGACGAGCTCGCCCTTCGACGTCGTCAGCGGCTGGTCGATGAGCGCGAAGTAGCCCCGGTAGATGAGCCCGTTGCCGTCGAGCAGCAGGAGACGGTCCATTCGCTCCGAGCATGCGGGTTGGGACGCTTGCAAGTGTAGCCGCGGCCGTGCCGGGACCCGTCGTGATCGCCCGGGCGTGATCCACGCGACCGGCACGCCGCCTGCACAGGTTCCGCACATCCCGCGGGCATGGTTGGACGCATCGAGAGCCCGGCGATCGGACCGGGCCAGCATCGGAGAGCAAGCATCATGCGCGGACTTCTCGGAACCCTCCTCGTCGGCGTCACCGCGCTCATCGCGGGCGCCATCGGCTACCAGGTCGGCGTCTCGCACGCGGTCGCCACCACCGCCGCGACGAGCGGGACCGTCGTGTATCACGCCGGCTGGGGCTTCGGCTTCCCGTGGCTCGGGTTCCTGTTCTTCCCGTTCTTCCTGTTCCTGCTGTTCGGCCTGTTCGCGTTCGCGTTCGGCGGCCGGCGCCGCGGTGGCGGCGGGTCCGGCTGGGGGAGCGGTCCGTGGGGCTACGGCACGGGCGGCTACACGCCGACCCCAGACGACCCCCGCTACCGCTGGGTGGCCGACGCCCATCGCCGGCTCCACGAGGACGAGGCCGCCGGTCGTACGAGCCCGCCCGCCCCGCCCGCAGGCGCCGCCGCGGGCCGCTGATCCTCCCTCCTCCCCCGACGCCGGGCGGGTATCCTCGCCCGGCGTCGCTTCGTGATCGTCTCGAGGCCCTGGAAGACCATGCGCACGATCCTCGTCGTCGAGGACGAGCCCCAGATCGCGGGCATCGTCCGCGACTACCTCGAGCACGCCGGGTTCGCGGTCATCACCGCGGCCGACGGCGGCGCCGCGCTGGCGCTTGCCCGCGCCCGCCGGCCCGACGCACTGGTGCTCGACCTCGGGCTCCCGCGCGTCGACGGGCTCGACGTCATCCGCTCGATCCGGCGCGACTCCCGCGTCCCGATCCTGATCCTGTCCGCGCGTGGCGACGAGGTCGACCGGGTCACGGGCCTCGAGCTCGGCGCGGACGACTACATCGTGAAGCCGTTCAGCCCGCGCGAGCTCGTCGCGCGGGTTCGGGCGGTGCTGCGTCGCGGCGAGACCGCGCCGATGTCGGACGAGCGGATCGTTGCCGGCGACCTCGAATTGGACGTCGTGCGCCGTCGCGTCAAGGCCGGCGGTCGCGCGATCGCCCTCACGCCGACCGAGTTCGAGCTGCTCGCGACCCTCGCCCGGGAGCCGGGCCGCGTCTGGACGCGCGCGCAGCTGCTGGACGCGGTGCACGGCTTCAGCCTCGAGACGTACGAGCGGGCGATCGACGGCCACATCCGCAACCTCCGGAAGAAGCTCGAACCCGACGACGCGGCGCCGCGCTACGTCCGGACCGTGCACGGGGTCGGGTACGCCCTCGCGGAACCGGACGCGTGACCCACGACCCGCGACGCGCGGGAGAGGACGCTTCCGACCCCGGCCCGGGCGTCGCCCGCGATCCCGAGTGGCGCAACCGCTGGCGAACCGAATGGCCGGGCCAGGGTCGCGACGAGCGGCGGGCGGAGTGGCGTGCACGGGCGGGCTGGCGCGACGGCCACGGACGGCCGAACCGTCTCCGCTACGCCGGCTGCTTCGTCCTGTTCGTCCTGGGCGTCGCGTCGCTCGTGCTCGCGATCCTCGGCTGGCTGGTGGCGCTGGTCGTCGCCCCGTTCCTCGGCCTCGAGGTCGTCGGGCCACCCGCGACGGTCATCGTCGCGTCGGTCGTCATCCTGGTCGTCGTCGTCGCGATCGGGACGCGCGTCTTCGGGGCCGCGGTCAACCCGCTGACGGAGATCGCCGAGGCGATCGACCGCCTCGCGGACGGTGAGCCGGACGTCCGCGTCTTCCCGCGAGGTCCGCGCCCGGTGCGCCGCCTAGCGGCCTCGTTCAACACGATGGCCGAGCGCCTCGACCGCTCTCGCGACGACCGCCGTTCGATGCTCGCCGACGTCACCCACGAGCTGCGGACGCCGCTCACCGTCGTGCAGGGCGGCCTCGAGGCGATGCTCGACGGCGTCCACCCGCTCGACGAGGACCACCTCGCGCCGGTCCTCGCCGAGACGACGGTCATGGCCCGGCTCCTCGACGACCTGCGAACCCTGTCGCTCGCCGATGCCGGCGCCCTGACGCTCCACCGCGAGCCTGCGGACCTCGCCGGCATCGCGCGCGAGGTCGTCGCCGCGAACGCCGCGTCGGCGTCGGCCAAGGGCGTGGACCTCGCGGCGGCGGGCGAACCGCGGCTCGTCCTCGACGTGGATCCCGTGCGGATCCGCGAGGTGATCGCGAACCTCGTCGGCAACGCCTTGCGGCACACGGCTGCGGGCGGACGCGTGGCGATCGAGGTGCGCGCCGAGGGCGACGACGCGGTCCTCGTCGTGCGCGACACCGGCTCCGGCATCGCGCCCGACGAGCTGCCCCGGGTCTTCGACCGGTTCCAGCGTCATGCGGACACGGGCGGGACCGGCCTCGGGCTCGCGATCGTCCGCGATCTCGTCACCGCGCATGGCGGAACGGTGACCGCGGCGAGCGACGGCGTGCCCGGGCGGGGCGCAACCTTCACCGTCGCGCTGCCGCGGCGAGGCTAGGCGAGCCGCCCGGCGACCAGCCGTCCCCCGGCAAGGACGACGCCGAGGACGAGGAGTGCCGTCGCGACGACGCCGAGCGGCGACGCCGGCCGCGACAGCTGCGGCGATTTAGGCGGTTTCGAGGCCACGAGCGCGTGATCACGATTCACATCGGCGGCCGCTGGCGGGTTCGACGTCGGGTCGGCGGTCGCCGCGGTCGCGGCGGGCGCGAAGCCCGCCGACGCCTGCGGTGGCTGCACGACCGCACGCGTGACGTCCGACGCCGGGGACGCTGGCGCTGCGTCGCCATACACCGTGCTCGGGCGGGTCGGCGTCGACCCCGCGGCCGTCGACGCCGCGGCAGCCGACGAGGATTCGCCTGCCGAGGAGGCCGCGCCAGGGCCGGCAGGTGCCGTCGTCTCGGTCGTCGCTCCCCCGCCCGCTCCCGCACCCGCGCCGGTGCCCGGGAGCGGCGTCGACGCCGCACCGGCGACGAGCATGCCGGCGAGCCCGAGGGCTGCGAGCGAGCCGCCCAGCGGCGCCGCGAACGCGAGCCTCGGACCGGCGAG
>JAICUI010000093.1 GCA_025935925.1 Chloroflexota bacterium
CCTGCTCGCGGTCGACCGCGCGGGCCTCGTGGGCGAGGACGGGACCAGCCACCAGGGGATGTTCGCGATCCCGGCCCAGCGCCAGCTGCCGAACCTGGTGATCGCCAGCCCCAAGGACGAGCAGGAGCTCCGGTCGCTCGTCCGCACGGCGCTCGCGCAGGACCATCCGTTCGCGCTCCACTACCCGCGCGACGCGGGGTTCGGCGTGCCGGAGTCGGACCCCCAGGTGCTGCCGATCGGGCGTGGCGAGCTGGTGCGAGAAGGCAGCGACCTCCTGTTCGTCGGCTTCGGGCCGATCGTCCAGCGCGCAGTCGAGGTCGCCGGCGCGCTCGAGGTCCGTGGCTGGTCGGTTGCCGTGGTCAACGCGCGGTTCGCGAAGCCGCTCGACCGGGACCTCGTGCTCAGCCATGCGCGCGGCAAGCGGCTCGTCGTGACGTTCGAGGAGAGCGTCGCGGCGGGCGGGTTCGGCTCGGCGGTGCTCGAGGCGATGGAGGAGGCCCGGCTCGCGGACGCCGCGTACCGCGAGGTGCCGGTCCGGATCATCGGGATCCCCGCGGACCGGTTCGTCGATCACGGCGCGGTGGCGGATCTTCGGCGCCTCATCCGCCTCGACGTCCCGGGGCTGACCGCCCAGGTCGAGGAGGCCATCGCGGAGCTGGGCGTGGAGGCACCGGTCGCCGGTCGTCGCTGATTCCCATCGCGCGGGCGTTGTGGCACGATGCCGGCGATGGCTGCCACATCGGTCATGCGGGCGCCGGATCCCGTGCTCGTCGAGCGGATCGGCGAGGACCCGCGGCTGTCGCCGCGCTGGGTCGTGGTCGTCTGGAACGACCCGGTGAACCTGATGACGTATGTCACGTACGTGTTCCGGAAGCTGTTCGGGTACAGCCACCCCAAGGCCCACGCGCTGATGCTCCAGGTCCACAACGAGGGTCGCGCCGTCGTGTCGGGCGGCACGATGGAGCGCTGCGAGCACGACGCCTCGCGGCTCCACGCCCACGGCCTGTGGGCCACGATCCAGCAGGACTGACCGCGACCCCGTGGCCGTGCGCCGGCCGGTCCAGCGGATCGGCGAGGAGCGATTCTCCGTGCGCCTCGACGACCACGAGCGACGGATCCTCGGGTCCCTGATCGACGAGCTGCGCGACGCCCTCCGAGATCGCGAGGAGCGCGGTCCCGACGCCGGCTCGTCGGGCTGGAGCGGCCCCGCCGGCGACCCCGGGGATCCCGTCGCGCGCCTCTACCCGCCCGCGTTCCCCGACGATCCCGACGCCGAGGCCGCCTGGAGCGACCTCGTGCGGCCGTCGCTCGACGACGCCCGCACGCGCCGCCTCGAGCGGATGGAGTCGACCCTCATGGCCGACGAGCTCGACGAGACGGCCGCGTCCGCGTGGCTCGGCGGGCTGAACGACATGCGCCTGGTGCTCGGCGCGCAGCTCGGGATCGCCGAGGACGACCCGCCCGCGGCCCGTGGCGACGATCCCGACGCCACCCGGCGCGTCGTCTTCGACTACCTCGGGTTCCTGGTCGCGAGCTTCGTCGACGCGCTGACCGACGACCTGGCCGACCCCGGTCGCGCGGCCGGCTGAGGGCGACGCGGGGGCCGCCCCGCGGATACGTCCGCGGTGAGCGGCGTATGCCACGATAGGTCCATGCCGGCACCGTCTCCGAGGCGCGTCCGCCTCGACCAGCTGCTCGTCGACCGCGGCCTGGCGCCGTCGCGCTCGCGGGCGCAGGCGCTCGTGCTCGCGGGCAAGGTGCGGGTCGGCGCGGGCGATGCGGCGCGGCACGACATCAAGGCGGGCGACCTCGTCGCCCGGGATGCGCCGCTGGACGTCGCCGCCGGCCGCGAGTGGGTGAGCCGCGGCGCGCACAAGCTGCTCGCGGCGCTGGATGCCTTCGCGATCGACGCGGCGGGGCTCGTCGCCGCCGACATCGGGGCGTCGACCGGCGGCTTCACGGACGTGCTCCTCGCCCGCGGCGCGGCGCGGGTGTACGCCATCGACGTGGGGTACGGGCAGCTCGCGGACCGGCTCCGCGCGGATCCTCGGGTGGTGTCGATGGAGCGGGTCAACGCGCGGACGCTCGCGCCCGGGTCGCTGCCCGAGCGCGCGGACCTCGCCGTCATCGACGTCGCGTTCATCTCGCTCGCCCTCATCCTCGGCCCGGTCCGGTCGGTGCTGCGCGGGCACGGTTCGATCGTCGCGCTCGTCAAGCCGCAGTTCGAGGCGGGCCGGGCCGACGTCCCGGGCGGCGTCGTGCGCGACCCGGTCGTCCACCGCCGCGTGCTGCACGAGACGACGGCGACCGCGGCGTCGCTCGGGCTCGGCACGCGCGGCGTCATCGCCTCACCGATCCAGGGCCCGGAGGGCAACCGCGAGTTCCTCGCCTGGTTCGGGCCGGGGCCGTCGTGCGCGGAGCTCGACGCTCACATCGAGGACGCGGTCACCGCGGCATGGGGTGGTGCCGCGTGACGATCCGCCGCCTCGGCTTTGCCTACAACCCGACGATCGACGATGCCGTGGACCTCGCGGAGCGCGCGGCCGGCTGGTGCCGGATGCGCGGGATCGACCAGTGGACGGCGCCGGCGGGCGAGACCGCGCAGCTCGTCGAGGAGCTGCCGTCGACCGATGCGCTCGTGGTCCTCGGTGGTGACGGCACGTTCCTGCGCGCGGCGATGGCCGTCGCGGAGGTCGACGTGCCCATCCTCGGGATCAACCTCGGCAAGGTGGGGTTCCTGTCGAAGGCCGAGGCCGACGGGCTGGAGCCCGTGCTCGAGCAGCTGAGCGCCGGCAGCTGGGACGTGCAGGAGCGGATGGCGCTGACCGGCGCCGTGCTGCCCGCCGGCCGGCCGGCGGGGGAACCGTTCACGGCCCTCAACGACATCGTCGTCGCGCGCGGCTCGCTGGCCCGGGTCGTGCACCTGGACGTCTCGATCGACTCGACGCACCTCGCCTCGTTCATCGCGGACGGTCTCGTGATCTCGAGTCCCACGGGCTCGACCGGCTACTCGTTCTCCGCCGGCGGCCCGATCCTCGACCCGCACAGCCGGAACCTCGTGGTGACGCCGATCGCGGGGTACCTCTCGGCCCTGCGATCGATCGTGGTGTCGCCGAGCCAGGTGGTTCGCTGCCGCGTCGTCGACGCGCACGAGGCGCTGGTCTCGATCGACGGCCGTGAGGATCGCCGGATCGAGGTCGGCGACGTGGTCGAGGTCCGCGCGCTCGAGCGGCCGATCCGGTTCGTCGAGCCGCACGGTGCCCAGCCGTTCTGGGACCTGCTCCGGACCAAGGTCCAGCTGCTGCCGTCCTGACGATGGTGTCCGAGACGGATCCCCGGGCGCCGGGCCGCCTGCTCGAGCTGGCGGTGACCGACCTCGCGCTCATCGACCAGCTGCGGCTGCCGCTCGCCGCCGGGCTCAACGTGCTGACGGGCGAGACCGGCGCGGGCAAGAGCCTGGTCATCGATGCCCTCGGGCTGGCGTCCGGCGCGCGGGCGGACACGACCCTCGTGCGTCACGGCGCGGACTCGGCGCGCGTGGAGGCGCTGTTCGACCGGGTCCCCGAGCCGCTGATCGCGGTGCGCGAGGTGAGCTCCGGCGGCCGCTCGACCGCCCGGATCGACGACGAGACGGTCACCGCCGGGCGGCTGGCGGCGACGACCGGGGCCCTCGTCGAGATCCACGGCCAGCACGACCAGCAGCGGCTGCTCGACGAGGACTGGCAGCGGGACCTCCTCGATGCGTACGGCGGGCACGAGGCCGCGCGCGCGGCCGTCGCGGGCGCGGTCGAGCGGTGGCGCGCGAACCGGGCGGCGCTCCAGGAGCTGGCGATGGAGCCGCGCGAGCTGCTTCGCCGGCTCGAGATCCTGGAGCACGAGGCCGAGGAGATCGCCGCGGGGCGGCTGCGGGCCGGCGAGGCGGCGGAGATCCAGCGCGAGCTCGCCGCGGCGCAGCACGCCGGGACGATCACCGAGGGCGCCGCCACGGTGCGCGAGACGCTCCTCGGCGAGGGTCGCGGTGCGCGGGAACGCGTCGCGCTGGCCGAGCGGGAGCTCCGCGCCCTGTCGCGGCTCGACGCGCGCTGGGAGGGACTCGCCGACCGGCTGGCGGGGCTCGAGGCGGAAGTCGAGGATGTGGCCGCCGAGGCGCGCTCGCTGGCCGAGACGGTGGACCATGACCCGGCGGCGCTCCTCGCCCTCGAGGAGCGGCTGGGCGAGATCCACCGGCTCCTGCGGCGGTACGGCGACGACGAGGAGGCGGTGCTCGCGCACGGGGCGCGCGCGCAGGCCGAGGCCGAGCGGCTCCGCGGTCTCGAGGACGAGCGGGCGCGGCGGGCGGCCGAGGACGCCCGTCTGCTGCTCAAGGTCGCCGACGCAGCCGCGGAGCTGTCGATCCGCCGCGGGACGACCGCGGGCGAGCTCGGGCGGGCGGCGTCCGCCGTGCTCGCGGAGCTCGGGTTCCCGGCCGGCACGTTCGCGGTCTCGCTGGGCCGGCGACCCGCTGCACGTGACGATCCCGCGGTCGAGGTCGACGGCGACGCCGTGGCGTTCGACGCGACCGGCATCGACACCGTCGTGTTCACGTTCCAGCCGAACCCGGGCGAGCCCGCGCGGCCGCTCGCGCGGATCGCGTCGGGAGGTGAGCTATCGCGTGTCGCCCTCGCGGTCCGCCAGGTCCTCGCCGGCGTCGACCACACGCCGGTCCTCGTGTTCGACGAGGTGGACACCGGGATCGGCGGCCGGAGCGCGGACCCGGTCGGGCGCAGCCTGTGGACGCTGGCGCGCGCGCACCAGGTGCTGTGCGTCACCCACCTCCCGCAGATCGCCGCGTACGCCGACGCCCACTACCGGATCGAGAAGACCGAGCGCGACGGGCGCACCGTGACGACGGTCTCGAGGCTCACCCGGTCCGAGCGCGAGGCGGAGCTCGCGCAGATGATCGGCGGGCCGGCGGGCGGCGAGGCGGCGACGCTCTCGGCGCGCGAGCTGCTCGACCGCGCCGAGGCCTGGCGGGCGGGACGCGCCGTCGAGGCGAGTGCCTGACGGCGGCGTGACCGCGACCGGCCTCGACGGCGCGATCGAGGACTACCTCACGTACCTGCGCGTGGAGCGCGGTGTGGCCGACGCCACCATCCGCGCCTACCGCTCGGACCTCACCGACTTCGCGATGAGCCGGGGCGCGGCGGCGGGGTGGGCGGCCGGGCCCGAGGTCGCCCACCGGTACCTCGCCGCGCGGGCCCGCCGCGGACGGCCGAACGAGCCTGGGCTCGCGCCGACGAGCCTCCGGCGGCGGACGGCGGCAATCCGCGGGTTCTATCGCTTCGCCTACGGCGACGGTCTGATCCCGATCGACGTCGCCGCCCACATCGACCTGCCGCGCCAGCCGCGGCTGCTCCCGGATCCGCTGTCGGTCGACGAGGTCGACCGCCTGCTCGAGGCCGCCGGCGGCGCGCCCGGGGCGGGGGACGCCTCGCCGAGCGACGCGGCGGGCCTCGCCCTTCGGAACCGGGCCCTGCTCGAGACGCTGTACGCCGCCGGGCTCCGCGTGTCGGAGGCGCTCAGCCTCGACCGCGAGGACCTGGCGCGCGACGCCGCGACGGTCCGCGTGATCGGCAAGGGCGATCGCGAGCGCCTCGTGCCCGTGGGCGACGTGGCGCTCGGCTGGCTCGACCGGTATCTCGCGTGGCCGCGCGCCGCGTGGCTGGCCGAAGCGGGCGAGGGCGACGGGCCAGGGACGCCGGTGTTCGTGACGCGCCGCGGCCGGCGGCTCACCCGTCAGGCGGCGTGGACGGCCGTGCGTGACGCGGCCGACGCGGCGGGGCTGGGCGGCCGCGTGACGCCGCACACGCTCCGCCACTCGTTCGCGACCCACCTGCTCGAGGGCGGCGCGGACCTCCGGGTCGTCCAGGAGCTGCTCGGACATGCCAGTATTGCGACCACCCAGCTGTACACCCACGTCACGGGGGAGCGCATCCGGGAGGTCTACGCCCGCGCCCATCCGCGGGCCTGAGGAGGGAAGACCGTGAGCTACGCCGAAAGCCTGCTGGCGTCGGGCGAGCGGGTGATCCGCGTCGCCCACCAGCACTGGTTCGTGCTCGTGTGGCGGGCGCGCTGGGCGATCCTCGGGCTGATCATCGCGGCGCTCGCGGGCGGGTTCCGCGCGCTCAACGCGGGAACCAGCGGCGTGCTGTGGGACATCCTCGGCTGGGTCGTCCTCGCGCTGGTCGTGATCGGCGTCGCGTCGCTCATCTGGGGCGCGCTCACGTTCCGCGCGCAGTCGTTCGTGATCACGAACCGGCGAGTGATGCACCTCGAGGGCGTGATCAACAAGAAGACGTCGGACTCATCCCTCGAGAAGATCAACGACGCGGTGCTCACCGAGTCGATCTTCGGCCGGCTGTTCGGCTACGGGAACCTCGAGGTGCTGACGGCGTCCGAGAGCGGCGTCGAGCGGCTGGAGATGCTGCGCGATGCGAAGGCGTTCAAGAAGTCGATGCTCGAGGCGAAGCACGAGCTGGAGATCGAGCTGACGCGGCCGACGATGCCGCCGATGCGCACCTCCGAGTCGACCACGATCCAGTCGGAGCGAGGGCCGGTCGAGCCCGTCGCGACGCCCGCGCCCGCGGCCGCGCCGGCGCCCGCGCCCGCGGCGGAGCCCATGCCGGCGTTCGCGGCCGCGGCCGCCGCGCCCGCGCCGGCGCGGAACGACCTCGCCGACGTC
>JAICUI010000084.1 GCA_025935925.1 Chloroflexota bacterium
CCAACGGCCAGATCCTCGTGTCCCAGCGGACGCACGCCGCGGTGGACGACGCCGTCGAGGCCGACGCGGTGGAAGGGCTCGAGCTCAAGGGCGTCTCGCACCCCGTGACCGCGTTCAGCGTGCGCGCGCTCCGGAGCTAGGCGGCGCCCTGCTCGTCGACGCCGTCGTGCGTGCCGCCCTCGCGGACCTCCCGGAACGCGTCGAAGTCCAACGCCTTGGCACCGAGGTGCGTGGCCGGCCGCTGGAGCAGGTAGCCCTGCACGGTGTCGAACCCGAGGTCCATCGCCATCGCGAGCTCCTCGAGCGTCTCGACGCCCTCCGCGACGATCGTCTGATGCTGGCGGCGGGCGAGACCGCGCAGCGCGCGCAGGACGGCGTCGGCCGATTCGCTCGCGGCGCCCGCGCGGACGAGGGTGAGGTCGATCTTCATGATGTCGAAGCTGACCTCGCTCAGCAGCCGGAGGCCCGCGTTGCCGGCTCCGACGTCGTCGGCCGCGGTCCGCACCCCGTGCCGCCGGAGCGCCGACAACGCTCGCCGCAGCCGCTCCAGGTCCTCGACCTCCTCGCGCTCCGTCAGCTCGACGACGAGCCGCGTCGCGTCGATGCCGTGGCGGCGGGCGATCGACAGCACGTCGTACACGCTGAATGCCGCTGCCTCGAGCGACCGCGGCGAGAGGTTGACCGAGAGGTACATCGACTCGTCGAGCGCTCCGGCGCCCGCGATGACGGTCTCGAGGCTCGCGAGGTCGAGCTCCACCGTCCGGCCCACGGCCTCGGCCGCGACGAACAGCGCCGACGCGTTCGGGAAGCCGGCCGACTCGTCCGGCCGCACGAGCCCCTCGTAGCCGACGACCCGCCCCGTGCGCACGTCGTACAGCGGCTGGTACACCGGCGTCAGCGAGCGATTCGCGGCGACCGCGCTGACGGCGGCGGCCAGCTCCTCGAGGGGGCGCCAGTCGTCGGCGACGCCGTGGCGCGACGGGTCGAACGCCTGCACCTCGGTCCGGCCGTGCCGCTTGCCCCAGTACAGGGCGGCGTCCGCCTGGTGGGTGAGCTGCTGGCGGTCCGCGGCGGGCTCCGGGAACGCCGACACGCCGATCGTCATCGAGAACGCGTCGACGCCGTGCGCCACCGCGCCGCCCGCGAGAGCGCTCGACAGAATCCGCCGCCCGATCGCCACCGCCTCGTCGATGTCGCAGTCGATGAGGACGACGGCGAACTCGTCGCCCCCGATCCGGAACCCGCGGTCCCAGCGACGCATGTTGCTCTGGAGGATCCGCGCCGTCGCGACCAGCAGCGCGTCGCCCGCGGCGTGGCCGCGCGCGTCGTTGAACTTCTTCAGGTCGTCCACATCGACGTACAGCAGCGCGAAGGGACGATCGTCCGAGCGCGCGACGACGACCTGCTCGGTCAACTCCTCCTGGAACGCCCGGTGGTTGCCGAGCCCCGTGAGCCCGTCGCGGAGCGAGTCGAGCCGCGCTCGGTCGTATGCCTCCCGCAGGCCGTGCCGCTCCTGGTCCAGGCGCTCGACCCCCAGCAGCACCTGCTGCCGGCCGAGCCACGCCGAGCCGACGACGAGCGCCGTCCCGAGCGTCATCGCGACGGCCATCGCCGGCGTGGCCTGCGCCACCATCACCACCGATAGCCCGACGAACGCGATCCACGGCACCCCGAGCAGCACGAAGCACCGGTTGACGGTGCGCCGCAGCGCACGTGCCGTTCGCGTGCTCGGATCGTGATGCGATGCCGGTCGCCGGCTCAAGGACGGTCCTCGGAGCGGTGTCCCCCCGATCCGACCGTTGTACGCCGGCACCGCGCGATGCGCCCCCGTACCAACGTCCGGGTCCGCGCGGGCCTGTAGTCTGAGCGCCTGCATGATCGACGGCGGGATCACCGTGAACCAGGGCTAGGGGCGACGACATGGACGACGAGCGCCAGGCGGGGATGGACGACGCGGAGCACGCCGAGGCGGCGCAGCTCGCGGCGGACGAGCGCGCCGAGGACGAGGCGGCGGGCACGCCCGCCCAGGCCGCGCCCGAGACGCCCGCGGCGCAGGACGCGAGCGTCGACGCATCCGGCGACGCCGCCGAGGATCCCGGGGTCGCCGGCGAGCCCGGCGTCGACGCCGGCGTCAAGGTCACCCCGATGGCGCCGGTGGATGGCCCGCGCCGCCTCGCGGTCGGCGTCGACGTCGGCGGCAGCGGGATCAAGGCGGCGGCGGTGGACCTCGACACGGGCGAGCTCGTCGGCAACCGCCACCGGGTGCCCACGCCGCAGCCGTCGGCGCCGCACGCCGTGATCGCGTCGATCCGCCGGATGGTGGTCCGGATCGAGAAGGAGACGGGCCTGGACCAGGCGGCGCCCGTCGGCGTCGGGTTCCCGGCGGTCGTCGTCGACGGCGTGACCAAGAGCGCGGCGAACGTCGACCCGGCCTGGATCGGCTTCGAGGCTGACGAGGCGATGGCGCGCGTGATCGGCCGGCCGGTCCACGTGATCAACGACGCGGACGCCGCGGGCGTCGCGGAGATGCGCTACGGCGCCGGTGTCGGCCAGCGGGGCTCGGTGTTCCTGATCACGCTCGGCACTGGCACCGGCTCGGCCCTGTTCTACAACGGGACCCTGATCCCGAACCTCGAGCTCGGGCACATGGAGATCCGGGGCCGCGACGCGGAGCGCCGGTCCGCCGCGGCCGCGCGGGTCCGCCGCGGGCTGTCGTGGAAGGCATGGGCCGCGGACCTCGACGAGCACCTGCTGGCGATCGAGAAGCTGTTCTCGCCGCGGCTGTTCATCATCGGCGGCGGCGTCTCGAAGCGGTCCGAGAAGTTCCTGCCGAGGCTGACCGTCAAGGCCGACGTCGTCCCGGCCAGGCTCCTCAACGATGCCGGGATCGTCGGGGCGGCGATGGCGGCAGCGGAGGCCGAGGTCGAGGTGGCCACGCGAACCGGTTCCGGCGGCTGAGCAGCACGAACGGCGCCTCGCGCGAGGCGCCGTTCGGGGCAGGCCGGGCTCGGGCTGGGGCCCGGGCTAGCGGTAGCGGAGCGGCAGGTACGACCCGGAGTCGATGTACCCGTATGGGTTGACGCGATACGAGCCGGACCGCCACGGGTAGCCCTTCCACACCTCGACGTGCGTGTGCGGACCGGTCGCGCAGCCGGTCGCGCCGACGTAGCCGATCGTGGTCGTGCTGCGGGTGACCCAGCGGCCCTTCCAGCTCGTCTCGTGGCTCATGTGGTAGTAGGCCGTGTACAGGCCACTGCCGTGGTAGACCCACACCTGGTAGCCGCCGCAGTTCGACTTCCAGCCGGCGAACACCACGCGGCCCGTGCGGATCGGGACGATCCGGGTCCCCCGCGATGCGGCGATGTCATCGGCGCGATGGCCGCGGTGGAAGTATTGGCTGATGTACGAGCTGCGCGACGCGACCGGCCACGCGGCGCTGGCGGGGGCCGCGACGGCGCCCACGAGGAGCACCGCGAGCAGGGCGGCCATCGGGACGCGGCGGACCCGGGATCCGGCCGGGGTGCGGCCGTCGGGCTGGGGCGCGGGGGCGCGAAGGACACGGAAGGCCAACGGCCTGCCTCCTCTCTGCCGGACGCCGGGCGCGCGAGCGCACGGCGACGGAGAAAAAGGGAGCCACGACCGCTCGGCAGCCGCCAGCCAACGCAGGGCGCGGGCAGACGCGCGTGGCGGAACTGACGAACCTCGGAGGACTGGGCTCGAATCGCCAGAGGGGGCCCGGAGGGACGGCGTGGGTGACCGTGGCTCCGGTGAGTCGACAGAACGGGCTGCCGGGGGGCGCGGCTCTTCGGTTGTCGACTCCCCCGTCGAAGGGAGAGCCTTAGTGGACGGCGGGGAGGATATCCCGCGTGGCTGGACGGTGCAAGCGCTGCTGCAAGGTCGCCGTCACCAATCCTCGCGGCCCGGAAATGCGGGAGGCACCGCGGCCTCGCCGTCGCGGCGCTCGACCCAGTCGCGGAGCGCCCAGAACGACGTCGAGAATGCGAGCTCCGGCCATGGGATCTCCGCGGCCGAGAACGCACGGATCTCGAGCGCCTCGGGAGTCTGGCGCGTCTCCCCGCCGACGATCCGGGCCTCGAACACCAGCACGACGACGGCGGCCTCGAGGCGCGTGTACAGCCCGACGATTGCGCCCGGCTCGACGAGCAGGCCTGTCTCCTCGAGCGTCTCCCGGGTCGCGGCCTCCGCCACGCTCTCGTCGATCTCCATGAACCCGCCGGGCTGTGCCCACTTGCCCCGCCCCGGCTCGATGCCGCGGCGAAGGAGGAGGGCACGGCCGTCGTCGGTGACCGGGATCGTCGTGACGACGAGCCGCGGGTTGACGTAGGCGATGAAGCCGCACCGCGGGCAGGCCATGCGCTCGCGGTGCTCGGTGGGCGGGATGCCGGCGACGAGCGCCGTGCCGCAGTTCGAGCAGTAGTTCAGGACCCGCTCGATCCAGCGCGGCGCGCCCAGGCCCGAGGCGAGGTCGGTCGAGCGTGCGTCGGCACCGCGCCCGAGCGCGGCGGCCGCGCGGCGTTCCTCCTGGCTCAGCGGTCGCTCGGTCACGTCACGTCCCGAGCACGAGCGCGATGGCCCCCAGGATGAGCACGAAGAACACGGCCGCCGGGATCAGCCACGCGAGCCGGAACAGGCCGCGCCCGCGGTCGACGGGCATCCAGGCCCATGCCGAGCGCCAGATTCGCAGTGCCGCATCGACGGTCGTGACCAGGAGCAGCGGGGCCGCGAGCAGGACGCACACGCGCACGATCGGGCTGTCGAACCCGGCGCCAAGCTCCAGCGCGGTGATCGCGATCGCCCCCAGCACGAGCGCCGGCGCCGAGACCAGGACGAAGTGCTTCTGGAGCGGCGTGGGGCGCGTCTCGGGCACGCTGCGCGGCGGGAGGCCGCGGAGGCTCGGCGGGAGGTGGGCGTCGGCGGCGCTCCCCGGGTACCGGGCAGCGGCAGCTGTCGATGCGGCCGGGGCGGTCGCGGGCGCGCGGACGGGCTGCCGGTCGAGGACCGGCATCCCCGGCTCCCAGCGTTCATCGTCCATGCGCTCCCGAGTCTATCGGCGGTTCGTCACGGCCACCGTCGGGGACGGCTACGCTGCGCGCGTGGGCGCGTACCTGACCCTCCGTCGCGCGGCGCACGCCTCGCCGGTGGCGCTCGCGGCGCTGATCGCCGTGAACGCGATCCCGCTCGTCGGCGTCCTGTGGCTCGGCTGGGACCTGCCGACCGTCGTGGCCGTGTACTGGGCCGAGAACGGCGTCGTGGGCGTGTTCGCGGTTGCCCGGATGCTCACGGCCGGCGTCGTGCTCCCGGTGATCGATCGCCGACGCCGGCTCGTGCCGCAGCCGCCACCACCGCCCGGTCGCGCGGCGGGACGCGGCACGGCCCTGCAGACGATCGCGCTGAGCCTGTTCTTCTGCGCCCACTACGGCCTGTTCTGGGTCGGTCACGGCATCTTCGTCTGGCTGGTGCTGCCCATCCTGTTCGCGGGCCTCGGGGCGCCTGGCAGCGGCGTGATGTTCGGCTCGTCGTTCGGCGCCGACATCGCGTACCCGGACGCGGGCGCCGTGCTCAGGGCTGCCGTGTTCCTGCTCATCAGTCACGGCGTGTCGTTCGTCGCCAACTGGCTCCTCGGGGGCGAGCACGCGTCGTCCACCCCCGAGGTCGAGATGCGGGCGCCGTACGCACGGGTGGTGGTGCTCCATCTCACGATCCTGTTCGGCGCGTTCGGCGTGGCGCTGTTCGGGGCGCGCGCCGCCGCCCTCGTCGTCCTGGTCGTCGTCAAGACGGCGGTCGATCTCGCGGCTCACCTGGCGGACCGCCGCCGAGCCTCGGATCGCGCGTCCGGCGTCCCGGGCGCGGCGCCCGAGGGCGTGGGTGCGCCGGCCGCATAGGCGCGGGGGCTACGCCTCCGGCAGCGGCTCGGCGTTCGACGGGTCGCTCAGCACGTCGTCCGTCTGGTGTCGGCGGTAGTCCGCGAGGCGCGCCGCCAGCGCGGGGTCCGACAGCGCGAGGATCGAGGCGGCGAGCAGCGCCGCGTTCTCGGCGTTGCCGATCGCGACGGTCGCCACCGGGATCCCGCGCGGCATCTGCACGATCGACAGCAGCGAGTCCAGGCCGCCGAGGTGCTGCGTCGGCACCGGCACACCGATCACGGGCAGGGCGGTCTTGGCGGCGAGCATCCCCGGCAGGTGCGCGGCGCCGCCGGCGCCCGCGATGACGACGCGGATCCCCCGTCCCACCGCGCTCTCGGCGTACCGGAACAGGTGATCGGGCGTCCGATGCGCCGACACCACGCGGAGCTCGCACGGGACCCCGAGCGCCTCGAGGACCATCGTCGCCTTCTCGAGCACCGGGAAGTCCGACCGGCTACCGCCCACGACGCCGACGATGGGCGATGTCGCACCCGGTTCCGACACCGCTCAGTCCTCCCAGCGCAGGGTCGCGGCCGCGGCGCGCGCCCGCTCGAGCGTCGCCTCGGGCTCGTCGCCGACCACGGTCACGTGGCCCATCTTGCGCCGCTCGAAGACGCGTCGCTTGCCGTAGAGATGGACGTGGACCCCGGGGTCATCGAGCGCCGACGGGAGACCCGCGATCCGCGCCGGGCGGTCCGCGCCCGTGCCGAGCAGGTTGACCATCGCGGTCGCGCCGTGCGGCGCGACGGATCCGAGCGGCAGCCCAAGGATCGCCCGGAGATGCTGCTCGAACTGCGACGTCGCGGCGCCCTCGATCGACCAGTGGCCCGAGTTGTGCACCCGGGGCGCGAGCTCGTTGACCATCAGCCCCTGGCCCGGCGGCAGCTGGAACAGCTCGACCGTCAGGACGCCCACGAGGTCCAGCCCGCGCGCGATCGAATCGGCGATCTCCCGAGCGTCGTGGGCGACGATCGGGTGGACCGGGGCCGGCGCGACGGTCTCGGCGAGGATCCCGTGATCGTGACGATTGCGCGCGACGGGGAAGGCGAGCGTGCGGCCGTCGCGGTTCCGCGCGCACACCACCGAGAGCTCGCCCTCGAAGGTGATCTCCTGCTCCAGGAGTAGCGGGTGGCCGTCGCCGCCCAGCGAGCGCACGGCGGCCGGCATGGCCTCTGGCGTGTCGACACGCAGCTGGCTCCGGCCGTCGTAGCCGCCAAGCGGCACCTTGAGACGGACGGGGTAGCCGATCTCGCGCCCGGCCGCGAGCGCCTCGTCGGCGCCGCACACCTCGCGGAACGGCGCCGCGTGCTCGCCGATGTCGCGCAGGAACCGCCGCTCGGCGAGCCGGTCCTGGGTCGCCCGCAGGGCCTTGAGCCCGGGGCGGAGCGGCGCGACTTCCCCGGCCGCGGCGGCCGCATCGACGCCGATGTGCTCCAGCTCGTAGGTCACGACATCGCTCATGCGCGCGAGCCGTCGGGCGGCGTCCGCATCGTCGTAGCGCGCCACGACGACCTCGTCCGCGACGGCGGCGGCCGGACACGCCGGGTCGGGGTCGAGCACGACGAGCCGATAGCCCATCGCCCGGGCCGAGAACCCGAGCATCCGGCCCAGCTGCCCGCCGCCCATCACGCCGATGGTCGCGCCGGGCGCGAGCGGCTCCGGCGCATCCGCAGGCCCGAGCCGGATCCCGAGGCGGTACAGCGCGTCCCGGACGAAGTCGCTCTTGCGCACGGTGTACAGCTGGTTCCCCTCGCCGTCGGGCGCCGCCTCCACGATCCGGCGCTTCTCGGCGGCGTACGCGTCCCGCAGCGCCGGATCAGCTCGGAGCGCGTCGCGGAACCCGACCAGCTCGCGGATCTCGTTGCGCGACGGCGGGATCACGTGGCAGTGGACCCGGAACGACGTGCCGTCGTGGACGACGTTGCCGACGAGCATCGGGCGCGTCGGGGGGAACGGCGCGAGGCCGCCCTGGGGTCCGAACCCGAGCGACCGCAGGGCGTCGCTGAGCGCCGGGATGTCGTCGGGGTCTGCCTCGATGCCCAGGTCGACGACGTTCTTGCCGGGCAGCCCCGGGACCGACGAGCTGCCGACGTGCTCGACGGATGTCCCCGGGCGGGCCGAGTCGATGAGCCGGGCCAGCTCGCGCGCGACGTCGGCGGTGCGCGGATCCCACGGGTGGAAGGCCGACGGCGCGCGCTCGTACGGGCGGATCGGCAGCTCCGACATCCGGGCAAGTGTAGGTGCCGGCGCGGGCCCGACGGCGCCGCTTGCCGTCGCGGAGCGGCACGTCTACGCTCCGCCGATGCGTACCGTGATCGGGCGCCGCCTCGTCGAGGTGGACGTCGGCTAACTGACGGCCCGCGCCGCCGGCTGCGACGGCGTGACCGTCGACCTCGGCACCGGCGATGGCCGGTTCGTGCTCGCGGCGGCCGCCGCAAAGCCGGACCGGCTCGTGATCGGCGTGGATCCCGTCGCCACGGCGATGGCGGAGTCCTCGCGCCGCGCGGCGCAGGGCCCGCGGCGGGGCGGGACCCCGAACGCCGTGTTCGTCGTCGCATCGGCGGAGGCCGTCCCGGCGGAGCTCCGCGGGATCGCGGAGCTCGTGACCGTGAACCTGCCGTGGGGCTCGCTGCTGCGCGGCGCGCTCGCGCTGGACCCGACGGCCGCCGCGGGGATCGCCTCCCTCGTCCGCCCCGGTGGCCGGGTGCAGCTCCTCCTCGCGGCCGACGCCCGTGACCGCCTCGCCGCCGACGTAAACGTCCGGACGCGGCTCGACGGTGGCCTCGCGAGCGACTGGCGGGCGCATGGCCTCGAGCTGATGAAGGCGCACGAGGCGGCGCCCGAGGAGCTCGCCTCGGCCCGGACGACGTGGGCGCGGCGCCTACGGCTGGGGACGTCGGACGAGCGGCGGGCCTGGCGCCTCATCCTGCGGAGGCCCTGATCCGGCGACGCGGCGCCGCCCGGGTGGTTCCCGGCCGCTGGGCCCGCGCTATCCTCGCGCCATGGTGCACGGCGCGCCCGGGCCGTACGGCGTCACGTCGCCGCGGATCCTCATCGTGGACGACGACCCCAACCTGCTCGTCATCCTCGCCGAGCAGCTCCGCGCCGACGGCTACGACGTCGTCACCGCGCGCGACGGCGAGGAGGCGCTCCGCCGGCTGAACCAGTCGTGGCCCGACCTCCTGATCATCGACATGCTGATGCCGCGCATGGACGGCGTGACGCTCGCGCGCGAGGTGAAGGCCCGCGCGGACCTCCCGATCATCGTCCTCTCGGCGATCGACACGGCGGACTCGAAGGCGGACCTCCTCGAGGAGGTCGCCGAGGACTACGTCACCAAGCCGTACCACTACCCGGAGCTGCGCGCCAGGATCCAGCGCGTCCTCCGCCGG